>JARXAQ010000362.1 GCA_029865825.1 Rhizobium sp.
CAGGGCCTCGTCATAGAGCGTCGAAAGGAAGCGCGAGGTCGAAAAATTCTGGCTGGCGGCGATCTCGTCGATCAGCACCCAAAAGGCCGCCTCGAGCTGGATGCTGGTCGAATGACCGCCGATCCGCACCGAGCGGTTGACCGCGCGGTAGCGTCCCGGGTCCTGTCCTGCAAAAACTTCACACATGGCATCGTCCTCCCTGGTGTCCGTTTTTTTGATCGTTCTTCTGTTTTGCCCGCCATTATGTTGCGGCCTTTCGCGATGGTCAATTTCCGTGTTTCCTAAACTGCCTCGCCGGACTGGGAGGGATGCCCGGCCGTCAAAATAATTCGGCTGCGGTAATGGGCTGCTACCCCGCTAGCCCCAAGTCGCGCGACACTCGAATCATGATTTTTGTCCGTTGCGAGGAGTAGGCCTTGGCGAAAATGATTCATTCGATGATCCGCGTTCTGGAAGAGACCCGTTCGGTGTCCTTCTACCGCCAAGCCTTTGGCCTGGAGATTGCGGATCGTCTCGATTTCGAGACGTTCACGCTGATTTATCTCAGCAATTCGGACAGCGAATTCGAACTGGAGCTGACGGTCAACAAGGGGCGTGAGGAGGCTTACGACCTCGGCAACGGCTATGGGCATCTCGCTGTCAGCGTTTCCGACCTCGATGCCGAGCATCAGCGGCTGACCGATCTGGGCTTGAACCCGAACAAGATCGTCGAGTTCAACCGCGATGGCGCGCTGATCGCCCGCTTCTTCTTCATCACCGATCCCGACGGATACAAGATCGAGGTCTTGGCCCGGCACGGTCGGTTCAAATGATCGTGAGGCCGGGGGAAGAGGAGCCTCCGGCCTTGTCTTTTCGAAGCCGGCAGGCGCGGGGCCCGCGCCGGCCATCGGCGGCGGCGATCGGGTCGCGGCCAACCACCATGGGAGGAGATTTGACGTGGTAACGATTCTCGACAAAACGGGGCAGATGTCCCGCCGGCAATTGCTGAAAAGCGGTGCGGCCGGTGCCGTGCTGATGGTCACCGGCACCGCGGTGATCTGTCCGGAGCAAGCCTGGGGCCTCGAAGCCTCGGCGCTGAAGCCGGAGACGCTGGCGACCCTCATCAAGATGGCGCGTGATGTTTATCCGCATGACCAGCTCGCCGACCGCTTCTATGCGGCGGCCGTGAAGGGTCAGGACACGATGGCCGGCAAGGATGAGAAGCACAAAGCGCTGATCGAAGACGGCATTGCCGATCTCGACAAACGCGCCGGTGCCGGCGGTTATCGTGGCCTCGGCTGGGAGGACGACCGCGTCGCCATTCTGCGCGACATCGAGACGACGCCCTTCTTCCAGGCAGTGCGCGGCGATCTCGTGGTCAGTCTCTATAACCAGAAAGAGATCTGGCCGATCTTCGGCTACGAGGGCGAGTCCTATTCCAAGGGCGGCTATATCCAGCGCGGCTTCGACGACATCACCTGGCTCTGAGGCCCGGTTTCGATACGCAATCTTCGCCGCCGGAGGAGGCCCATCAACATGGGCGCGGTGGCGTCATCCGACACGTGACTGATTTTCCCGGGAGGAAAACATGGCAGCGCCCTATGATCTCAACGACGACAGCGTGGTCGTCATTATCGGTTCCGGTGCGGGCGGTGGTACGCTCGCCAACGAACTTGCCCAGAAGGGCATCGACGTGGTGGTGCTCGAAGCGGGTGCCCGCATCGAGCACGAAGACTTCATCAATGACGAATGGGAGAGCTTTTCTCAGCTCGCCTGGCTCGATAACCGCACCACCGGTGGCGGCTGGCGCGTCTCCAAGGATTTCCCCAATCTGCCGGCCTGGATCGTGAAGGCCGTCGGCGGTACCACCACCCACTGGGCGGGGGCATCGCTCCGGTTCCAGGAGCATGAGTTCAAGGATCTGACGACCTATGGCAAAGTGGAAGGGGCCAACCTGCTCGACTGGCCGATCACGCTTGCCGATCTCGAGCCCTATTATGCCAAGGCCGAAGACAAGATGGGCGTCACGCGGACCAACGGCATCGAGGGGCTTCCCGGCAACAACAACTTCAAAATCTTGAAGGCCGGCGCTGACAAGCTGGGTTACAAGGAATGTCACACCGGCAATATGGCGATCAACTCGGCCGATCGCGACGACCGCATGTCCTGCCAGCAGACCGGCTTCTG
The DNA here is from genome assembly GCA_029865825.1 of Rhizobium sp. Taxonomy (GTDB): domain Bacteria; phylum Pseudomonadota; class Alphaproteobacteria; order Rhizobiales; family Rhizobiaceae; genus Allorhizobium. Next base: position 2,167 of record JARXAQ010000362.1, read on the forward strand.
TTTCCAGGGCTGCAAATGGGGCGCTAAGTGGTCGACGCTCTACACGGAAATCCCGAAGGGCGAGGCAACCGGCAAGCTGGAAGTGCGGCCGAATTCACATGTCGTCAAGATCGAGCATGACGCAGCCGGCAAGGTGACGGCTGTCGTTTACGCCGACAAGGATGGCAAGCTGCAGAGCCAGAAGGCCCGCATCATCTGCGTCGCCGGCAATTCGATCGAAAGCCCCCGCCTGCTGCTCAACTCCGCCTCGTCGAAGTTCCCGGACGGTCTGGCGAACTCGTCCGGCCAGGTCGGCAAGAACTACATGCGCCACACCACCGGCTCGGTCTATGCGGTGTTTGACAAGCCGGTGCATTTCTATCGCGGGACGACGATGGCCGGGATCATCCGCGACGAAGCGCGGCATGACCCCGCACGCGGCTTCGTCGGCGGCTACGAGCTGGAAACGCTGGCGCTGGGCGTTCCCTTCATGGCGGCCTTCCTTGATCCGGGTGGCTGGGGTCGTTCGTTTGCATCAGCGATGGACCAGTATGCCAATATGGCGGGTCTCTGGATCGTCGGTGAGGACATGCCGCAGGAGCAGAATGCGGTGAAGCTGCATGGCGAGCTCAAGGATAAATACGGCATGCCAATCCCGGATGTCTGGTTCACCGACCATCCGAACGACGTCGCCATGCGCAACCATGCCTATGCTCAGGGCGTGGCGCTCTATGAGGCCGTCGGGGCGACCCGCGCCTTCCCGACGCCGCCCTATCCGTCGACGCACAATCTCGGCACCAACCGGATGAGCGAGAAAGCGCAGGACGGCGTGGTCAACAAACACGGCCAGACGCATGACATCAGCAACTTGTTCGTCTCGGATGGTAGCCAGTTCACCACGGGGGCGGCGGAAAATCCGACGCTGACGATCGTGACGCTGGCGATCCGCCAGGCTGACTTTATCGCCGAGCAGATGAGCCAGGGCACCATCTGATCGTCACCGAACCTCCCTGCGGGCGGGTGCGACCGAGAGGCCGCTCCGCCCGGCTTTTTGTGCAGGGATCAGGATGTGCGGGCCGCGACCAGGGCGCGGGCCTTGTCCCGGGTCCGCACGACGGCCCGGCGGATGCGGGCCGTGCGGCCATTGTCGTTGTCGGCAACCGTCATCGTATTGCCGCGCCATTCAAAACCGCTGCCGAACCAGGCGGCCACGAAGAGCGCCGGCAACAGCAGGTCGCGGATCAGCATGGCCGGGAGGATCCGCCAGCCGCTCGGCCAGCGATAGGCGTGGGCGAGGCCGATTTCGGCTGCGTACCAGACGGCGAGATAGGCCAGAGGTGTAACAGCAGGGAGGTTGCCGGCGATGGAGGCTGCAATCACGGCGAGGGCAGGCAGAGCGGCACCGGTAAAGACTTCCGGCAGGAAGTAAAGCGGGAAGGAGGCGCGGCGCAGACGGGCCCAGCGCAGCTGGCGCTTCCAGACGGCGGCGATGTTGCGCTGACCCAATGGTTGCGGGAATGGCTCGTGCACCAGCCGGACTTTCAGGCCCGCACCACGGATCAGAAGCGTGGCCGCGGCGTCTTCTGCCACCTCTTCACCCAGTCGTTCGAAGCCGCCGAGCCGGGTGATCAGTTGCCGGTTGAAGAGCATCGACTTGCCCTGGGCAAAGCCGAACCCCGTCGCATCGGCGAAGAGCTGCCAGCGGGCCTGGAAACTGTCGAGCCAGGCGCTTTCGAGATGGGCGCCGAAATTCTCCGGCTCGGTGCCGGCCGGGGGTGAGCAGACGAGGCCGGTCTGGCCGTCCCAGCGCGCCATCATCGTTTCGATGTTATCAGGCGGCATCAACACATTGCTGTCGGTCATGACGATCCAGTCATGACGGGCGGACCGCCAGCCCTTGACGACGTTGTTGAGCTTCGGATTGGCGCTGAACTGGTCTTCGCCGACCAGGAGACGTGCAGGGATCTGGGGGTGTTCGGCGATCAGGCGACGCACCAGCAAGGCGGCGGGATCATCGGCTTTTGCGACGCAGAAGAGGATTTCGTAAGCGGGCCAGTCAAGCCGGAAGGAGGAGGCGAGGCAGCGCTCGAGATTGTTTTCCAGACCGCAGATCGGCCGGATGAGCGTGACCGGCGGGCGAGGCGCCGGATGGCGTTCGAGCTTCCGGTGGCGCAGCTTGGTTGCAATGACGAAGGCGATGCTTGCCAGCTGGGTGAAAAGTGCGATCGCGGCGAACCAGATCAGATACGTCATGACGAGTCTCCGGATTTTCAGCTCCGGATACCATCGCAGTGTGACAGTTCGGCGAAATCTGCCTCGGCCCCGGTAAATGTGGCGTCAGTCGTTTGCGCGCAGCGCCTGAAGCAGCTTGTAGCCGAGGATGACTGCCACCGCGAAGCTGACCAGGAAGCCGCTGATGCTGCCGCTGATTTCGGCGATTTGCGTGACGCTTTCGCTGAAGGTCGCGCCAAGCCCGGTGTAGAGACCCACCCATACGGCTTCTCCCAGAATGCCGGCCAGTGTGAACCTTAGCCAGGAAAAGCGGGAGGCGCCGGCGACCAGGTTGAGATAGGGGCCAAGGGGCGCGAGCAGCCAGCGGGTGAGGAACACAGCCAGGTTCCCACGCTCGTCCATCTCGTGCCGTGCTCGTTCGATGGCTCTGTGGCGCGATGGAGTGCGGGCGACGAGCGGTATCAGGCGCTGGCCGGCAATCCAGCCGAGCATATAACCCAATTGGTCACCAGCCATCGAGGACGCGAGCGCCACGACAACCACGATCCAGAAGCTGAAGTCGCCTGCAGCGGCAAGGGCGCCCATCAGCATCATGACGATCGAGGCGGGCAAGGGTGCGCCGAGGCAGCTCACGCCGACGACCAGCGCAAGCAGCGGCAATCCGTAGGACGGCAGGGACGCGAGCAGCGTCTCGGTCAGGGTCATTTCGGAGGACCCTGCCGTCGGAGTTCCGCAAGGGAA
>JARXAQ010000005.1 GCA_029865825.1 Rhizobium sp.
AAGAGATTTCGAAGGAAATGGCCGGCAAGGTGAAGATCGCCAAGCTGAACATCGATGAAAATCCGGAACTCGCTGCACAGTTCGGCGTTCGTTCGATCCCGACGCTGGCCGTCTTCAAGGGTGGCGAAGTGGCTGACATCAAGGTCGGCGCCGCTCCGAAGACCGCGCTCACCAGCTGGATTGCCGGCGCAGCCTGAACGACCACTGCTGATGAACGATAAAAGAAAAGCCCGGTTTTGCCGGGCTTTTTTCATGTCGGGATGGAGCCGTTCTGGGCGAGCACATTGCCGGCGAGATACAGCGACCCGCCGATCATGATGCGCGGCGGGGCGGAATCTGCGCTGCGCGTGGCGATGGCGTCGAGCGCCTCGCTGACCGAGCTCATGGGCAGGGCCTTCAATCCAGCTTCTGCGGCCGACTGCGCCAGAGCCACAGGATCTAAGCCAACATCCGAACCTAGAATCGGAACCGTATACACATCGTGCGCGATGTCAGTGAAAGCCCGGAAGTAGCCGATTGGATCCTTGGTGTTGATCATGCCGACAATAAGATGAAGCGGGCGCGCCTGCTTCTCTTCCATCGCCGCCATGGCTTCGGCGATCACTTCACCGGCACCCGGATTGTGTCCGCCATCTAGCCAGATTTCGGCACCGACAGGTGCGTGATCCACAAGCGCACCGTCCGTCAGTCGCTGCAGGCGGCCGGGCCATTCGACCGACAGCATCGCCTTCTCTGCAATCTGGTCGGTTACAGGGAAGCCAGCGGCTTTCACGGCGCGGATGGCCGTTGCCGCATTGCCGATCTGGTGACGCCCCGGCAGGCACGGAAGCGGCAGATCCATCAGGCCGAATTCATCCTGATAGACGAGCCGACCAAATTCCTCGTAGCCGAGAAAATCCTGGCTGAAGACGGTGAGCGGACAGCCGAGGCGCTCGGCGGTGCTGATCAGCACGTCCTTTGCGCCGTCGAATTCCTGGTGGCCGATGACCACCGGGACACCGCGCTTCATGATGCCGGCTTTTTCGGCCGCAATCAGTTCGACGCGATCGCCGAGATAGGCCTGGTGATCAAGCGAGATCGGCTGGATGATCGAAACAGCCGGCTTCTCGATGACGTTGGTCGCATCGAAGCGGCCGCCAAGCCCAACTTCTATGACCGCGACGTCGGCAGGCTGTTCCGAAAACAAGATGAAGGTGACAGCCGTCAGAATCTCGAAGACCGTGATTGGCTTACCTTCATTGGCGTCCGCCACGCGACGTAAAGCGTCGGCAAACAGTTCGTCCTCGACGAGCCTGCCGGCCCCGCCCTTGACGCCGATACGATAACGCTCATGCCAGCGGACGAGATGGGGCGACGTATGCACATGCACCGACAGCCCCTGTGCTTCCAGAAGTGCACGGCAGAAGGCCGTCGCTGACCCCTTGCCGTTTGTGCCGGCCACATGGATGACCGGCGGCAAGCGCGTTTGGGGATTTCCCAGCACGTCCAGCAGACGGCGGATACGGTCAAGCGAGAGATCATATCCCTTGGGGTGCAACCCCATGAGTTTTTCGATCTCGGCGTCGGCCAGGCTGACGATAGGGGCTGTCATCACATTTGTTCCGCTGCCGCGGCCTCGACGAAATGGGGTCTCAGGCCGATGCCTTGGCCGCCGGCACCGCAATAGCCGTGTCGTTTGCTGGACGCTCGGTCATGATCTTGAGAACGCGGGCGAGCGTGTCGGGAATGTCGTGGCGCTTGACGACCATGTCGACCATGCCGTGCTCCAGCAGATATTCGGAGGTCTGGAAACCTTCCGGCAGCTTCTCGCGGATGGTCTGCTCGATGACGCGCTTGCCGGCAAAGCAGATTTCAGCACCGGGTTCGGCGATATGCAGGTCGCCCAGCATTGCATAGGAGGCGGTGACGCCACCGGTGGTCGGGTTCGTCAGCACGACGATGTAGGGCTGGCCGGCTTCCTTGAGCATGTCGACGGCAACGGTCGTGCGCGGCAACTGCATCAGCGACAAGATGCCTTCCTGCATGCGGGCGCCGCCGGAAGCGGGGAACATGACCAGCGGGCACTTTTCCTTGATGGCGCGTTCGAACGCCTTCACGATCGCTTCGCCGGCGGCGATGCCGAGCGAACCGCCCATGAAGTTGAATTCGTGCACGACAGCAACGAGCTTCAGGCCCTGCACGGTGCCGACGCCGGCGAGGATCGTATCTTCCTGCTCGGTCTTCAGACGGCTGTCCTTGAGACGGTCACTATACTTCTTTGAATCGCGGAACTTGAGGGGATCCTGCGCTACCTTCGGCTGCTGGAGCGCCTCGTATTGCCCGCCATCAAAGAGGTCGATCAAACGCGCCTTGCCCGGCATCTTCATATGATAGCCGGAAGCCGGGATAACCCACTTGTTCTCTTCGAGGTCCTTGTGGAAGACCATCTCGCCCGTTTCCGGGCACTTGATCCAGAGATTTTCCGGAACTTCGCGGCGGCCCAGCATAGAATTGATGCGCGGGCGAACATAGTTGGTGATCCAGTTCACGCGGTGTACTCCTGACGTTTCCAGTCCATATGGGAAAGTTATTCGGCGGCAGCAAGGCGCGCGCTGCGCACGCCGCTGGAGAGACCCCGAACCAGCGTGACAACGGCCTGTACCGTGTCCGCAGTGGCTTTCCCGTCGGTGGTTAGATTGGTGGCGACCTGATTGACGATGGCCGTGCCGACGACAACGCCGTCGGCGCTTGCGCCGATCAGACGTGCATGCTCGGCGGTCTTCACGCCGAAGCCGACGCAGATCGGCAGGTCGGTATGGGCTTTGATGCGCTGCACAGCGCCTGCGACGCGGGACGGATCCGGCAGCGACGAACCGGTGATACCGTTCATCGAGACGTAGTAGACGAAGCCGGATGTGTTCTCCAACACCTTCGGTAGACGCTTGTCATCGGTCGTCGGCGTCGCCAGGCGAACGAAGTTGATGTCGCGGCTGCGGGCCGGGATGCAGAGTTCGTCATCCATTTCCGGTGGCAGATCGACAACGATCAGACCATCGATACCGGCTGCCAGGGCGTCATCGAGGAACCGTTCGACACCGTAGACATAGATCGGGTTGTAATAACCCATCATGACGATCGGGGTGTCGTTGTCGGTCTGGCGAAACTCGCGGGCGAGATCGAGCGTGCGTACCAGTGTCTGGCCGGCTTTCAGAGCCCGCTGACCGGCGAGCTGAATCGCCGGGCCATCGGCCATCGGGTCGGAAAAGGGCATGCCCAGTTCGATGACGTCAGAGCCGGCTTCCGGCAGGGCCTTCATGATGGCGAGCGAAGTGTCATAGTCCGGATCGCCGCCCATGAAATAGGTGACGAGAGCCGGGCGGCCTTCTGCCTTCAAGTCCGCGAAACGCTTGTCCATACGAGCAGTCATGATCAGAGCCCCATTCCCAGAATCTTGCCGACGGTGAAGATGTCCTTGTCGCCGCGACCGCAGAGATTCATGACGATGATCTGATCCTTGTCCATGGTCGGTGCGCGCTTGATCACCTCGGCCAAAGCATGGCTCGGCTCGAGAGCCGGGATGATGCCTTCGGTGCGCGTCAGCATCTGGAAGGCGGCCAGCGCCTCATCATCACGGATCGGGACGTATTCGACGCGGCCCATATCCTTGAGCCAGGAATGCTCAGGCCCGATGCCGGGATAGTCGAGGCCAGCCGAAATCGAGTGGCCTTCCTTGATCTGGCCGTCGGAATCCTGAAGCAGATAGGTGCGGTTGCCATGCAAGACGCCCGGGCTGCCGGCGGTAAGCGAAGCGCAATGCTCTTCGCCTTCCAGCCCCTTGCCGCCGGCCTCAACGCCGACGATACGCACGCTTGCGTCATCAAGGAACGGGTGGAACAGGCCGATGGCGTTGGAACCGCCGCCGACGGCTGCAATCAGCATATCCGGCAGGCGGCCTTCGGCGGCCATCATCTGCTCGCGCGTTTCGCGTCCGATGATCGACTGGAAGTCGCGCACCATTTCCGGATAGGGATGCGGACCCGCGGCGGTGCCGATCATGTAATAGGTGTCATCGACATTGGTGACCCAGTCACGCAATGCCTCGTTCATGGCGTCCTTAAGCGTGCCATGGCCAGCGGTCACCGGTTTTACTTCGGCACCAAGGAGCTTCATGCGGAAGACGTTCGGCGCCTGGCGCTCGACGTCAGTCGCGCCCATATAGACGACGCAAGGGATGCCGAAGCGAGCTGCGACGGTGGCGGAGGCCACGCCGTGCTGACCGGCACCGGTTTCCGCGATGATGCGGGTCTTGCCCATGCGCTTGGCGAGAAGGATCTGGCCAAGGCAGTTGTTGATCTTGTGGCTGCCGGTGTGGTTGAGCTCATCGCGCTTGAAGTAGATCTTCGCGCCACCGAGTTCGGCCGTCAGACGCTCGGCGAAATAGAGCGGGCTCGGGCGACCGGTATAATGTGTGTTCAGATGTGCCAGCTCAGCCTGGAATTCCGGATCGGTCTTTGCCTTTTCCCATTCGGCCTGCAGATCCAGGATCAGCGGCATCAGGGTTTCGGCGACGAAGCGCCCACCGAAGATGCCGAAGCGGCCGTCTTCGTCGGGACCTTCCCGGAAGGAATTCGGTTTGGGTGACTGGTTCACTTGACACTCCCTGATACCGGCGCTCGGCGGGTCGCCTCGGCGACCGCCGCGAAAAACTCATCCATCATCTGCAGATCTTTCACTCCCGGCGCCTGCTCCACACCCGACGATACGTCGATCGCGCGTGCGCCGGTTTCTGTGAGCGCTTCTGCTACGTTGTCCTTGTTGAGACCACCGGAAAGCATGTAATCCACGCTGTCGTCAAGCGATCGCAACAAGCGCCAGTCGAAGCTCACGCCATTTCCGCCGGGCAGATCGGATCCGGCAGGCGGCTTGGCGTCGAAGAGAAATCGATCGGCAATGCCGATATAGGGCTCGATACGCCTGAGATCATCGGCTTCGCGTATAGAAAACGCTTTCATGATCGGAAGCCCAGTCACGGCCTTGACCGTCAACAGACGTTCCGGCGTCTCATGGCCGTGAAACTGCAGGATATCCGGCCGCAGCAGGGCAATAATCTCATCGAGATCGTCATTGTCAGCGTCAACAGTGACGGCAACGATCTTTACTCGGCCTCTGACGCGATCGGCCAGGGTGCCAGCAATGTCGGGCTCGATGTTGCGCGGGCTCTTTTCGAAGAAAATGAAGCCGATATGGCTGGCACCGCGCTCGGCCGCACGATCAACCGCCTCCGGCGTCTTCAATCCGCAGATCTTGATATCGGGTTTCATGCGAGCGAAGTCGCACGAAATCAAAAAAGAGTCGAGCCAAATTGCGACAAGAGCTGAATGGTCGCGGCCGTCTGATCAACCGAAATCAATGGCATGGAGCGAAGACCCATGCCGTTTCAGCCAGGCCTTCGCCTGATCCATGTTTGGGCAAAGCTCTTCGCACAAAGCCCAGAAGGCTGGTCCATGGTTCATCTCGCGCAAATGGGCGACCTCATGAGCCGCCAGGTAATCTATAACCGTGGGCGGGGCCATGACGATGCGCCAGGAGAAGCTGAGCTTGCCGTCCCAGGAGCAGGAACCCCAGCGGCTGCGAGTGTCCTTCAGGCTGAGACTCTTGACCGGCTTTTCGACCCGCTTGGCGTAGCGAGCGACCAGACCCTCGAGATCCCGGCGGGCTTCCTTCTTCAAGAAGTCGGCTACACGGCGCGGCAGGTGCTCTTCCGAGCCACTGACGCTCAAGATATGGCCGATCTCACTGTCGATGGACTGGGTCAAGCCGCGCAGATGACCGGTGTGGACGATGCGGTGGCTGATGCCCCGCAGCAGAATATCGCTGCCATCCTCGATCCGCGCACCCGCCTTTTGCCGCGCCAGGCGCGTGCGCAGCCAGCCGCTGTGCCGTTCGAGAAAGTCCTCGACATCGCGTTCGCGCAGACCCGGTGGTACGGTCATCTTGAGCGCGCGACCGCCTGGCTCGATCCGCAAGGTGATGCGGGTGGCTCTGCTGTTGCGGCGGATGGTCAGAGGCACGGCTCTGCCGTCGACGGGAACCACCCGTTCCAGCACCAGGGCTGGTTCACGCGCCGGCTTCAGCTTTTTCAACAGAGGAAACATCGTGATGTTCTAGCCGATTCGTCGCGAAAACCGGGATAGAAAAAGCCGGCATCAAGGATGCCGGCTCGATCGTTCGTCAGTTTTTCACCGCTCAGTTGCCGGAATAACCGGCTGGCGGGGCAGTGTCGCCCGAGGGCTTTACCTGCTGGCGGTCGCGCATGAAGCGATCGAACTCGTCCTGGTCCTTTGCCCGACGAAGCTCGCGGACATAGGTATCGAAGTCCGAGCGCATCTCATCAAGCCTGCGGCGTTCTTCGTCGAGCCGGTCGAGTTCAGCCTTGCGCCAATCGTCGAAGGCAACATTGCCTGTGGCGCTGACGGGGCTGGCATAGCGGTTGGAGCGGCACCATGCAAAGGCGTCATCGGCCTTGCGATTGGCTTCGCGCTTGAAACCCTGAAACTTCTCGCCAAACATAATGTAGGCGAGCATTGCCAGACCCAGCGGCCAGAAGACCACGAAGCCCAGCACCATCAATGCGACGGTCGCCGGAGTCCAATCCGGCCGAAGCAGTGCTGACTGGTTCATCATCGATTACCCTCGTTTCATTCAGGCGACAGGATGTCTCCCGATGATTCCGATGTGGGAAATGCGAAGGTCTGCTTCAAGAAATGCGCGGATCCAATCGGAGAACCAACTGAATCCGCTCATATAAATCGATGACCAAGCTTGGCGTCAGCCCGCCTTGCCGCCCTTGATGACGCGCTTGACCGGGGTCTGTTTCGCCTTCTTGCCATGGGTCTGGGCGAACTGGATGATGCGCGGGGCAATTTCACGGCGGAAGCGCGAACCGTTGAACACACCATAATGGCCGACATCCGGCTGGACGTAATGCAGGCGCATGTCATCCGGGATATTGGAGCAGATGGTCTGCGCCGCCTGGGTCTGGCCAACGCCCGAGATATCGTCGTTTTCACCTTCGACCGTGAGAAGTGCGACGTTCTTGATGGCAGTGGTATCGACACGCTTCGACCGGTGCATCATCTCGCCCTTCGGCAGGGAATGCTTGATGAAAACGGTATCGACCGTCTGCAGATAGAATTCCGCGGTCAGATCCATTACGGCCAGATATTCGTCGTAGAAGTCGCGATGCTTCTCTGCCGGCTCACCATCGTTCTTGACGAGGTGCATGTAGAAGTCCTTGTGGGCCACCATGTGGCGATCAAGGTTCATCGACATGAAGCCTGAGAGCTGCAGGAAGCCCGGATAGACACTGCGCATGACGCCGGGCTGCGGCCACGGAACCTGCATGATGACGTTGTCGCGGAACCACTCAAGCGGCTTCTGCTGAGCGAGTTGGTTGACCGCTGTCGGGTTGATGCGGGTGTCGATGGGACCGCCCATCAACGTCATCGACGAGGGTGCGCAAAAATCGCTCTCGGCTTCCATGACTGCGACTGCGGCCAGCACCGGGACGGAAGGCTGGCAGACTGCGACGATGTGGGTATCCGGGCCAAGGTGATGCAGGATCTCGATCACGTAGTCGATGTAATCATCGAGATCGAAATCTCCGTCGGTCACCGGCACCATACGGGCGTCGATCCAGTCGGTGATGTAAACATCCGCGCTTTGAATCAGGGCCTCGACTGTGCCGCGCAGCAGCGTGGCATAATGGCCCGACATCGGAGCGACGATCAGGATGCGGGGACCCTTGTCAGCGCCGGCAGGCAGAGCACGCTTGAAATGAATGAGATCGCAGAATGGCTTACGCCAGACCACTTCTTCCTGGACAGCAACGCTCTCGCCATTGACCGTGGTGGTCGGCAGGCCGAATTGTGGCTTTGCGTAGCGCCTTGTCATGCGCTCGAACACTTCGAAACCGGCCGAGAAACTGCGTCCGACCGCTGTGTGAGACCAGGGATTGAGCGGATTCTTCCAGGCGAGGTTCATGGCGTCGGCGCTGGCGCGGAACGGGGCCATCATCGCGTGGTTGAGTTCGTAGAGCTGATAAAACATCGCTTCTCTTACCTTTGCGTCACAAGGCCAGCGGCCTTCACAGACGTGAGACTGTAGCAGAGTTTTTGCAGTGCAAAAACCCTCGCCTTTCGTTGCGCTCTTTGCCTCGGTAGCTTGGCGCAACTGCAGGCATGATGCTCCAAAAGACTTAAAGTTCCCGTTAGAGCGCTGGTTAACTGTCCGCAGTGCTGAACGATCAATTTCCAGTGGCGGGGCTTTCGCACTGCGGCATTTTCCTATTTGTTCCATGCGTCATCCTCCCCGGACGTCGCAAAGGAACATCATGACTGACAGCAATCATCGACACTCCGAATACAATGTCGACCCGATCTTTCTCGATCGTTGGTCGCCGCGCGCTTTCGACGGCTCTGCCATGCCGAAGGACGAACTCCTGACCATCCTCGACGCGGGCCATTGGGCGCCGTCGGCCTTCAATTATCAGCCCTGGCGTTTTGTCTATGGCCTGAAGGGAACACCTGCGTTCGACAAGCTTCTGGGCCTTCTTGTGGAGTTCAACCAAGGCTGGGCGCGCAATGCGTCGGCGCTCGTCTTCGTCGTTTCGGATACGCTCAGCCGTCCTGCCGACGGTTCGGAAGCAAAGTCCTATCGCAGCCACAGCTTTGACGCGGGTGCCGCCTGGGGCCTGCTTTCGCTGCAGGCTGTCAAGCTTGGCTATTTTGCCCATGGCATGACAGGCGTGGATTTCGACCGCGCCATGACCGAACTGAACGTTCCGAATGGTTTCCACATCAACGCCGCTGTCGCCATCGGCAAGCGTGGCGATCTGTCTGTCCTGCCGGAAGGATTGCGTGCTCGCGAGACACCGAACGACCGCAAGCCGCTCTCTGAAGTGGCGCTCGAAGGCGGCTTCTGAGGCTGCCGGCGTTAAGGGTTTCACGTGAATCACGTTAACCACGATTGAAGACTCAATCGCTGCAAATGGAAAAGGGCCGCTTCGGTGAAAACGACGCGGCCCTTTCTTCTATATCGGCGTGACTGCTTGATCGAGGCTGATCAGATGTCGAGGTTGGCAACGTTCAAGGCATTTTCCTGAATAAACTCGCGGCGCGGCTCGACTTCGTCGCCCATCAGGCGAGAGAACAAGCCGTCGGCATCGGTTGCATCGTTGACCTTGACCTGAAGCAACGAACGCACATTCGGATCGAGCGTCGTTTCCCAGAGCTGCTCGGCATTCATCTCGCCGAGCCCCTTGTAGCGCTGCATGGAAAGTCCCTTTCGGCCAGCTGCGAAGATCGAATCGAGCAAGGCGCGAGGACCCGACATCTCGGTACGACCCTCTTTGCGCATCAGCACCGGCGGGGCGGAATAGATGTCGCGGAGGCGTGCCGACATCTGGTCCATATGACGTGCATCTGCAGACCCAATCAGGGCCACATCGACAGCTGCCACTTCCTTGACACCGCGGACCATACGCTCGAAACGAAGGCCGCCTTCATCTGTGACAAAGCCCTGCCAACCACGTTCCGTCTCTTCGGCGATCATGTCTAGACGACGGGCGACTTCTGCAGCCGTGGCCTCCGCCTGCGGGCGGTTGCCCGTCAGTTCGGGATTCAAGGCGCCGGCAATCGCCGCCTGTTCGATGACATTGCGATTATAGCGGGAATGCAGGCTGTCTATGAGAGACCGGATACGCAGCGCGTCCTGGATCACGTCGCGCAGGTCTTGACCTGCCCTCACCTCTCCATTGGCCAGCGTCAGTGTCGCTTCTTCCAGACCCATGGTGATTAGATAGTCTTCGAGCGCCTTTTCGTCCTTCACATACTGCACGGACTTGCCGCGTGACACCTTATAAAGCGGCGGCTGGGCAATGTAGAGATGTCCGCGCTCAATCAGCGCCGGCATCTGGCGGAAGAAGAAGGTGAGCAAGAGCGTGCGAATATGGGCGCCGTCGACATCAGCGTCCGTCATGATGATGATCTTGTGGTAACGCAGCTTGTCTGCGTTGAACTCGTCCTTGCCGATGGATGTTCCGAGCGCCGTGATCAGCGTTCCGATTTCCTGGCTCGACAGCATCTTGTCGAAACGCGCGCGCTCGACGTTCAGGATTTTACCGCGCAGCGGCAGGATAGCCTGGTTTTCACGCGAACGGCCCTGCTTGGCAGAACCGCCAGCGGAATCACCCTCGACGAGGAAGAGTTCGGATTTCGCGGGATCGCGTTCCGAGCAGTCGGCGAGCTTGCCGGGTAGAGAGGCAATATCGAGAGCGCCTTTACGGCGAGTGAGTTCACGGGCCTTGCGAGCGGCTTCGCGGGCGACGGCAGCCTCGACCACCTTGCCGACCAGGATCTTCGCCTCGGTAGGATGCTCTTCAAACCAGGTGCTGAGCGCCTCGTTGACGAGGTTTTCAACGACCGGTCTCACCTCGGATGAAACGAGCTTGTCCTTCGTCTGTGACGAAAATTTCGGGTCGGGGACCTTGACCGAAAGCACAGCGGTCAGACCTTCGCGGCAGTCTTCGCCCTGCAGTGATACCTTTTCCTTCTTGGTGATCCCGGAGGAATCGGCATAGGCGGTCACCTGACGGGTCAGGGCGCCACGGAAGCCAGCCATATGGGTGCCGCCGTCCCGCTGAGGAATGTTGTTGGTGAAGCACAGCATGTTTTCGTGGTAGCTGTCGTTCCACCACATGGCGACTTCGACCGTGATGCCGTCCTTTTCACCACTAATGGCAACGGGCTTGTCGACCAACGGCTTTTTCGACCGATCGAGATAGCGGACGAAAGCTTCCAAGCCGCCGTCATAGAGCATTTCTTCCTGGCGGATGTCGGACTTACGCTTGTCGGTCAGAAGGATGCGAACGCCGGAATTGAGGAAGGCGAGTTCGCGCAGGCGATGCTCGAGCGTTCCGTAGTCAAAATCCACTTTGGTGAAGGTTTCGGTGCTGGGAAGGAAGGTCACCTCCGTGCCCGATCGGCCTTCATATTCGCCAATTACCTTAAGCGGACCATCGGCCACGCCATGGGTGAAGGTGATTTCATGCAGTTTGTTGTTGCGGCGGATCTTCAGGTTGAGCTTGACCGAAAGCGCGTTCACGACCGAAACGCCCACGCCGTGCAGACCGCCGGACACCTTGTAGGAGTTCTGGTCGAACTTCCCGCCGGCATGGAGCTGGGTCATGATGACCTCGGCAGCAGAGACGCCTTCACCGGTGTGAATGTCGGTCGGAATGCCGCGCCCATTGTCGGTGACCGTCACAGATCCGTCGGCGTTCAGCGTCACGGTTACGATGTCGGCATGCCCTGCCAGCGCTTCATCGATCGCGTTGTCGACGACTTCGTATACAATG
>JARXAQ010000010.1 GCA_029865825.1 Rhizobium sp.
GGCGTGACATAAACAGCCTTGGCGCGCGGGGCCGCCGCAATCCCAGCCGCGACATCGATGCCTTCGCCATCGACAGGCACCGCCGACACGGCAAGCCCCGCCGCCTCGAACACATCGCGTGCCGCGACATAACAGGGATCCTCGATCCACACGCTGTCTCCCGGTGACAGCAAGGCCCGCACCGTCAAGTCCAGCGCCTGCTGCGTCCCCGCCGTCATGATCACCTGGTCCGGCGTGCAATGAACGCCGCGCGCGGCCGCCAGATAGGCGGCGATCTCCACGCGCAGCGCGTGGCTGCCGGCGGGATCATTGTATTGGAAATGGCGCGCCGACGGCTTTGCCAGATGTCGGTTCATCAGCATGCGGAAAATGCGCAGTGTCGTCTCATCCGCCGTCGAACACCCGAGTGTGCCGGGCAGAGGCGCCTGCGCCACCTGCACTGCCTCGGGCGCCGCAGCCTCCGCCACAGCCAGCACCGGCACAGCGTCCGCAACATAGGTCCCCGCCCCGACCCGCGCGGTGGCAAAGCCATCGGCCACCAACATGTCATAGGCCGTTACCGCCGCCCCGCGCGAGATCTTGAAACGGGCCGCAATATCCCGCGTCGTCGGCAGCTTGTCGCCGGGCTTCATCTGGCCGCTTTCGATCATGCCCCGCAGCGCCTTGTAAAGCGCAAGCCGCCTGGGGCCGGATGCCGGCAGCACCGGCGTTGCGGCCGACCAATCCGAATTGGTTCGGATCAATTTCATCATGATGGATCTTCTTCGAACCAATTACCTTGGTTATCCCTGCAGCATTCGACGACAGGAGACAAGCATGAACGAAATTCCAGCACCCGAAACCTTCCCCGTCACCCAGCGCAACCGGGCAAAACGCCTGCATGAGCGCGCCTCCTATGACCGCGAAGCCGTCCATGCCGTGCTCGACGCCGCCCTCCTCTGTCACGTCGCCTATGTCATCGACGGCCAGCCTTATTGCACGCCGACGATCCACTGGCGCGAGGGCGACTGGCTGTTCTGGCACGGCTCGTCGGCCAGCCGCATGCTGAAATCACAGAAATCCGGCATCCCCGTCTGCCTCACTGTCGCCCATCTCGACGGCCTGGTGCTCGCCCGCTCCGGCTTCCACCATTCGGCCAATTACCGTTCGGTGATGTGCTTCGGCAACGCCCGGATCATCGACGATCCGGAGGATAAGGCAGAGGCCCTGAAAGCCGTCGTCAACCGCTTCTATCCCGCGCGAGCCGCCGAACTGCGCGACAACGACCCCCAGGAAGCCAAGGGCACTATGGTCATCGGCATGCGCATCGAGGAGGCCTCCGCAAAAATCCGCACCGGCGGCGTCTCCGATGATCCGGCCGACATCGATGCCCGCGTCTGGGCCGGCGTCATCCCGGTGGAAACCCGCCTCGGCGCGCCGGAAATTTGCCCCAAGGTGCCGGAAGGCGTGAGCTATCCGGACCACCTGGCCCATTTTCGTCAAGGCAGACGGCTCGACGAGGTCTTGACGGAGAGCCAGACACTCTACGAAAAACAGGGCTGAACATGCCTCCAGATGCGGGGCCGAGCGAGAACGAGGCCCCGCATGAAGACCCTGTACGTCGTCACCCATCCGCAATCGATCCACCATATCGAAGGCAGCGTCGGCGGCTGGTACGACACTGGCCTCACCGAACGCGGAAGGCGCCAGGCACAGGCGATCGCCACCCGCCTCACCGACCTCTGCGGCGGCCAGACAGTGTCCCTCGTCACATCTGACCTCCTGCGCTGCCGCGAAACGGCCGAGATCATCGGCCGAAATCTCTCCCTCAAACCGCGCCAGACCGCCGGTCTGCGAGAAATGCGCTACGGCATCGCCGAGGGCCGGCCGCAAGCCTGGCTCGCCGCGCGCCGCCTGCCCGTGCCGGTAGAGGGCGGTCTCGACGACACCGGCGGCATCGAAGGCGCCGAAACCCGCCGTCAACTTGCAACCCGCATCTACCGCGTCATGGACGACATCCTCGCCGATCCGGCCAACGGCCACATCGTCATCACCCACGGCTTCGCGCTCACCTTCGTTGTCGCCTGGTGGATCGGTATGCCGATCGAAAGCACGGGCCGGGTGAATTTCCCGGTCACCTCTGGCAGCATCACCCAACTGCAGGAAAATGCGGAGTGGAAGAGCCGCGCCGTGGTCACGCTCGGCGACACGGCGCACCTCGCCGCCGGCACCTGATCCTTAAGATCCCGAAATCCACCCCTCGAGCTTCGCCCGTTGGAAATCCGAAAACACATGCGACTTGCGCGTCACCTGGTCGAACTGCACCACCACCGTCTCGGCCGAGGCGCAGAGCACGCCGTTTTGAAACACGGCCTGCTGCATGGTGACCGAGGAGCGCCCGACCTTCACCACCCGTGTGCCGATCTCAACGGTGCCCGGCCACAACACTTCCGCCAGGTAATTGATGTCGAGCTTCGCCAGCACGAAGGAAAATCCCGCGCCCAGCAGCGGATCATCGGCATCGAAGATTAGCTCGACGCGGCCGGTCTCCAGGAAGGTGGCAAAGACCGCATTGTTGACATGCCCCTGCTTGTCCGTATCGCCATAGCGCAGCTTGTCATAGGACCGGCCCGCAAAATCCTCGAGCGTGAGTCCCGCCTGCCGCTTGTCGTCCGTCATGCCCCTGCGCATCCTATTCGTTATTTCGCCAATTCCCGAACCACCTACGGCCGCCCGCCGATCACGCGGCCATCCCGATCATCTCGGAAAACGCGTAGCGCACGCTGTCGGCCACCGCCCGGATTGTCTCCGACGTCTCCTTGCCTGTCAGCAGCCGCACCTCGAACGACCCCAACTCCGGCAGCCCGTGCTTGACCCCGAGCGGCGTCATGTCGTCGGTGAGGTAGCTGCGCGGAAGCGGCGCGACCGCCAGATCCGCGATCACGGCGGCCCGCTGCGCCATCGTATGGGCCGAGAGATAAGCGATGCGATAGGGGCGCCTGTCCTTGTCAAGCCGCGCCAGCGCATCCGCCCGCCAGCAGCAGCCGTCCTCCCAGATCGACACGGGCAATGGATCGCGTAGATGCGCCGTGCCGCATTTGGCGCCGGCCCAGACCAGCTGCTCCTGGTGGATCACCTCGCCCTCGTGCACCACCTGGCCCGGCGCGCAATTGACCAGTGTCAGGTCGAGCCGCTGCTCGGCCAGCCGCCGCCTGAGTGCCCCGGACGTATCGACCGTCAGATCCACCATGATCAGCGGATAAAGCTCGGCGAAACGCCGAAGGATCGTCGGCATGAACCGTTCGCCGATATCGTCGGGGGCGCCCAGACGCACGACCCCTTTCATCTCCGGCATGCGGAAGCGCCCGACCGCCTCGTTCGACAGGGCGAGCATGCGTCGCGCATAGGGCAACAGCACCTCGCCGCTCTCCGTCAGCGTCACAGATCGCGCATCGCGAAGGAACAGCGTCACGTTCAGTTGCTCCTCCAGCTTCTTGATCTGCATCGACACCGCCGACGGCGTGCGAAACACCCGGTCGGCGGCCGAGGTGAAGCCGCCGGTCTCGGCAATGGCGACGAAAGTTCTGAGAACGTCGTTATCGAGCAGGGGAAGCGGCTGGCGAAGCATCAGGGTCATGGCGCGGTGCCTTCAGAAAATTTGAACTTGAGAACGATACAATCGCGTTTGATTGATTGTCAATCCGGGCGCAAGCTCTTTCCAGTGTTCAAAATCGCATCCAAACAGGAGACCGGCCATGACGTTCCAGATCATCCAGCGCCCTGTCCCGCAGGGGCTCGCCCATATCTTCGCAACGCTCGGCCTCCCCGCGCGGACCGACACCGCCCACACCGAGATTGACGGCCTGTCGGCCCATCTGCGTCGCGACCTCGGCCTCGCCGCCACCCGACAAAAGATCACGTTAATGAATGAGTACCATGAAAAACATTCGTTTGAGTGATGGAAATGAACGGCGCATAAATCCGCCATCCCAACAGGGATTCCAGAGAAAGGACGACAGCCATGACCCTCTTCCAGCATGACGCCCCTATCCTCGGCCGTCCGCGTGGTGCGGCACTCGCCCATCCGGCGATGCAGGCCGTCGTCGCGGCTCTGGCGAATGGTCCCAAGCGTCTCGCCGAAGCAAACCGCCGCCGGCGCGAGCAGCGAGCACTCGATGCCCTGCCCTTCGACCTGCGCAAGGATCTCGGCTGGCCTGCCGGCGACATCCGCCGCTGAACCCGGCGAAACGAGCGTGATCGGCGATGCGACCGCAAGGCCGCGTCGCAAAGGAACCAGATCCACCCGATCCCCTTGCCCCCGATCGGCCTGGCCAAAGCCCATCCTTTTCAACAGCCTGCCATTGTTCGCTGACCACCCGCCGCGCTGTCATGGGGTCGCAGGCAGAAACATCGCCAAAAATGTCGTTTTTTAGCGGAGCGGAATACTTTCGCGCCGCACGATTTCATGACAATGTCGCAGGAAGAACATCCCCGAACCCGTTTCCAGTCGAGCATGGCGGAAAATCACGGGAACGAAAACAAGGGAAGACCGGGCATCATGAGCAAGCAGCCGCTACAGACCAAGAAGCGATCGCTCGTCTTCTTCCTCATCCCTCATTTCACGTTGTTGCCCTTTGCCGGCGCCATCGAAACGCTGCGCATCGCCAACCGCATGCTGGGTTACGCCGCCTATGAGTGGCGCCTCGCCTCCGTCGATGGCCAGAAAGTCTATTCCTCCTCGGGCATCGGCATCGAGGTGAATTCCTCGCTCGCCGACGAACGCCGCAATCTCGGCGGCGAAAATCGCCCGAACATGGCCATCGTCTGTTCCGGCATCTATGTCGAGGAGTTCAACAACAAGTCGGTCAATGCCTGGCTGCGCGAGGCCTATAACCGCAATGTCGCCGTCGGCTCCCTCTGTACGGGCGCCCATGTCCTGGCCCAGGCCGGCCTGTTGAATGGAAAGCGCTGCGCCATACACTGGGAAAACCTGCCAGGCTTTTCCGAAACCTTCCCCCAGGCGGAAGTCTATGCCGACCTCTACGAAGTCGACGGCAATCTCTACACCTGCGCCGGCGGCACCGCCTCGCTCGACATGATGCTGAACCTGATCGGCCAGGATTTTGGCGAAGGCCTGGTCAACCGCGTCTGCGAACAGCACCTGACCGACCGCGTCCGCTCCGCCAACGACCGCCAGCGCCTGCCGCTCCGCGCTCGCCTCGGCGTGCAGAATTCCAAGGTGCTGCAGATCATCGAGCTGATGGAGGCCAATCTCTCCGAGCCGCTGTCGCTCCTCGAAATCGCCGACGACGCCGGCCTCTCGCGCCGCCAGATCGAGCGCCTCTTCAGACAAGAGATGGGCCGCTCCCCCGCCCGCTACTATCTCGAAATCCGCCTCGACCGCGCCCGCCACCTGCTGGTCCAGTCCTCCATGCCCGTCGTCGAAGTCGCCGTCGCCTGCGGCTTCGTCTCCGCCTCCCACTTCTCCAAGTGTTACCGCGAACTCTACAACCGCTCCCCCCAGCAGGAGCGCGCCGAGCGCAAGCTCACCATGTCGAGCAACCGGACGGGGATTGTGGTGTAAGCCACCCGCAACGCACCAAGGGCGCGGCCGGACTAAGCCCTCCCCTCGTGGGGAGGGATTGGGAGCGGACTGGGGAAGGTATGGAACGGGACTTTCTCTACCGCGAATCTAACCTGGAGAGGCTGCATTCACAGCCTTGACATGCTGGACTGCTCCCGATTTCGCATGGAGACAGGGCATGCCACCGGGGGCCACGGCCACGGTTTGGTCGGCATGGAGCTAGACTCCCCCTCACCCCACCAAACTCCAGAAAAACCGCGCCGACACAAACAACAAAAACACCGCAAACCCCATCTCCAGCTGCCGCTTGTTCAGCCGGTGCGCCAGCTGCGCCCCATAGGGCGTGACTAGCATGGCGATCGGGAAGATCACCGCAAAGGCGATCCAGTTGACGAAGCCGGTGGAAAAGGGCGGCAGGCCCGCTTCGCCCCAGCCGGCATAGATGAAGCCGAAAAAGGCCGGGATCGAGATCAGCACGCCGACACCCGATGATGTCGCCACCGCCTGGTGGATCGGCCGGCCATAAAGCGTCATGAAGGTGTTGTTGAACACCCCGCCGCCAACCCCCATCAGCCCGGAGAACAGTCCGATCGCGGTGCCCGTGAGAAACCGCCCCGGCTGGCCCGGCAGCTCGGTGCCGAGATGCAGCCGGTTGGATAAAAACAGCATGCGCGCCGCCAGCACCAGGCCCATGACGGCAAAGAACAGCCGAAGCCCCGCACTCGACACATAGGCCGCAACGACGGTCGCCAGCAGCGCCCCGAGCGGCACGGCGATGATCCAACCTTTCAGCAGGTCCATGTCGACGGCCCCGCGCGTCTGATGCGCCCGAAATGACCGGATCGAGGTCGGCACGATCAGCGCTGTCGAGGTGCC
>JARXAQ010000016.1 GCA_029865825.1 Rhizobium sp.
AGGTTAACGAAGAAGTCGGTCGTCAGCTGGCCTTCACGGTCGGTGAACACGCCGTGCTTGGAGCCGCCGAAATTGGCGCCGAGCACGCGCAGACCACCCAGCAGCACGGTCATTTCCGCACCCGTCAGACCCATCAGCTGGGCGCGATCAAGAAGCATCTCTTCCGGGCTGACCACATAGTCCTTCTTGGCGAAGTTGCGGAAGCCGTCGGCGAGCGGCTCGAGCGCTGCAAAGCTTGCAGCATCGGTCTGCTCGGCGGTGGCATCACCACGACCAGCAGCAAAGGGAACGTCGACCGTGTAGCCGGCAGCCTTGGCAGCCTGTTCGATGCCGACATTGCCGGCGAGCACGATGACGTCAGCGACGCTGGCGCCGAACTCTGCGGCGATCAGTTCGAGAACCGACAGCACCTTGCCGAGACGGGCCGGCTCATTGCCTTCCCATTCGCGCTGCGGGGCGAGACGGATACGCGCACCGTTGGCACCGCCGCGCATGTCGGACTGGCGATAGGTACGGGCGCTGTCCCAGGCGGTGGACACCAGTTCGGCGACCGACAGGCCAGAGGCGGCGATCTTCGCCTTGACGGCACCGACGTCGTAGTTGACGGGGCCGGCCGGGATCGGATCCTGCCAGATCAGGTCTTCGGTCGGGGCTTCCGGGCCGATATAGCGAACCTTCGGGCCGAGATCGCGATGGGTCAGCTTGAACCAGGCGCGGGCGAAGGTGTCCTTGAAGTACTCCGGATCTGCCATGAACTTTTCGCAGATGGCGCGGTAGGCCGGATCGACCTTCATTGCCATGTCGGCATCGGTCATCATCGGCATGCGACGGATCGACGGATCGGTCGCGTCAACAGGCATATGCTCTTCCTTAATGCCAACCGGCTGGTACTGCTGGGCACCGGCAGGGCTGTGCGTCAGTTCCCAGTCATAGCCGAACAGCAGATCAAAATAACCCATGTCGAACACGGTCGGGTTGGTCGTCCAGGCGCCTTCGATGCCCGAGGTCACGGCAAGCGTTGCCTTGCCGTCCTGGTTCGGGTTGAGCCAGCCGAGGCCCTGGTTTTCGACTTCGCCGGCTTCCGGCTCAACGCCGAGTGCCTGGGCATTGCCGTTACCATGCGCCTTGCCGACGGTGTGGCCGCCAGCGGCGAGCGCTGCGGTTTCTTCGTCGTTCATCGCCATGCGGGCGAAGGTTTCGCGGACCTGGGCGGCGGTTGCCATCGGGTCGGGCTTGCCGTTCACGCCTTCCGGATTGACGTAGATGAGGCCCATCTGCACGGCGGCAAGCGGGTTTTCCATCGTGTTGGGCTTGGTGACATCGTCATAACGGTTGTCGGACGGGGCGAGCCACTGCTTTTCGGCACCCCAATAGACGTCCTTTTCCGGACCCCAGATGTCGGGACGGCCAAAGGCGAAGCCGAAGGTCTTCAGACCCATGTCTTCATAGGCGACGGTGCCGGCAAACAGGATGAGGTCGGCCCAGGAGATCTTGTTGCCGTACTTCTTCTTGAGCGGCCACAGCAGGCGGCGAGCCTTGTCGAGGCTGGCATTGTCAGGCCAGGAATTGAGCGGAGCAAAGCGGATATTGCCCGAGCCACCGCCGCCGCGACCATCGGCCAGGCGGTAGGAGCCGGCGGAGTGCCAGGCGAGACGGATCATCAACCCGCCGTAATGGCCCCAGTCTGCCGGCCACCATTCCTGGCTGTCACGGAAGAGGGCCTTCATGTCGGCCTTGAGGGCGGAAACGTCGAGCGACTTGACCGCTTCACGATAGTCGAAGTCCTTACCCAGCGGGTCGGTCTTCGTGTCGTGCTGGTGCAGGATGTCGAGGTTCAGCGCATTCGGCCACCAGGCCATGACGGTGGAGCCGGTTTCGGTGTTCGAACCGTGCATGACCGGACATTTGCCGGCGCCTTTGTTGCTCAGGGTATCCATATTTGCCTCCTAGAAGAACCCGCGTTTGCTGGCTGCAGTCGCCACCGTCCGTTTGAAGCACGGTCGCGTCACAACCTGATGAAGTGCCGGCAAGAGGCGGGGGGCCAGTGCCGGCAGCCGATCATGTGGCCCGCGCATCCCTCGTGGATTGCGGCCCGACCGGCAGCTTCTGGAATTGTTCTAGCAAACCGGGTCCATTAATGTAAGTTAGAAATACTGATAAGTTCCATAGGCTAAGGTTATGATCAATTTCACGCTCCGCCAGCTGCGCTATTTCGATGCCCTGGCCCGTCATGGCCATTTTGGCCGGGCTGCCGAGGCCTGTTCGATCTCCCAGCCGGCACTCTCCGTGCAGATCAAGGACCTCGAAGAGGCGTTAGGCGCCGAACTGTTCGAGCGGGCCGCCCGTCAGCTGAGGCTATCGGCCTTCGGCGAGGAATTCCTGCTGAGGGTCCGTGACATCCTGCGCTCGGTTGATGAGCTCGGCGATCTCGCCCGCGCCCATCGCCGCCAGCTGGTGGGGCGGCTTCGCATCGGCGTCATCCCGACTGTTGCCCCCTATCTTTTGCCGGCGATGATCTCCAGCCTGACACGGGCCAATGCCGATCTCGACATCCATGTGCGCGAGACGGTGACGCCGAAACTCATCCAGGAACTCGCCGACGGACGGCTCGATACGGCGATCGTGGCGCTTCCGATATCGGAACCCTCGATGGAGGAGATCCCGTTGTTCGATGAAAGCTTCGTGCTGGTCCGCCCGCTCGAAGATGCCGGCAAGCCGGTGCCGAGCAAGGACATGCTGCGGGAATTGCGCCTGCTGCTGCTGGAGGAGGGCCATTGCTTCCGCGATCAGGCGCTGTCCTTCTGCGACATGGGCTCGGTGCGCCCGCGCGAAATCCTCGACGGCAGTTCGCTGACCACACTGGTGCAGATGGTGGGTGCCGGCATTGGCGTAACGCTCATCCCGGAAATCGCCATGTCGGTCGAGACCCGCTCGGCCGCCGTCTCCATCGCCCGCTTCCAGGAGCCGCAGCCCTCTCGCACCATCGGCATGATCTGGCGCAAGACGAGCCCAATCGCCCGGCAGCTGACCGAGGTCGCCGACGTCGTGCGCGCAGCGGCGCACGACTTGCGCGCGGCTGTGGCTTAAGGCTCCAGCCCGGCGCAGCGGGCGGTGTTGCGGATATGCGTTTCCATCTCCAGCTTCGCCTTTTGACCGTCATTGACCCTGAGCGCCGCGATGATCTTGCGGTGTTCGCCGATCGATTCGCGCATGCGTTCCGGGTCGGTGATCGGGATCGGCTGGCGCTGCGTTTCCGTCACCTGGTCGCGCACGGTTTGATAAAGCGCCTTCAGCATGGCGTTGGAACAGGCCGAGACGATCGTGCCGTGGAAATCGAGGTCGGCCTCGACATT
Organism: Rhizobium sp.; assembly: GCA_029865825.1. GTDB lineage: Bacteria > Pseudomonadota > Alphaproteobacteria > Rhizobiales > Rhizobiaceae > Allorhizobium. The sequence continues at coordinate 3,354 of JARXAQ010000016.1, forward strand.
GGCGAGAAGGTCCTGGTTGGCCCAGCACTCCTCCATCGTCCGGGTCGCCTGCTCCATCCGGTCGAGCTGCAACTGCGTCAGGCGACCGGCGGCAAGCCTGGCGATCTCGCCTTCCAGCAGGATGCGGGTCTGGAACACGTCGAAGACGGAATAGCTGTCGGAATAACGCCAGGGCGCCATATGGCCGGGCGTGCCGCTGGCGCTCTGGGTCGGCTTGACGACGAAGGTGCCGCGTCCCGCTTCGGTCTTCAACAGGCCGAGGGTTTCCAGCGTCAGCAAGGCCTCGCGCAGAGAAGCGCGGCTGATGCCGAACTTCTGCGAGAACTCCCGCTGCGACGGGATCTTTTCGCCAGCCTTCAACTGGCCGGACTGGATCATGGTCTGGATCTCGCGTGCCACTGATTGTGGAACAAGCGTCTTGTTGAACATGCGATTCCTTTTCGACCGGTACCCACTCATTCTATTTTTTCACAAGCCACCTTGCCAAGCGGAAACCGGCATGCTTGTTTGGCCTGACTGGTCTGACCAGTTAGACCAAATGTAGATTGAGTCATGTTCAAAAAACAAGGGGAACTCTCATGACACGCGCATCCAGCATCAAAACGACGCTTCTCGCCGGACTGTTCGGCGTCTTCGCCACGGGAGCGGCATACTCCGCCGATTTCACCGTCGGCGCCAATATCGGCAACGTGCCCTGGGAATTCGAAGACGCCAGCGGCAAGGTTTCGGGCTTCGAGGTCGACCTCGTCAACGAGATCGCCAAGCGCCTCGGCAAGACCGTCGAATTCGTCAACACGCCGTTCAACGGCCTTTTCCCGGCCGTCCAGTCCGGCCGCATCAACATGGCGATCTCCTCCATCACCATTACCGAAAAGCGCCTGGAATCGGTCACCTTCGCCCAGCCCTATTATGACAGCGACCAGTCGCTGACCGTCACCGCCGCCTCCGGCATTACCGGCCTCAAGGACATGGGCGACAAGGTCGTCGGCGTCGACACCGGCTCGACTGGCGACATGTGGGCTGATGCGCATAAGGGCGAATACAAGCTTGGCGAAATCCGCCGCTTCGAAGGCCTGCAGCCTGCTATGCTCGACCTCGTCGCCGGCCGCATCGACGGCTACATCTCCGACATCCCGGCGCTTCTCTACTACGTCAAGGACAAGCCGGAGTTGAAGGTGGTCGAGCGCATCCCGACTGGCGAGAAATACTCGATCATGTTCAACAAGAACGATCCGCTCGCAACCGAAGTGAACGCTGTGATCACCACGCTGAAGGGTGAGGGCTTCATCGCCAAGCTGCACGAAACTTGGTTCGGCGCCAAGGCTGAAGACACGACCTCGACGGTCACCGTCCTCGATATGCCCAAGGGCAAGTAACGCTCGAAACGCGACCGGCGGGACAGTCTTGTTCCGCCGGCCTGCCACGGGAGCCAAAGCGGCATGACACTTCTCAATACCTTCTTCAATATGCAGGTGATGATCGACAGCCTGCCGCAGCTTCTGTGGGGGCTGGTCGTCACGCTGGAGATCGGCGTCACCAGCATTCTGGTGGGCTTGCTCGGCGGCCTCTTCCTCGCCGTGAGCCGGCTCTATGCGCCGCGCTTCGTCAAGCTCCTCATCCGCATCTATATCGACATCTTCCGCTCGATCCCGCTGCTCGTGCTGCTGATCGTCGTCTACTACGCGCTGCCCTTCGTCGGCATCCGCCTCTCGCCATTCCTCTCGGCCGTCACCGCGCTCTCGCTGGTCTCGGCCGCCTATACCGCCGAAATCTTCCGCGCCGGCATCGAGGCCATCCCGCATGGCCAGTTTGAGGCCTCGGCAGCCCTTGGCCTGTCCAACAAGGACACGATGATCGACGTGATCCTGCCCCAGGCGATCCGCATCGTCATTCCGCCACTCACCAACAACTGCATCAATGTCATGAAGGACACGGCGCTCGCCTCTGTCGTCGCCATGCCGGATCTTCTCAAGCAGGCGACACAGGCCCAGGCGCTCTCGGCCAATCCGACGCCGCTGATCGGAGCTGCCCTCATCTATATCGCGCTGCTCTGGCCGATGGTCGCCGTCGTTGCCCGTCTTGAGAAACATTTCAGCCGGGGGAAACGCTGATGGACAAGTCCCCGCTCATCTCCATCAGAGGCCTGAAAAAGGCCTACGGCACCTTCACCGTGTTGCACGGCATCGATCTCGACATCGCCGAAGGCGAGGTGGTCTGCGTCATAGGCCCCTCGGGCTCCGGCAAGTCGACGCTGATCCGCTGCATCAATCATCTCGAAGCCTTTGATCCCGACAGCCGCATCACCGTCGATGGCATCCGCGTCGAGCCCGGCCCGGCACTGGCCAAGGTCAGGGCCGAAGTCGGCATGGTCTTCCAGTCCTTCAATCTCTTCCCGCACATGACCGTCTTGAAGAACGTTATGCTGGCCCCGATGCGGGTGAGGGGAACGCCACCCGCCGAAGCCGAACGCAAGGCCCGCGAACTGCTCGCCCGCGTCGGCATCGGTGAACAGGCCGAAAAATTCCCGGGCCAGCTTTCCGGCGGCCAGCAGCAGCGCGTCGCCATTGCCCGCGCGCTGGCCATGGAGCCGCGTGTGCTGCTCTTCGACGAGCCGACCTCGTCGCTCGATCCGGAAATGGTCGGCGAGGTGCTGGATGTCATGCGCAAGCTCGCCGGCACCGGCGTCACCATGATCGTCGTCACCCACGAGATGGGCTTTGCCCGCCAGGTCGCCGACCGGGTTATCTTCATGGATGGCGGCCGGCTTATGGAGGCCGGGACCCCGGCTGAGATTTTCGATGCCCCCAGGCAAGAACGGACGCGCGGCTTCCTGCGCGCCGTCCTCGAACACTGAACAAGAAGAATAAACCGGAGGACGCCAAGAATGGCCACCGCTTCAACGCTCGACCTGGACTATGTCCGCAGCCAGTTTCCCGGTCTCGACCGCGGCTGGACCTTCTTTGATAATGCCGGCGGATCGCAGATCCTGAAAGGCGCCGTCGAGCGCATCAATACCTTCCTCTATGAGAAGAACGTCCAGATCGGCGGATCCTATGAGGTGTCGCAGGCGGCTGCCGCCGCACTCTACGAGGCGCGCACCGCCGCCATGCATCTGGTCAATGCCAGCCGGCCGGAAGAGATCGTCTTCGGCAATTCGACGACGGCACTGATGCAGAACCTCGCCCGCGCCATGCACAGCCAGCTCTCGCCCGGCGACGAAATCGTCATCACGGTATCCGACCACGAATCGAACATCGGCCCCTGGGACCGGCTGCAGGAGCGCGGCATAATCCTGAAGATCTGGCCGCTCAACAAGGAGAGCCTGACGCTCGATCTGGCCGACCTCGCGCCGCTGATGAGGGAACGCACGAAACTGGTCTGCGTCACCCATTGCTCGAATATCCTGGGCTCGATCAACCCGATCCGCGAAATCGCCGATTTCGTCCATGCCCGGGGCGCCAAGATCTGCGTCGATGCCGTGGCCTATGCGCCGCACCGCGCCGTCGATGTCCAGGCCTTCGACGTCGATTACTACGTCTTCAGCCTCTACAAGACCTACGGCCCGCACTACGCGCTGATGTATGGCAAATATGACCTGCTGCTGGAGCTCGACACGCTCTACCACTACTTCTACGGCCGCGACAAAGTCCCGGGTAAACTCGAGCCCGGTAATCCGAACTACGAACTCGCTTTTTCGACCTGCGGGATCGTCGATTACCTGACGACGCTGGGCGAACAGGCCGGCGAAACCGGCAGCACCCGCGCCAAGATCGAGGCAGCCTATGGCGCGATCACGGCCCAGGAAAACGCCCTGACCGAGCGGCTTCTCACCTATCTGCGCTCGCGCAATGACTGCCGCATCATCGGCCAATCCCTAAACCGAGACAGCCAGCGCGTGCCCACCATCGCCTTCCGTTTCGACGGTCGCGAGGCAGCCGACCTCTGCAAGGCGATGGACGCGGAGAAGATTGCCATGCGTTTCGGCGATTTTCATTCCCGCCGGCTTGCCGAATATCTCGGCCTGACCGACCATGGCGGCATGCTGCGCGTCTCGATGGTGCATTACAACACGATCGAGGAAGTGGACCGCTTCACCACCGCCCTCGACCGCATTCTGTCCGGCGAGGCGGGGCTGGCCAAGGCGAGCTGAACGCGACGGCGATCTGGATAAGCAAGGAGACGGGCATGCACTTCGATACGGTGATCCGCAACGGGACGGTGGTGACGGCAAGCGATACCTTCGTCAGCGACGTCGGCATCAAGGACGGCCGTGTTGCGGCGCTGGCACTCGGCCTGACCGAGGCCGACGAAGTCATCGACGCGACGGGCCTGTTTGTGCTGCCGGGGGGCATCGACAGCCATGTGCATCTCGACCAACCCTCCGGCGACGGCATCGTCATGGCGGATGATTTTGCCAGCGGCACGCGCTCTGCTGCGATCGGCGGCAACAGCACGGTGCTGGCCTTCTGCATGCAGGAGAAGGGCCAGTCGCTGCGCGAGGCGCTCAAGGTCTATCACGAGAAGGCCGAAGGCAAATGCCATGTCGACGTCTCCTTCCATCTCGTCATCACCGACCCGACGGCCGAAGTGCTCGGCCAGGAACTGCCGGCACTGGTCGAGGATGGTTATACCTCGCTGAAGGTCTTCATGACCTATGAGGGCCTTCGGCTCCGCGACGACGAGATCCTCGCCACGCTCGACACGGCACGACGCACCGGCGCGCTGGTCATGGTCCATTGCGAGAACGAGGATGCGATCCGCTACCTGATCGGCAGGCATGAGGAAGAGGGCAAGTTTGCCCCGAAGTTCCACGCCACGACCCGACCCATCGCCGCCGAGCGCGAAGCGACCCATCGGGCGCTGTCGCTCGCCGAAATCGTCGATGTACCCATCGTCATCGTCCATGTCTCGAACCGCGAGGCGATGGAAGAAATCCGCCGCGCCCGCCAGCGCGGCCAGAAGATAGCTGGGGAAACCTGCCCGCAATATCTGATGCTGACGGCCGACGATCTCGATCTCGAAGGCCTGGACGGTGCCAAGTTCGTCTGTTCGCCGCCGCCGCGTGACAAGGCCAGCCAGGACGCCTGCTGGGAAGGCATCGAGCAGGGCGTCTTCGACCTCTTCTCCTCCGACCATTGCCCCTTCCGCTTCGACGATCCGGAAGGCAAGCTGAACGACAAGGGCAAACGCCACTTCCGCTGGATCCCGAACGGTATCCCGGGCGTCGCCACACGCCTGCCGATCCTGTTTTCCGAAGGCGTGATGAAGGGCCGGATCGACATCAACCGCTTCGTCGCCGTGACATCGACCAACCACGCTAAGCTTTATGGCATGTATCCGCAAAAGGGCACGATTTCGATCGGGTCCGACGCCGACATCGCGCTTTGGGATCCGAACAAGCGGATCACGCTGACCAACGATCTCCTGCAGCACGGCGCGGATTATACGCCCTATGAGGGGCTGGAGGTTCGAGGCTGGCCGGTGCGCCTGCTGGTGCGGGGCCAAACGATCACAGAAGGCCACGATCTGCTCTCATCGGAGCCATCAGGCCGCTACCAGTCCCGAGGACGGAGCAATCTCGTAGGTGGACGTCCGCACAGCTGAGGTCTCCAGGGCCGCGTCATCGCAAGAACCAGCCCTGCTACCGAGCAATGCTACGCGCGCTTGAAACCATCCAAGGCGAGAATATCAGCCGCCCGGCTTGAACTGCGCCGTGACCACATGCCGGTTGCCGGGATAGGTCAGCCGCACATTGGTGACGGGCCCTCCCTGGCCCCAGGTCTGACGCTCGATCACCAGGCAGGCTTCGTGCGCAGAGAGCTTGAGCTGCTTCATCGCGTCCTTGTCGGCGGAGATTGCCTGGATGCTGTGCTGCGCGCTTGTCCATGGCACTTCCGCAAGCAGCCAGGGCCCGGGCGCGATGGAAACGAAATCGAAGTCAGCAGCCTGGGGCACCATGGCGAGGTTGATCAACCGTTTTTCCAGGCAGAATGGCTCGTGGCCGGCGCTATGGAGACAGGTGATATCAAGCACGTCGGTCGCCTTGGAAAGCCCCAGCCTGCGCATGTCCTCGGCATCCGAGCGCCGAACGGTGCGGGCGATCAGCGCATAGCCATAGGCAAGCTTCAGTGACTGCACTTCGTCCTTGATGTCGTGGATTTCCAGTACGGCCGACTGCGCTTTGGGTTGTGCAACGAAGCTTCCCGATTTCTTCCGCCGCTCGATCAGCCCGCTGCGCACCAGCTGTGCCATGACCTTGTTCACCGTCATGCGTGAGCAGCCATATTGCGCCGCGAGATCGACCTCGAACGGCAAGCGGTGTCCGGGCGGCCAGTCTCCGGAGACGATCAGTCCCTCGATGTCGGCAAGGATCCTGCTGTGCAGGGTGGTATCACCAGAAATCGCCGTGTCCTTCCGCAGTCATGACGTCACATCCTGCGCCTATCGGATAGCGTATGACCGAGGGAATGCAAGGCCGGGTCAGGCGCTCATCAACGCTTGCATGGTCTTCACGAACCGGCTCTCGATCTCGGCCCGCCGGAGATGCCGTCCGCCCGCCACCTGCCTGCGGCCGCGCACCCAGACACTGTCGATGGCAAGGCCACCCGCAAAGATCCAGTGGTCGAGCAACTGGTCTCCAGAGAGATAGGGCAGGGCGGTCGTGTCGAGCGATACCAAATCGGCGGCATTGCCGACGCTGAGACCTGACTGTGCGCTGAGTGCGGCAGCGCCGCCGACAAGCGCCTGATCAAACAGCTGGCGCCCCGTTGCCCCATTCGGCGCCGCGATCACATTGCGCGCGCGACGGGCGAGACGCTGCGAATACTCAAGCTGCCGCAGTTCTCCGGGCAGCGATATCAGGACATTGGAATCCGACCCGATGCCGTAACGCCCGCCCTCGCTCAGAAACAGCGGCGCCTCGAATGTCCCGTCGCCGAGATTGGCCTCGGTAATCGGGCAAAGACCTGCGATGGCGCGCCGCTGCGCCATCTGCCGCGTTTCCTCCTCGGTCATGTGGGTCGCATGGATCAGGCACCAGCGCTGATCGACAGGCGCATGCTCCAGCAGCCATTCCACCGGCCGAGCGCCAGACCAGGCCACGCAGTCCTCGACCTCTTTCACCTGTTCCGCCACATGGATATGAACCGGACCGCCCTTGGCAAGCGGCACGACCGCTTCGAGTTCCTGCGGCGTCACAGCGCGCAAGCTATGCGGCGCCACGCCGAGCACTGCGCCATCCAGGCCGCTCACGACCCGCCCGCAGCCATCCATCAGACGCGCAAAACTGTCGACCGAGTTGATGAAGCGACGCTGGCCCTCGACCGGGGCCGCACCCCCGAAGCCGGAATGGGCATAGAAGACCGGCAGCAGCGTCAGGCCGATGCCGGTTTCCGCACTCGCCGCTCCGATCCGCTCGGCCAGTTCCGCGATATTGGCATAGGGTCGGCCGTCCTTGTCATGGTGGAGATAATGGAATTCGCCAACCCGCGAAAAGCCGGCTTCCAGCATCTCCATGTAAAGCTGCGCCGCCACGGCTTCCATCTGCGCGGGCGTCATCGACAGGGCGAACTTGTACATGATCGTGCGCCAGCTCCAGAAGCTGTCACTGCCAGGCCCGCGCACCTCTGCCAGCCCCGCCATGGCCCGCTGGAAGGCATGGCTGTGCAGGTTCGGCATGGCGGGAACCAGCACCCCATGGGTCTCGTCACCGCTTGCAGGCGCGACCTCGGTTTCGATCCGTGTGATCATCCCGTTAGTGATCGTCACCCGCACGCCGCTTGCCCAGCCGTCGGGAAGCAGCGCAGTTGTCGCAAGAAGGCTGGTCGTCGCGGTCTGTGCCATGAAGTCCCACTCTCTCCGATCTGGCGCAATTCGGTCTCCGCAATCATGCGCCAGATTTTTCGCTTGTCATCGGATTATTATGTATATACATATTTCGATCAAAGGAAAGGCGGAATTGCCATGACCGGGAACGAAAAACTTCATGATTTGACAGAAGCGCCTGGCGCTGTCCGCATCTGGCGCAATGCCCGGCTGCTGACGCTTGCGGCCGGAACGGGCCTCGATCTTGTCGAAGATGGCGCAATTGCCGTCAGCGATGGCCGCATCCTGTTCGCCGGAGCCGAAGCGGAGCTGCCTCTTGCCTTGGCGGAGGCAGTTGAAGTGACCGACTGCGGTGGTCGGATCGTCACGCCCGGTCTCGTCGATTGCCATACCCACCTGATCTTCGGCGGCGACCGCGCCATGGAATTCGAGATGCGGCTGAATGGTGCGACCTATGAAGAGATCGCCCGCGCCGGCGGCGGCATCGTCTCTTCGGTCAAGGCGACCAATGCGCTGACCGTCGAACAGCTTGCCGAAGCGGCGCTGCCGCGTCTCGACACCCTGCTCGACGAAGGTGTGTCGACGATCGAGATAAAATCGGGCTACGGTCTGTCGATCGACGGCGAACTCAACATGCTGCGCGCCGCCCGCCGGCTGGAAACCCTGCGCCCGGTGCGCATCATCACCTCCTATCTCGCCGCCCATGCAACCCCGGTCGAATATCGTGGTCGAAACGACGCCTATATTTCGGAGGTCGTTCTTCCCGGTCTGGAGCGGGCCCATGCCGAAGGCCTCGTCGACGCGGTCGACGGTTTTTGCGAAGGCATCGCCTTCTCCGTCGAGGAAATCGCCCAGGTCTTCGAAAAGGCGGCGGAACTCGGCCTGCCGGTCAAGCTGCATGCCGAACAGCTGTCCAATCTCGGCGGCGCCAAATTCGCCGCCTCCTGCGGTGCCTTGTCGGCCGATCACCTTGAATATCTCGATGCCGAGGGTGCAGCAGAGATGGCTAAGGCTGGAACCGTCGCTGTCCTCCTTCCGGGCGCCTTCTACGCCATCAACGAGACGTGCAAGCCGCCGGTCCAGCTGTTGCGCGACGCAGGTGTCCCGATCGCCATCGCCACCGACTGCAATCCCGGCACATCACCGCTCACCTCCCTGTTGCTGACGATGAACATGTCAGCGACCCTGTTCCGGCTGACGGTGGAGGAATGCCTGGCAGGCGCGACCCGGCAGGCCGCCCGTGCATTGGGGCTGCAGGATGAGGTCGGCACGCTGGAAGCCGGCAAGTCGGCCGATTTCGCGATCTGGAACATCCAGCGCCCCGCCGAACTGGTCTACCGGATCGGCTTCAACCCGCTTCATAGCAGCATATTCAAAGGTAAAAAGGTGTCCGCATGACCATCATCCTTCACCCGGGCAACGTCACGCTCACCGATCTCGCCACGATCTATTGGGAAAACGGTTCGGCCCGGCTCGACCCATCCTTCGATGTTGGCATCGTCAAGGCAGCAGACCGCATCGCCGAGATCGCCTCCGGCAATGCGCCTGTTTACGGCATCAACACCGGCTTCGGCAAACTCGCCTCGATCAAGATCGACTCTGCCGACCTTGCCACCCTGCAGCGCAATCTGATCCTGTCCCACTGCTGCGGCGTCGGCAGCCCGCTGCCGGAAAATGTCGTGCGTCTGATCATGGCGCTGAAGCTGATCTCGCTCGGCCGTGGCGCATCGGGTGTGCGCCTCGAACTGGTTCGCCTGATCGAGGCTATGCTGGATAACGGCGTCATCCCCGTCATCCCGGAAAAGGGCTCGGTCGGCGCCTCGGGCGATCTGGCGCCACTCGCCCATATGGCCGCCGTGATGATGGGCGAGGGGGAGGCAATCTTCGCCGGTGAAACGCTTTCGGGCCGCGACGCCCTGGCAAAAGCCGGCCTGCAGCCGGTGGTGCTGGCAGCCAAGGAAGGGTTGGCATTGATCAACGGCACCCAGGCCTCGACAGCGCTGGCGCTGGCCGGCCTCTTCCGCGCCCACCGCGCCTTGCAGACGGCACTCGTCACCGGAGCGCTGTCAACCGATGCCGCCATGGGTTCGTCCGCGCCCTTCCATCCTGACATCCATACGCTGCGCGGCCATCGCGGCCAGATCGATGCGGGTGCTGCCCTTCGGGAGCTCCTGGAAGGCTCGGCCATCCGCGAAAGCCATGTCGAAGGTGACGAACGCGTACAGGATCCCTATTGCATCCGTTGCCAGCCGCAGGTCGACGGCGCCTGCCTCGATCTTCTGCGCCAGGTGGCCAATACCCTGCGCATCGAAGCCAATGCAGTCACCGACAATCCTCTTGTTCTCTCCGACAATTCGGTTGTCTCCGGCGGCAATTTCCACGCCGAACCCGTGGCCTTCGCCGCCGACCAGACGGCGCTGGCCATCTGCGAGATCGGTGCGATCGCCCAACGTCGCATCGCACTTCTCGTCGATCCAGCTCTGTCTTACGGACTTCCCGCCTTCCTCTCGAAAAAACCGGGGCTCAATTCCGGCCTGATGATCGCCGAGGTGACCTCTGCCGCCCTGATGAGCGAGAACAAGCAGATGTCGCACCCGGCCTCAGTCGATTCCACCCCGACCTCCGCCAACCAGGAAGACCATGTCTCCATGGCCTGCCACGGCGCCCGCCGCCTGCTGCCGATGACCGAAAACCTTTTCGCCATCCTTGGCATCGAGGCGCTGACGGCGGCCCAAGGCATTGAGCTGCGCGGCCCGACCAAGACCAGCGCCGAATTGCAGAAGGCTGTCGCCGTGCTTCGCGCCCATGTGCCGACGCTTGAGGAAGACCGCTACATGGCGCCGGACTTGGAACGGGCATCGTCCCTCGTCGCATCAGGCGCGCTGGTCGCGTCGGTCTCGACAGGCATCCTCCCGGCACTGGAGGGTTGAGCATGACCGTCGTCGACGTCGTCAAGGGCTCGTCCCCCATCATCCTTGGCCTGCCGCATACCGGCACGCATGTGCCGCCTGAGATCTGGGCGCGCCTGAACGACAACGGCCGTCTGCTGGCCGATACCGATTGGTTTATAGAGACGCTCTATGACGGCCTGCTGGCCGACGCGACCACCGTCAGGGCGACCTTCCATCGCTATGTGATCGATGCCAATCGCGACCCTGATGGGGTCAGCCTCTATCCCGGCCAGAACACGACCGGGCTGGTTTCGACCACGGACTTCGACGGTCAGCCGATCTGGCAGGAAGGCGCTGAGCCGACCGAAGCCGATATCGGTCAACGACGTGCAACCTTTCACGCCCCCTATCATGCGGCCTTGCAAGCCGAGATCGACCGCGTGAAGGCGATCCATGGCGTCGCAATCCTCTATGATTGCCATTCCATCCGCTCGAAGATCCCCTTCCTGTTCGACGGCATTCTGCCGGATTTCAACATCGGTACCGATGGCGGCCGCACCTGCGCCCCCCGCATCGAACAGGCCGCAGTCGAGGTCACGGCAGCCGTTGCCGGCTACACCAGCGTGCTGAACGGCCGGTTCAAGGGCGGCTGGACGACCAGACATTACGGTCGGCCGGACACTGGCGTGCATGCCATCCAGATGGAACTCGCCCAGTCCACCCATCTCGCCACGGAAGCGCCGCCCTTCGCCTATGACGCGGAAAAGGCGACGCGCCTGCGCATCTCTCTCAAGACCATGCTCACCCGGATCGAAGCGATCGCGCTCGACCTCAAATCACAAGGGGATCAGACATGACCAATTCTCGCCACAACATCCGTGACATCAGGTCCCCCCGGGGCAATGAACTGACGGCGAAAAGCTGGATGACCGAAGCGCCGCTGCGCATGCTGATGAACAACCTCGATCCCGATGTTGCGGAAAACCCGCATGAGCTCGTGGTCTATGGCGGTATCGGCCGCGCGGCCCGCACTTGGGAGGATTTCGACCGCATCGTCGCGACGCTGAAGACATTGACCGAGGAAGAAACCCTGCTGGTCCAGTCCGGCAAGCCGGTCGGCGTGTTCCGCACCCACAAGGATGCGCCGCGCGTGCTCATCGCCAATTCCAACCTCGTGCCGCATTGGGCGACCTGGGACCATTTCAACGAACTCGACAAGAAGGGTCTGGCCATGTACGGCCAGATGACCGCCGGTTCGTGGATCTATATCGGCACGCAAGGCATCGTGCAGGGCACCTATGAAACCTTCGTCGAGGCCGGCCGCCAGCATTATGCAGGCAATCTCAAGGGTAAGTGGATACTGACCGGTGGCCTCGGCGGCATGGGCGGCGCCCAGCCGCTTGCCGCCGTCATGGCCGGCGCCTGCTGCCTCGCCGTCGAATGTGACGAGACCCGCATCGATTTCCGCCTGCGCACCCGTTATGTCGATGAAAAGGCCCAGACGCTCGATGAGGCGCTCGCCATGATCGACCGCTGGACCAAGGCCGGCGAAGCCAAGTCCGTCGGCCTTGTCGGCAATGCCGCCGAGATTTTCCCGGAACTGGTCAAGCGCATGGCCGCCGGTGGCCCGCGCCCCGATATCGTCACCGACCAGACCTCGGCCCATGACCCGCGCAACGGTTATCTGCCAATCGGCTGGACCGTCGAGGAAGCCAAGGCCAAGCGCGAGACCGATCCGGTCTCCGTCGAAGTCGCGGCCCGCGCCTCGATGAAGGCCCATGTCGAGGCCATGGTCGCCTTCTGGAACGCCGGCGTGCCAACGCTCGATTATGGCAACAACATCCGCCAGGTCGCCAAGGACGAGGGCCTGGAAGACGCCTTCGCCTTCCCGGGTTTTGTGCCGGCCTATATCCGTCCACTCTTCTGCCGCGGCATCGGCCCCTTCCGCTGGGCAGCGCTCTCGGGCAATCCGGAGGATATCTACAAGACCGATGCCAAGGTGAAGGAACTGCTGCCGGACAACACGCATCTGCACAACTGGCTCGACATGGCCCGCGAACGCATCGCCTTCCAGGGCCTGCCCGCCCGCATCTGCTGGGTCGGCCTCGGCGACCGCCACAAACTCGCCCTTGCCTTCAACGAAATGGTGCGGAGCGGCGAACTCTCCGCCCCTGTTGTCATTGGCCGCGACCATCTCGACAGCGGCTCCGTCGCCTCGCCCAACCGCGAGACGGAAGCGATGAAGGACAGCTCCGACGCCGTCTCCGACTGGCCGCTTCTGAACGCCCTGCTCAACACCGCCTCAGGCGCCACCTGGGTGTCGTTGCACCACGGCGGCGGCGTCGGCATGGGCTTCTCCC
>JARXAQ010000228.1 GCA_029865825.1 Rhizobium sp.
CTTGTGCTGGATCGTCGATTCGCGGATGAGGGTCAGGCCAACCTGGCTCTTCTTCACGTCCACGGTCTTCGACGTCACGAACTGCGCGTAGAGCCATGCGGCCTTGGCGCGGTCGTCAGGGGTCGACTTCATCAGGGTCCAGGAACCGACGTCCTGATAACCGAGCTTCATGCCGTCCTTCCAGTAGACGCCATGCGGGCTCGGAGCAAAACGCCACTTCGGCGTACCGTCGGCGTTGACGACGGCAAGGCCTTCCTTGACGAAGTCAGCCGTGAAGGCGGTGTAGGTGAACATCTGCTGGGCGACATTGCCCTGGGCAGGTACCGGACCGGCTTCACCGAAGGTCATGCCCTGGGCTTCCGGCGGTGCATAGGCCTTCAACCAGTCGAGATACTTCTGGATGGCGTAGACGGAAGCAGGGCCGTTGGTGTCCCCACCACGGGCGACGCAAGAGCCGACCGGCTGGGACTTTTCGTTGACCTTGATGCCCCATTCGTCGACGGGCAAACCGTTCGGAAGGCCCTTGTCGCCGTTGCCGGCCATGGAGAGCCAGGCATCGGTGAAGCGCCAGCCGAGCGAGGGGTCCTTCTTACCGTAGTCCATATGGCCGAAGACCTTCTTGCCGTCGATTTCGCGACCGGTGAAGAATTCGGCGATGTCTTCGTAAGCAGACCAGTTGACGGGAACGCCGAGGTCATAGCCGTACTTCGCCTTGAAGTCGGTCTTGTTCTTCTCGTCGTTGAACCAGTCATAGCGGAACCAGTAGAGGTTGGCGAACTGCTGGTCGGGCAGCTGGTAGAGATCGCCATCCGGAGCTGTCGTGAACTTGGTGCCGATGAAGTCGTCGAGGTCGAGACCGGGATTGGTGACGTCCTTGCCTTCGTTGGCCATCCACTTGGTCAGCGAACGGGCCTGCTGGTAGCGCCAGTGAGTGCCGATCAGGTCCGAGTCGTTGACATAGGCGTCGTAGATATTCTCGCCGGACTGCATCTGCGTCTGCAGCTTTTCGACGACGTCGCCTTCGCCGATCAGGTCGTGGGTGATCTTGATGCCGGTGATGGCTTCAAACGCCGGAGCCAGCACCTTGGATTCGTATTCATGCGTGGCGATGGTTTCGGAGACGACCTTGATTTCCATGCCGGCGAACGGCTTTGCCGCATCGACGAACCACTGCAGTTCGGCTTCCTGGGCCGCACGGTCGAGGCTCGACATGTCGCCGATCTCGGTGTCCAGGAATTTCTTCGCCGCGTCCATGTCGGCGAATGCCACGCCGGTCATGGCGAGAAGCATCGTCGCCGTCGTCGTTAAAAGGTGCTTTCGCATAGTATCCTCCCTAAGGTTGCGATTGCCGAGTTTCCAGTCCGTCAGGATGGCAGCCTCCCCGCCATCCGCCGTTGTCTTGCTCTATACGTAGCGAAATACGCCGATGGCGTAGACCACGGACAAAGCGAGAGCCCACCACAGGTTCGGCCCAACAAGGCCGAGCCAAGCGAGATGAATAAAGGCGGAGCCGAGCAGCGACACGAAGAGCCGGTCGCCGCGCGTGGTTTCAAAGCGCAGCACGCCGAAACGCGGATTGCCGCCGGGCGAAAAGTATTCCCAGACCGCCATCGAGACGATCAGGGTGAAGATCGCGATGAAGAAGAGCGCCGTCGGCAGCGTCCAGGCCATCCATGTAAAGTCCATTGAAGCCTCCTCAGACGCGGCCCAGGGCAAAGCCCTTGGCGATGTAGTTGCGGACAAAGTAGATCACGAGCGCGCCCGGGATGATGGTGAGCACACCGGCGGCCGCCAGCACACCCCAGTCCATGCCTGAGGCCGAGACCGTGCGGGTCATGATGGCGGCGATCGGCTTGGCATCGGTTGTCGTCAGTGTCCGGGCGATCAGGAGCTCGACCCAGGAGAACATGAAGCAGAAGAAGGCGGCGACACCGATGCCCGAGGCGATCAAGGGTATGTAGATCTTCACGAAGAAGCGGGGGAAGGAATAACCGTCGATATAGGCGGTCTCGTCGATTTCCTTCGGCACGCCGGACATGAAGCCTTCGAGGATCCAGACCGCCAGCGGCACGTTGAACAGGCAGTGGGCGAGTGCCACCGCAATATGCGTGTCGATCAGACCGAAGGCGGAATAGAGCTGGAAGAAGGGCAGCGCGAAGACGGCGGGTGGCGCCATGCGGTTGGTCAAGAGCCAGAAGAACAGATGCTTGTCGCCGAGGAACCGGTAACGCGAGAAGGCGTAAGCGGCCGGAAGGGCGGCTGCCACCGAGATCACCGTGTTGAGGCATACATAGATGATCGAGTTGATGTAGCCCTTGTACCAGGACGGATCGGTGAAGATCACCATGTAATTGTGCAAAGTCGGCGATTGCGGATAGAGCGAGACGCTGCTCATGATCTCGTTGTTGTTCTTGAAGCTCATGTTCACGAGCCAATAGATCGGCAGCATGAGGAAGAGAATGTAAAGGGTCGGCACCAGCCAGGCGAAGCCGGTTTTGGTGCGGCGTATCGGCAAGGGACGCGCGTCGCTCGGGCGCGCTATCGCAGCGCCGCTGCCCGTTTGCACGGACGACATGTCGGTCACGTGGGTGTTCATGACGCTCTCCTCAGCTGGCGGCGTCGCTGACGGTCATCACGGTATAGAAGACCCATGACATCAGCAGGATGATCAGGAAGTAGATGATGGACATGGCGGCTGCCGGTCCGAGGTCGAACTGGCCGACGGCCATCTTGACCAAGTCGATCGACAGGAAGGTGGTATCCGAGCCCGGACCACCGCCGGTGACAACGAAAGGCTCGGTGTAGATCATGAAACTGTCCATGAACCGGAGCAGGACTGCGATCAGAAGAACACGCTTCATCTTCGGCAGCTGGATGTAGCGGAAAACCGCCCAACGCGACGCACCATCAATCTTCGCGGCCTGATAGAAGCTGTCCGGGATCGAGACGAGGCCGGCATAACACAGCAGCACGACAAGACTGGTCCAGTGCCAGACATCCATGATGATGACGGTGATCCAGGCATGCAAAGGGTCGGACGCGTAGTTGAAGGGAAAGCCCATTTGCGCCAGTCCGTAGCCAATGAGGCCGATATCCGCCCGACACAGCAATTGCCAGATCGTCCCAACCACATTCCACGGAATGAGCAGCGGCAAGGCCATTAAGATGAGGCAGAAAGGGACACCCAAACCCTTTTTCGGCATGTTCAGGGCGATGAAGATGCCGAGCGGGATCTCGATGATCAGAATCATGCTGGAAAAGAACAGATTTCGTCTGAGGGCGTCCCAGAAGCGGTCGGACTCAAGAACATCCGTGAACCACTGCGTCCCCGCCCAGAAGAACTCGTTGTTTCCAAAAGTGTCCTGAACCGAATAGTTTACCACTGTCATCAGCGGGATGACGGCCGAGAAGGCGACCAGCACCAGCACCGGCAGCACCATGAACCAGGCCTTGTTGTTCCAGGTCTTGTGCATGATCATGCCCCTCCGTTTGCCGGCGATGAATTGGCGACCCGCCAGGAATCGGCGTAGATGTTGATGCCGGCGGGATCGAAGGTAACCCTCGCATCTGCCGGAACTTCTCCGTCCTCACGCAGGACGATGGCGATAGGTTGCGCACCGAGCTGCGCGCGCACGATCTTCTGGCGACCGATGTCCTCGACTTTGGAAATCGTGACAGGCATGCCTTCGCGGCCAAGCCGGACGAATTCCGGGCGGATGCCCAGTTCGATCTGGGACTGGTTGCCGAGCATCGGGGCGCCGGAAAGCGCGATCGCCTGGTCGCCGACAGTCGCCGTTGCACCGCTAACTTTAGCCGGCATGACGTTCATGCCAGGCGAGCCGATGAAATAGCCGACAAACGTATGGCTCGGGCGCTCGAACAGTTCGGCCGGGGTCCCGATCTGGACGATCTGGCCGTCATACATGACGACGACCTTATCGGCGAAGGTAAGCGCCTCGGTCTGGTCGTGGGTCACATAGACCATCGTGAAACCGAACTGCTTGTGAATGAGCTTCAGCTGCGAGCGCAGCACCCATTTCATATGCGGATCGATGACCGTCAGTGGCTCGTCGAAGAGGATGGCGCTGACGTCGGAGCGCACCAGACCACGACCGAGCGAGATCTTCTGCTTCTGGTCTGCCGTCAGGCCGCGCGCCGTTTTCTTCGCCCAGTCCGACAAACCAATCATCTCGATAATCTCGCGGACACGACGATCCACCTCCGGCTCCGGGATCCTGCGGTTGCGCAAGGGAAAGGCGAGATTGTCGTAGACCGTCATCGTGTCGTAGATGACCGGAAACTGGAAGACCTGGGCAATATTGCGCTCCTGGGTCGACAGGTGGGTGACATCCTTGCCGTCGAACAGGATCCTGCCTTCCGAGGGCTGCACCAGCCCGGAAATGATGTTCAGCAGCGTGGTCTTGCCACATCCGGAAGGACCGAGCAGCGCATAGGCACCGCCGTCATTCCACTCATGGTGAACTTCCTTCAGGGCATAGTCGTTCGGATTGGAAAGGCGCAGGCCATAGGCATGGCGGATATGCTCGAGATTGATGCGTGCCATTTTATGTCCTCACGCTGCTTTTCGGATGGTCGCGGCGGTCGCCTTGCAATCCGCGCCGAACGCGACCAGATGTCGGGTATCGATGAAGAGGCTGACATCGGTGTCGGCGTCGATATCGTGGATACCATGGACCAGCATGACCCAGCGCTCATCACCAAATGCCACGTGGATGAAGCTCTCCGAGCCCGCGATTTCCGAGATGATGGTCCGGGCCTTGATCTCCGATGCAGTCTCGTGCGGCCGCTTGAGCGACAGGTGGTGCGGCTGGAAGGCGATGGTGTAGTCCCCGTCCGGAATCTCTGAGAGATGGGCGGGAACACCAAGGATCTGCTCGCCACCACGGAACAAGCCGCCGCCTTTCTTGGTCAACGCGATGACGTTCAGTGGCGGGTCGGCAAAGGTGCGCGCCGACACCAGATCGGCCGGACTGCGATAGACGTCGATCGTCTTGCCGAACTGGGTGATGCGCCCCTGCGACATCGTCGCTGTGTTCCCCCCAAGGAGAAGGGCTTCGGACGGTTCCGTCGTCGCATAGACGAAGATGGCACCTGATTCGGCAAAGATCTTCGGCAATTCTTCGCGCAACTCCTCGCGCAGCTTGTAATCGAGATTGGCGAGCGGTTCGTCGAGCAGGACCAGGCTCGCATTCTTGACGATCGCACGCGCCAGCGCCGTGCGCTGCTGCTGGCCGCCGGACAGGCTAAGCGGCGTGCGGTCAAGATAGGGCGTCAATTTCAGAAGCTCGGCCGCCTTACGCACCTCGCGGTCGACCGTCGCCTTGTCCTTGCCGGCAATCCGCATGGGGGAGGCGATGTTCTCATAGACGGTGAACGCCGGATAGTTGATGAACTGCTGGTAGACCATCGCCACCTTGCGCTGCTGCACCGGCATGCCGGTCACATCGCGGCCATCAAATCGGATGGCTCCGGTCGTCGGTTTGTCAAGGCCTGCCATCAGCCGCATCAGCGAGGTCTTGCCCGACAGTGTAGGGCCGAGCAACACGTTGAGCGTGCCTCGCTGCAGGGCAAGGCTTGTCGTGTGAATATGCGTTTCACCGCCCACAACCTTGGAAATCTCGTTCAGTTCAAGCATGTGTCGCAACACCTTCTGTCAGGATTTGCCGGCTCTTGCGGGACATGTCAGACAGCCACTGCATGGAGCAGCGGACTGTCATCACCATGCGTGTCCTCACTCCCCTGGGTTTGCGTCCAAAGCGGTGCGACGACGTCGATGGCGGCTCGATAAATCTTGTATTTTGCCGTCAGGAGCTTGGCCCGCACCGGATTCGGCTCGAAACGCTGGTCGATCCGAACCATGGCGGCAATGGCGGTGGGGATGTCGGGATAGATGCCGGTCGCGACAGAGGCGCATATGGCAGCACCCTTGGCGCCGAATTCCGTTCCGTTGGCGATCTCGATCGGAAGCCCGAGCCCATCTGCAAACATCTGCGCCCAGACAGCACTTCGCGAAGGCCCGCCGGCCAGCCGAATAACCTTCGGATCCGCCGCGTCCGGTCCGGACAGCAGAAAGGACATGTCGTAGCGGTGCGCGAAAACCACGCCCTCATAGACGGCACGAATGATATCGGCCAGCGATACGCCCGCCTTGAGCCCGAGGAAACCGGCCGGGGCGCCCTGCGGGCCATCATAGAGGAAGGGGAAGAAAAGGATGCTGTTGTTGCGCCCCAAGGCACTCGCCACCAGATCATTGCAGATGTCATAGACACTGCGCCCTTCGAGCAAAGCCTGGTGGGCCTCCGCTGAAAGCATGGTCTTGCACAACCATTCGAGATTGCTGGCCGAGGTCGGCGTTGCCGTCGTCGCCAGATACTGGCCTGCCACCGGATAGGGAGTCTGGATGGTCGGCAGCGGGTCGTGCGACGGGGACCTGTGCACGGTCGAATGAATGCTGAACGTGCCGGCAACTGCCGCCAACTGGTCGGGTCGTTCGACACCGGAGGCCATGGAGCAGCCGATGACGTCGTAGACGCCGCGTACAACGGGCGTTCCGACCCAAAGACCGGTCTGGCTTGCAGCTTTTTCACTCACGCCGCCAACGACTTCGACACTGGGGCCGATCGGCGGGAGCTTGTCCAGCCATGCCGTGATCCCGGCCTCCTCGAAGGCCTCCCGGGAAACCTCGGAACGGGTGACGTTGATAAGGCCGGAGCATCCGGCATCTGTCGGGTCGGTCGAGATATCGCCACACAGCCGCATGCGCAGAAAATCCTTGCATGACATCACATAGGCGGTGCGACGCACGGTTTCCGGCTCGTTTTCTTGCATCCAGGCGAGGATCGGCAAAGTTTGCCCTGGCCAGATCTGCTGCTCAATATGCTTGGAAACTGCAGCCGCGCGGCCGGAGGCGGTCCAGCGGGCAATCAAGGGGATGGTGCGTGTATCGGTGGAGACCAGGGCATTGCGAACCGGTACGCCATCCTTGTCGATCAGGTAGACACCGCCGCCATAGCCCGAAGGGGTGACGGCAAGGATATCGGCCGGATCGGTCCCGGTCGTTTCGAGCAGGATGCCGATACACTCGCAGGCGGCCTCCCACATCTTCTCGGCGTCGCGTTCTGTCCAGCCTTCCTGCGGCAACAGCATGACATTTGTCCGCCGTTCGCTGCCGACCTCATTCCCATTCAGGTCGAACAGGACGACTTTCGTCATCGTTCCACCGGCGTCAATGCCCATCAGGCGCTTGCGCATGGCCCACCCCTCCTCCAAGCCGGCGCGCACCGTCTCCTTCAGTGCGCTGGGAAGTGGCTCCCCGTCCGGTATTTTCCTCTGAAGCTAGGCTATTTCACCGGGGAAAATTGTCAATCAGATTTGTAAGAAAATTTTATACACGGACAAGACAATGATTTTTATTGATTTTTTTCTCCCCAATAACTTTGACATCAATATCCTCCCTTCCAAAAGTAATAAACTGACATTATGGAGGAGGCCACGGTCTTAATATCAGCAGGGAGAGGGATCATGCGCAACCGCGACGAGGTCTTGCAGCAGCTCAGGACGGCATCGAATGGCGCCGCACCCATCCTGATTGTCGGCGGCGGGATCAATGGGATTGGGCTCTACCGCGATCTGGCGCTACAGAATGTCCCTGCCATCCTGATCGACAAGGGAGACTTTTCTTCCGGGACAAGTGCGGCCCCCTCACGATTGATTCATGGCGGTCTTCGTTATCTGGAAACCGGTGAATTCGAGCTCGTGCGCGAGTCTGTGATCGAGCGCAATCATCTGATCCGCAACGCCCCGCATCTCGTGAAGCCGATCCCGGTCTGGGTCCCGGCATTCAGCTGGTTCGGCGGCATGCTGTCCGCCGGCTTGCGGTTCCTGAAGCTGAAGAAGACGCCCGGCGCCAAGGGTATCCTCGTCGTCAAACTCGGTCTCGTCTTCTTCGATCGGTTCGGGCGCAAGAACCAGACCATGCCTGCCCACCGGCTGATGTCGAAGCGCGAGAGCAAGCGCCGCATGCCGGGCCTGTCCGATAAGGTCTGTGCCGTCGCTGAATATTATGATGCGCGTCTGGTTCATCCGGAGCGCCTCGTTCTCGAACTGGTCAAAGATGCAGAACGCGATTGCCCGCAATCGATCGCTCTTCCCTATGTGTCGCTGGACGCCACCGATGGCAGCCGGGTGCGCTTGAAGGATGAGATCGGCGGTGAGACCTTCACGATTGAGCCGCAACTGGTGATCAATTGCGCAGGCGCCTGGGCTGACGAGGTCGATCGAAGGCTTCACATCGAAAAACGCCTGATCGGCGGGACCCGAGGGTCGCACCTGATCATGCGTCGTCCCGACCTGGCGCAGCAGCTGGGCGACGGAATGCTCTATTTCGAGACAAAGGATTTCCGCGCCTGCCTCGTCTACGCGCTCGATAAAGACAATATCCTTCTCGGCACGACAGACATCCGCGTCACCGGCCCCGAGGATGCCCGTTGTTCCGACGAAGAGATCGACTACCTGTTTGATGTGCTCGAGCAGGTCCTGCCGGGCGCTAAGGCCCGCAGGGATGAGATCGTCTTTGCCTATTCCGGCATCCGCCCCTTGCCATGGAGCGGTGATGCAGCAACGGGATCGATCAGTCGCGACCACGCCCTTCACGCGTTCGACCCGGAACCGACCCGAACCTTTCCCGTCCTCACGCTTGTGGGTGGCAAATGGACAACCTACCGCGCCTGTGCGGAGCAGATTTCCGATACGATCCTGACGCGGATCGGTATGCCCAGACTTAAATCGACCCTGTCGCAGCCCATCGGCGGCGGACGCGACTTTCAGACAGACACGAAGGGCCTCGACCAGGCAATCAAAGAGATTGCCCTCGCATCGGGACTGCCCACGGACGTCGCAGCAACCCTCTATCGTCGCTATGGCACAGAGGCACAGAAGGTCGCTGCGATGATGGCCGAGAGCGGAGCAAAGACTGCCGGCAGCGGAGATCTTTATGCCAAGGACGAAATTCGCTGGATCTTGAGAAACGAGCGCGTGACACGGCTTGCCGACATTGTTCTACGCCGAACGCTGCTCCCCTTCGAAAACGCCATCACGCCTGCCGTCATTGATGGCATTGCCACGACAGCCGCCGGCGAACTGGGCTGGAGCGATGTCCGGCGGGCTGAAGAAGTCGCCCACACAACATCGCTGCTGACCCGGCACTACCGGGTCACCTCACTGACGGAATAACGGCTGCCCGCACTTTACGGCCTGCAATCAGAGCCTGATGTGCCAGACAAGGAAAACTAGACATGACACCGGGAAACAAGCCGCTGATCGCCGGCAACTGGAAAATGAATGGCCTGCAGTCATCTCTTGAGACACTGACGGCGATCGCCGCAGGGGTTTCCGCTTTCGCGGCCAAGACCGATACTTTGATCTGCCCGCCA
>JARXAQ010000222.1 GCA_029865825.1 Rhizobium sp.
AGGGCGCCGCCGCGGGCGAAGGCGATGACGGGGCGACCGCTCGCCATAACTTCGAGCGGCACGATGCCGAAGTCTTCCACACCCGGATACAGCAACGCGCGACAGCCCGAGAAACACCGTTCCATCTCAGCGTCAGAGACGGCGCCGAGGAAGCTCACCGTCGGCCCGGCCGACTGCTTGAGCTTGGTGGAGGCGCCGTCGCCGATGACCACGAGCGGCAGGTTCAGCCGCGTGCAAGCGGCGACCGCGAGCTCGATTTTCTTGTAAGGCGTGATCTGGCCGGCGCAGAGGTAGAAATCCTTCGCACCATCGGTGATTTTGAACCGGCTGACCTCGACGGGTGGATGTATGACCTCCGCATCGCGACGGTAGAATTTGCGAATGCGTTTCGCCACGTAGTCCGAATTGGCGATGAAATGATCGACGCGGTGCGCGGTCGTGACGTCCCACTGGCGTAGTCCCGGCGCCGTCAGGAACAGCATGGTGCGTGCCAGAAGGCCCGATTGGGCGATGTATTGGGGATAAAGATCCCAGATGTAGCGCATCGGCGAATGGCAGTAGCAGATGTGCAGCGCGTCCGGCCGGGTGATGACGCCTTTCGCCGGACCCGCTTCGCTGGAGATTACCAGGTCATAAGCGGTGAGGTCCAAGGATTCCAGCGCATGCGGCATCAGCGGCAGCATCTTCTGATAGTGCTTCCGTCCGCCGATCTTCTGCAGAAACGAGGTGGTGATCTTGTGCCGGCGGATCTTCGGCGACAGTCGCTCGGGATCCGCGACGAGCGTGAAAATATCTGCGTCAGGGAAAAGATCGCAGAAGGCTTCGAGGACTTTCTCCCCTCCACGCATCCCGACGAGCCAATAATGTACCAGTGCTACCTTCAATAGACACTCCATGGAAGCGGTTGTGCATCCAGACCAAGAGAACGATCGTTCGTAAGCGGCAGCCAATAAAGCAGAACCATGAAGAAGCCGGTCTGTCTCTCCCATGAAACACGGACCATCCTCGCAATATCTGTACGAATCCGGGACCGAAGCGACTGAAAAACGCAATAATGGTTAACGTCAGCTCACGCCTTGCCTCCTCCAAATCAAGTTTAGGATGACACTTTACGCGGATGAGGCCGTGACTGACGTCGTCTGCAGGTTTGCGGGAGCGTTCCGAGACCAAGAATTAACCACTTCGGTCATTTCCGGTCGCGTTGGTCCCGGATTCATACAGAAATTACACCAAATGCGGATTGTATCGCGAGCATCGTGTGCTCGAGCCGTTCTCTGCGGGTCGGTTCGCAATGCCATTGTTTCAGGGATGTGTTTCTCCCAAGCGCGTCCGACACTTGCTGCAGGAAGGCATACCGCATGAACGGCGAAGCTTCGAAGAACGTCCTGGTATTCGGCGGTTCCGGATTCATCGGAACACGCTTGGTTGCGAGGCTTTCCGGTGCGGGACACCATGTCGTATCGGCGGATATCAAGCCGCCGCGCATTCGGCTCGATGGAGTTGTCTATCGGCAAGCTGACGTCCGCGACCTATCCGGCTTCGATCCCTCCATGACGATCGACCGGATCTACAATCTGGCTGCCGTGCACACGACCCCCGGCCATCCCGACCACGAGTATTACGAGACCAATATCCTCGGCGCCAATTCGATCACGGCGCTTGCCCGACGGCTCGACGTCAAGGAGATCGTCTTTACCAGTTCCATTTCGGTCTACGGGCCGGGCGAAGAGACGAAAAGCGAGACCTCGCCGCCGGCGCCTGTGTCACCTTATGGCTGGTCCAAGTTCATGGCCGAGCGGATCCAGATGGCCTGGCTGGATGAGGACGCCAGCCGCAGACTGGTGATCTGCCGGCCCGCCGTAATCTTCGGCCCGGGGGAAGGTGGCAACTTCACCCGGATGGCGACCTTGATGAAAAAAGGCATTTTCGTTTATCCGGGCCGCAAGGACACGATCAAAGCCTGCTTCTATGTCGACGATCTTCTGGAGGCGCTGCAATTCGCGATCGAGCGTCCTGAACGATTTGTGCTCTTCAATGGCTGCTATCCCGATCGATACACACTCGAGCAGATCGTCGAGACCTTCCGAACGAATCACATGCAGACTGTGCGGACCTTCCTCGTGCCGCGGGGCGTGGTGACGCTGGCGGCTGCATTGTTGCGGCCATTTTCCGCCATGGGTCTCGGGATCCACCCGGATCGTGTGACGAAACTGGTCAAGTCGACCGATGTCGTTCCCGGCTGGCTCGCATCCGTCGATCAGGCCAGTGCGGGCCGATTGCCCTCGGCGATTGATCGGTGGGGGACGGCGAGTGAGGGCCGGTTCGTTTAAGCATCGGAGCACACCGGCGGCAGTTGCTAGCGAGTGAGCGGCAAAGGCTCCAGTTCTACAAACAAGAGCGGAAGAGACCGCTTCGGGGATGACACGTATGGGCAAGGACACTCTCACTCTGGCGGTCGCCATCGCGACAGCGGGGCGGCGTGACATCCTCACGCAGACCATTGCCTTCATGAACAACCAGGCGCGCAAGCCGGATGAATTCCTCGTCTGCCCGGCACGCCCGGAAGACGTCGATCTGGAGGGGCTTGTTCGTTATCACGGCGCTATCCGGGTCGTTGAAGGACCGGTCGGCTCCTCCCACCAGCGCAATGCGATGATCGCCGCATCCAATGCCGACGTGATGGTGTTCTTCGATGACGACTTTCTTCCCTCCGCTTCGTATCTGGCCGAAGTCGAGGCCCTATTCGCCCGAGATCCGCGCATCATGGTCGCCACGGGCCATGTTATCGCGGACGGCGCGCTGGGGCCGGGCCTGGAGTTCGAGCAGGGGCGAGCCATTCTGGATGCAGACAGGTTTCACGGACCGGTCTCGGTGAAACCTGTCTTCAACGGCTATGGCTGCAACATGGCGGTCCGGCTTGAGCCTGCGCGTCGGAGCGGCATTCGGTTCGATGAAAATCTCCCGCTTTACGCCTGGCTCGAGGATGTCGACCTCTCCCGGCAGATGGCGGCCCACGGAACGGTTGTGCATGCCACGCAATTGCGCGGGGTCCATCTGGGTACGAAGAAGGCGGGGCGTAGTCCGGGCCGACGGCTGGGCTATTCGCAGATCGCCAATCGGATCTACATCCAGCGCAAGGGCAACATGAGCGTTTTCCAGGTCTGGGACGGCAACATACGTAACTTCTGCGCCAACCTCTTCAAGAGCCTCAATCCTGAACCGTGGGTGGATCGGCGTGGCCGGCTGCGGGGAAATCTACGCGCGCTTAAGGACCTGTTGACGGGCAAACTCGACCCCAAGAAGATTCTGGAGCTGTAGATGCGTGCGGCTGAGCCAAGGAAGAGCAACCTATGAAATTCTCGTTGATCATATCGACCTTGGGGCGGCATGTGGAAGTTCTCGACTTCGTTCGAACGATCGAGGCGCAGACCTTCCGCGACTTCGAGGTGATCATCGTCGATCAAAATGACGATGACGCGTTGGCTCGGGCCGTCCAGTCTCTCTCTCCGTCCTTTCCACTCAGATACAAGCATGTGCCCGGGGTCAGGGGACTGAGCCGGGGCCGCAATCTCGGGTTCGAGGACGCGTGCGGAGAGCTGATCTGTTTCCCTGACGACGACTGCGTCTACCCGGCACGACTTCTCCAGGATGTTCTCGCCCTGTTTTCGGAAAAGCAGGTCGATATCGTTTGCGGACGTGCTGCAGATGAGAATGGCCGCGACATCAACGGCCGCTTTGAGGCGGAGGCGCAGGCGATCTCGACCGCGAATGTCTTCTCGACGCAGATCGAATGGGTGGTGTTTTTCACAAGGGCTGCGTTTGAAAGGGTGAATGGCTACGATGTGGACATCGGTGTCGGCGCTTCAACCCCGTGGCAGGCCAACGAGGGCCAGGACATCGTTTTGAGGATGCTGGAGCATGGCTATCGCGGTTGGTACGATCCCCGCATCTTCGGCCACCATCCGGAGTTGAACGTCGTTCATCCGGACGAACGCATGCGGAAGAAGGCGCGTGGCTACGCTCGCGGCATGGGTTATGTCCTCGGCCGGCATTCCTATCCCCTCGGTTTTGTCGTGCGCTATGTCGTCCGATCGATCGGAGGGGTCGTGCTGTCGCTGTTGCGGCTGAACGGTGCGCGGGCCGCCTATTACCTCCAGGTGACAGCCGGGCGTATCGAAGGCTATCTCGGAGGGCGGCGGACAGCCGGTCGCTTGCCATCCGTCAACACCGGGCTGACGCCATGATGCAGGTGTCAGCAGCCAACCTCCTGCAAACAGGTGCAGCGATCGAGACGAAGGACCGTGCCCGGCCGGTCTGTTTCGACGGCCTTGCCGGCATGTATCATGCGGCCCAAGGCGACACCGCCGTTCTCCTGGTGTCGCCCTGGGGATTCGAGGAACTGTGCTCGCGCATGACCTACCGGTTGGTCGGAGAGCGGCTCGCGAGCCTTGGCTATCCCTGTCTGCGCTTCGATCTGCCCGGCACCGGACATTCTACGATGGCAAGTGCCGACATCGTCGACGAACAGGCTTGGCGCAAGGCTGTCTGTACGGCCTATGATCAGCTTCGGTCACTCGCGAATGCCCGCAAGGTCGTTGTGGTCGGCCAGGGGCTGGGCGGGTTGCTGGCTGCGCATCTGGCGCAGGAGAGGCAGGTCGACGGGCTCATCCTGCTCGCGCCGGCATCCCAGGGGCGTGGTCATCTACGCGAGGTTGCAGCCTGGACGGCTATGACCAAGGCCGAGTTCAGGGTGAGTTCGACTGATGGTCCGGTGGGAGGCTTCATGTCGGCCGGTTTCGTTTTGTCGGCGGCCACCGCCAATGAAATCCGCCAGTTGAAGCCGCTGGGCTCATTGCCTGCCGTCGTGCGGCAGGTGCTTTTCGCCGCGCGCCCCGATAATGCCGGCGATGCACGGCTCGTCGACGAGTTTTCGGCGAATGGACTAGACGTGGAAAGGTTCATGTTTACCGACCACGCAGACTACGTCTCCAGCCCGATATTCGGTTCGGTCCCGTCGGACAGTCTGGACAAGGTGGTCGAATGGCTTGGGCGACAGTTTCCGGTCGTTGCGGGTTCTCCACAGGCTCAACCGACTGGCCCCAAGGTGGCACGTCTCGAGGATGATGGGTACGTGGAAGAGCTCGTGCGGTTCGGTCCGTCGGAAATGTTCTTCGGGGCCTACACCACGCCGATCCATGGAGACGCGGGTAAGACGGCGGTCGTGATCCTCAATGCTGGTGCCGACCATTCGGTCGGATGGGGTCGGTATTCGGTCGACCTGGCGCGGGCGCTTGGGCGTCAAGGATTTGCCACGATGCGGATCGACCATGCCGGGATCGGGGAAACGCCGCTTTGGCCGGGACAAAAGCAGCCTGTGATGTATTCGCTGCGGGCCAATGACGATGTCGCTTGCGCCATCGACTGGCTGGTTGCCGAGGCCGGGATGGAGCGCATCGTGCTTCTCGGCCGCTGCAGTGGTGGTTATCCGGCCTTCCTCTCCGCCGTCTCCGATCGCCGGGTCGTCGCCTCCGTCTTGATCAACATGCGCAAGCTCCATTGGGAGCCGGATGAAGATTTTCTGAAGGTGGTTCCGCGCGTCACCTTAACCCGAGAACAGCAGATCAAACGGCTCGTATCCGGACAAATTCCCCTGTCGACCATCCTGCGTAAACTCTCGGGGACACTGTTCTCGAAGGCGGATCGGACACTTGCGCCCGTTCTTGGCAATCGCTCCCGGCACTACCGCTTCGGCAGGATCGTTCGAGAACGACTGCAGGCGCTCACGGCGCGGAACGTGCCGCTCGTTCTTTTGTACAGCGCGGGTGATCCAGGGCTTGATGACCTTGCCGATTGGGCGGGGGATGGGCTCCCGAAACTGGCTGCCCATCCGAATGTCGAGGTGCAGATCATCGAGGAGGATGCCGACCACAACCTTAGTCCGATGGCCGCGCGCGCAGAGGTGACGCAGAGGGTCCTGCAGTTCCTGCGTCGGCCGCCCGCTTAGGGCGACGACGCTGAACATGACACGGCGAAACGATAGAAACCGGTGGTCGAGCTGTCCAAACGCTCTGATCCTTTCCGGCGTAAAGATGAACAGGGGATACGGGCATGGCCGCAAGATTTGAAACAGTCGTGATCAGTCTGATTCACGCTGTTGCGCGCCGCGAGGCCGTCGCGGACAATCTGGACGGACGGCGCGATACGGCCTGGCGCTTCTTCGATGCCCTGCGCGCCGACAGCGACGCTGTTTCGTTGCCGAGTGTCCCGGATCGACAAGTCGCACGTTATGGCCGGCGATTGGGGGCGAGCGAGATTGGATGCTTCAAGAGCCACTATGCCGTCTTGCAAGCCTTCCTCCGTGAGGGAGGCACTCCGTGGCTTCTGGTTCTCGAAGACGACGTGTGGCTCGATCCGGCCTTCGACATCGCGGAGGTCATCGATGCCGCCGAGCAGAGGGAGCTGAATTGCGTTCGGCTCTTCGTCAAGATGCACAAACCGGCACGGATGCTCGGGATGTTGAGCGGCTTCAGGCAGTTGCTCCGTTACACCAGCGAGCCCTACGGGATGCAGGCCTATTTGATCAGCAAGGCGGGTGCGGCTGCTTTCGTGAACTCGATCCAGTCGATCGATCTCCCGATCGACGACGAACTCGGCCGGTTCTGGCGGCACAAACTTCCCCCTGTCAGCGTGTTTCCGTTCCCCGCCGTCGAGAGAGCGGTTCCGTCGAACCTTGAGGCCGACCGCCAATCCCATGGCGCATCACGGGTCAGCTGGCGCTTGCGGCTGATTGCATTTCGCGTCTCTGAAAAGCTCCAGAAGATCGCCTTCAACCTGCTGCACTGAACTGAATGTGGGGGCCGTCAGGTGCGTGCGGTGAGGGTTTCGATGTCAAGCACGGGGCCGGAAGCGCGAAAGCAGTTTTGCGGTGATGCGCACAGCACTTCCTTCCACGCCCGCCGGACGCCCTGCCTTTGTCCACAGAGCGTAGATGCAGATTGCATAGGTGAGGCAGAACAGCAGGCCGGTCGCGAAGAAAGACACGATCAGGTTGGCCTCGAACTCCAGATAGGTCTCGCAGAGTAGCAAGACGATCACGCTCGGAATGATCGCGAGTATCGGTCTGATCACAATCTTCAACTGATCGGTGAGGCTCACTCCCGCCACGGAACGCATCAGTGCCATCGACGAAGCGCTGACGGCGAGCGAGGCACCGGAGCGCGCGATGACAGCGCCCTGTACGCCGAAGAAGGCGACCCCGACGATGCATAGCGGAACGCGAACGACGAATTCGATACCGGATCGCACGGCCAGACTGCGCGATTGACCGAGCACCATCACCAGCGGTGACATCGGGATCGCCGGCACGCTGAGCAGGCTGGCGAATGCCAGGCCCGCCAGAACGGGGGACGCCTCGATCCATCGAGGCCCCAGAAGCACCAGAATGACAGGGCCGGACAACATGGCCATGAAGACGAAAATCGGCATGAGCAGGAGGATCAGGCCGGCGCTGCTGCTCAGATACGCTTCGCGAATCCGTCCGTTGTCGCGCGCCGAGGCAAATGCTGCCATCAGCGGTGCGGCCGCCGGTGCGGCGATAGCCTGATAAGGCAGAGCCGAGAGATCATTGGCAGCGGAGAAGCGACCGAAAGAGGCAACGTCGACGAAACGCGGCAGGAGTATGCGGTCGATCTGCCAGTTGACGGCCGTGATCGACTGCGAGACGAAATTCCATCCGATCAGATCCGAGAAAACGGACCAGTCAGCGAGTGTCAGGCGGGGACGCATGGGTGCCAGCACATAGGAAGCGATCATCATCACCGCGGGTGTCATCACCGTGCCGATGGTGATTGCCCAATAGCTGCTCGTCGCCACGGCAATGGTGATGGCGACCGTGGCCGCCACCGTCTTGCCGATCAGTTCGAGAATGCCATTGCGGCGGAAGTCCATGGCTTTTTCGTACATGATCATCCGGGGACTGATCAGGCCGCGCGCAGCGGGGGCGAGCGCCAGGGTGCAGATCAGCAGGATCAACCGGTCATCGCCATAAAGGCTGGCGATCGGCCATGCCAGCGCCGCCATCAGGCAGGCGACCAGCAGTCCCCGGAGAAGGCCCAGGGTAAAGGCGGTGTTATAGGCTCGCGGAGTGATCTCCGGCAGCCGCACGAGTGCCGAGGAGAGCGGCAACTCCAGCACGGCTTCGACGATGAAGACAAAGGTCATGGCGGTGGCGACGAGGCCGAAATCGGCTGGTCCGAGGAAACGGGCGAGAACCAGCAACGTCACGAAATCGATGATACGAGAGGCAAGCCGCGCGCCGACCGTCCAGAAGCCGGCTTGCATCGTTCTTTCAGTCAGGGGGGTGACGGCATTCGGCTCCGACATCACGCCGGCCTCTGCGTGGTCGCCAGTGTCCTGGCTGCGGGTGCCGGACGGCCCTTGGCGGAGACCGGAGCGTTCACAGCGGTCGCTGCTGCCAGAGCATAGATACAGGCATTCATGACCCCGAAATCTGCTGACGTGCCGGCAAGGACGCCCATGATCAAAACGGGCGGCATGTAGAAGCGAATGCCGGTGAGGATCACGGCTCCCTCATCGTCTTTTGGCGCTGCCCGACGCAGATAAGTCTGGATCATGAAGCCGTAGTAGAGAAGGCCGCCGACAACGCCCGTGTTGCTGAACACGGCGACGAGTCCGTTGGAGGCGCGCGTGGCGCCCATGCCGACACCCAGACCCCAGCTGTCGATCAGCGCCTGGAGCGACACTGCTGTCCACATGCTGCGCTCCTCGAAGGACGCCGACGAGGCTTTCTGGAAAATGATGGTGTTGACCAGCTCGATAAAGGGATCGAATACGGCAGGGCTGAACAAGGCGAGCATGTAGACGGCGGCAAAGGCCAAGACGAGGGCCCAGAACTCCAGGACCAGGCCTTCTCGTGCCCGGCTGCCCTTCTCAGCCATCAGCAGGCGCCATACCCATTCGGCCGCCGCGACGGCGCCAAACACGGCCAGGCCGCCATAAGCAGCCGACGAGGTGGACAGGAGGGCGAAGAGGGCGAGCAGGACGATCAGACAAGGCGCGCCGACCACTCGAAGCCAGGGGCGCGTGATGGCGCGGCGCAGGAAATAGAGCGCCGTCAGAAAGCCGACGGCAAGCGAGCCGAAAGCGGATGCTTCCGGCATGAGGCCCACGACGCGCTTGACGTTGGCGATCTCGACGTCGGTCAGGAAAACATAGGTGGCGGTGCGGAACATGTCGAGATAGGGGCCGAGACCGGCAAGGTCGAGCACGCCGGTCAGGATCACCATGACGGCGCCGACACACAGAGCCCCCAGTACATGCTGACGGGTTGCCGGTGCCCGGAAGGCGAGCGCGCAGGCAAAGACAGTGAGGACCGAAATCGACAGATAGAGGATTTGCGAGATGTTCTGCGGGGTGGGGTAGAGCGGCACGCCATTGGTCGTCTCTTCCAGGCGCATGGGGATGACCGTGACCATGCCGGCGAAGATGCGTGGCATGAACAGGGTCGCCCAAATCGCGACGATCCAGAATAGCGACAGGAGGAGGCATTGCGACGGACGCAGCGCGATGCTCAGCATCCTAGCCAATCCGTTCTTTCCGCCGCCGTAGATGAAGATGATCACCATCGCGATGATCGGCGGCGGGGTAAAGCTCAGGCCTTGCGTCAGCTGCGGCGGAACGACGGCAAAGGAGCCGAAGGCCATGGAACCGAAGAGCAGATAAAATATAGCGGGGCCACGGCTCACCACCGCCGCCAGAAGCAGCACCCAGAACAGAATGACAGAAACGAAATCCATGTCGCTCTCTCGGCTGGCCGGACACGGGCGGGAGCGCCCGGGCGCGGTCCGCCAGGACCGACCAAACCACAGTGCCGTGAATCTTTGCTTAAACTTTTAGTCGCAGGAAATATTCGGCGATGGGTGTTCGCCGCGACACGTCCAGCGGTTGTCGCCATGTCCGTGAGGCTCTTGGTGCTGCGAATTCTAGCGGTCGAGACCGCCCAGGGCGACCGTCAGAACAATTCTGAGACCTTCAGGCGCCCAGTCGAAACTGATCTCACCGCCGAGTTGATGCGTGGCGCTGGTCCGGGCTAGCTTGCTGCCGAAGCCGAGGCTGGAGGGGGCAGCGATGCGGCGGCCGAAAAGCGTCTCGGTCCAGTGCAGTTCCAGCCGGTCGGCGGTCACGGCCCAACGGACGTCGAGCTTTCCTTCCGATCCGGCGAATGCGCCGTATTTCGCAGCATTGGTCGCCAATTCGTGAAAAATCAGGGCAAGGCTGGTCGACGCCTTTAAGCCGATCTCGACCGCAGGCCCCGTCAGCGATACCCGCGTCCCGTCCTCCACATGCGGACTGAGAATGGCCTCGATCAGAGTGACGAGCGAGCCGAGTTCGGGTGTCTGCGGGTCAGCAGAAATTGCGGGCTGGACCAGATCATGGGCCTTGGCCAAGGCACGCAAACGCCCTTGCAGGGTTTCCGCCATGGCCGGGACCGTCGCTGCCGCCCTGGCGGTCATGTTGATCATGCCAGAGGTGATCGAGAAGAGGTTCTTGACCCGATGGTTGAGTTCACGCAGCAGCAACTGGCGCGCTTCTTCGGCAACCTTCAGGTCATGGATGTCGGTGCAGGTGCCGTACCATCGCGTGATTAGCCCATGCTCGTCACGCACGCATTGCGCTCGACCGATGACCCATCTGTATTCGCCGGACCGATGCCGCAAGCGGTATTCGACATGATAGGGCTCGCCGGTCGCAAGGCTCTGTTGCCAGACATTCCAGGCATGCGCGCGATCGTCTGGGTGAAAGGGATTTTCCCACGCCAAGCCGTTGGTCTCGCCTTCGCGCAGGCCAGTGTATTCGTACCAGCGCTGGTTGAAGTAGTCGTGATGGCCGTCAGGGGTGGTCGACCAGATCATCTGATCGATGGAATTGACGATGGCTTCGAAGCGTTGCTCGCTTTCACGCAAGGCAGCCATGGCGGTTGCTGCTTCGGACACGTCGGTCGCCTGCACGAAAATTCCGAACGTCTGGCCTTCCGCATCGATCACAGGTTGGAAGATAAAGTCGACCTGGTTCTCCTGGATGCTGCCGTCCGGCCGGATAAACTGGACCGGTACAGCCTTGCCGATATGGGGCTGAGCGGTGCGGAACACCTGGTCCAGGAGGTCGGTGAAGCCCTGCTGTTCGATGCCGGGTAGCGCTTCTGCGACGCTCTTGCCGATCAGGTCCGTGCGTTGCACCAGGGTCTGGTAAGCGGAGTTGGCCAGCTTGAAGACGTGCGAGGGACCGTCCAGGATCGCAATGGCGGCGGGAGCCTGGGCAAACATGCGCCCCAGCCGTGCGATTTCTTCCTGCGCCTGCCGGCGCGCCAGAACCGCTGCAGTGGTTTCGTCACCCTGGTTGAATATGCCGACAATGATACCGTTTTCATCGCGGATGGCGGTAAAACTGTAATTCCAATAGGTCTCGGTCTGCACGCCGGCGCGAATGATCGGAAGCATCTGGTCATGCATCGACAATCCCTTGCCGGTCGCCAGAACCTCTTCGAACTGCGGACCGACGACGTCCCAGATATCTGCCCAGACTTCGCGCGCAGGACGTCCGAGCGCCGAGGGGTGGCGTTCGCCGGGGATCGGCGCCCAACTGTCGTTGTAGAGCAGACGCAGCTCCGGTCCCCAGTAGATGGCCGTTGGGAAGGCTGAGCTCAGACAGATGGAGAGAGCGGATCGGAGCGACGGCGGCCACGTCTCGATCGGACCGAGCCCGTCCGACCAGTCCCTGGCTCGGATCAGTTCGGCCATACGGCCGCCATGCTTGAGAAATCCGGGGTAGGAAGCGATCTCGTCCGTGGAAGTCAAGTTACTCAGCCTCGAATTCGATCCGTCTGCGCAGACGGATTGGAATACGCGAAACCTCGTTGCAAGTCTATCTGCGGTAATGCCTATCTCGAGGGGGACCACCCTGCAAAGCGCACAGCGCGGCAGGTTGAATATTTTGCACATCCCGGAACTTTTTCGCAGACCTGATCATTTGTGTCACCAGCCTGGTTCAGGACAAAATGCATATGAATGATGATAATTCCCCTCAACGCGATGCCCAGGACGCCGGAGACCGGCTTCTGGCGTCCCATCTGTCGGAGGACCCATTTGCTGCCGCCTTCAAGGCGACACGCATGCCGATGCTGATTACGGATCCGCGCCAGCCTGACAACCCGATCATCTTCTGCAACCACGCCTTTTCGACCCTGACCGGCTACAGCATTGACGAACTTATCGGCCGGAATTGCCGACTTTTGCAGGGTCCGGATACGGAGGCAGGGGCGATTGCGACGCTCCGAGAAGCCGTTTTGGCAGAACATGATGTTGCGCTCGACATCCTCAACTATCGCAAGGACGGCAGCACTTTCTGGAACGCCTTGTTCGTGAGCCCGGTGCGTGACGTGAACGGCGAGGTGATCTACTTCTTTGCCTCGCAGCTCGACTTTACCAATATCAAGAGCAAGGAAGTGCAACTGGCCCAGGCTCGATTGTCGGCCGAAGAGGAGGTTGCGCGCCGGACGCGGGATCTGAGTGACGCCCTGCAGGCGAAGACGATGCTGGTTCACGAGGTGGATCATCGGGTGAAAAACAATCTCCTGACGATCGCGTCCATCGTGAAATTGCAGGCGCGGATGTCCGAAGACGACCTCGTCAAGCGAACTCTTTTTTCCGTGCTCAATCGCGTGGAAGCGCTCAGTACCGTTCAGCGGAAACTGTTCAAAAACAGCGACCTCGGTCGCTTCGACGTCGCGGATTTCGCAAAAGATCTGATCGAGGATCTGGTCGGAGCGCTCAAGCGAGACGACATTCGGGTGACGACCGACCTGTCGCCAGTCCTCGTCCCCTCGGTGAAGGCTTCGGCCCTTGCGCTGATCGTCAACGAGCTGGTGCTCGATGCCGTGCGGCGGGGATTGAGCGATGGCGGTGGTGAAATCCATCTGCAGGTGAAACGAACCAACGGTCATTTCGTTATCCGGGTAACCGATACGACGAAGCCCGTGCCGGTCAATCCCGAGGATGAAAGCTTCGGCAAGCTGATGCTGGAAACCTGTGCGAAGCAGCTCAGTGCGAAGCTTGAGCGGAATGTCGACGGATACCGGACCGATGTGCTGGTGACCATGCTGGTCGAAGAAGAGAGAGGCGTTGGCGTTTGAGGATCATGATCGTTGAAGACGAGGCGCTACTGGCGCTCGAACTCGAAATGGAAGTCGAGGCGGCCGGACACGAGGTCGTCGGGACGGCGGCCTCGAGACGTGCAGCCCTCGACATCGTCGAACAGGCAGAGCCGCAATTCGCCTTCGTCGATGTTCATCTGACCGACGGTCCCTCGGGCCTTGAGATCGGCCGTCATCTGGCAGAGACCGGAATTCCGTTTGTCTTTGTGACCGGGAATGTGAAGCGCATCCCGGATGATTTCGTCGGGGCCATCGGGGCGATCGAAAAGCCCTACACGATGAATGGGCTGCAAAATGCGCTGAGCTATCTGACCGCACGGATTTCGGGGCAGGATAGGTCTGCGCCGCCACCCGGCCTTATCTTGGCAGGATGATGATTATGGCCGATCCCATTCGCAGATGGGCATACAGCCGACCGTGCATTGATGATCTCTAGCGAGATTGGCAGCAATCGGGAAATCAACGTCTTCTCGGCAAAGAAGTGTTTTGGGTGTCGCGATCTAGCGCAAATTGCTGGTCAGGTTTACATCCGCCCAGAGTCGGGTGTTCAGAGCTTCCTCTCCATGAAAA
Source organism: Rhizobium sp. (assembly GCA_029865825.1). Lineage (GTDB taxonomy): Bacteria > Pseudomonadota > Alphaproteobacteria > Rhizobiales > Rhizobiaceae > Allorhizobium. Next base: position 13,799 of record JARXAQ010000222.1, read on the forward strand.
TCGTGATGGGCTGCAAGCTTTGGGGAACGGCTCGGAAATGGTCTGTTCGCTTGAAGCCAAAGGCATCGTACATCGCTATGGCGTCACTCATGAAGGTGACGGTCTCCAATCTCACACTCGCGTATCCGTTGTCGCGCATTCCATCCAAGCAGGCGTTCATCAGGCCCTTCGCCACGCCTTTGCCTCTTGCCTCGGGGCGCACGTACATTTTCTGTAATTCGGCAATTCCGTCATCCGACTTCGAATAACCAGCGCAGCCAGCAACATCCTTGTTCACGCGGGCTAAGAATAATCCCGCACCGCCTTGTCGGAACTTTTCCATCAGCGTTTCTGCAGTGTGACCGTAAATGTAGTCCATCAATACAACATCGGGCACGCCGAACCTGCGAGACTGTTCCGCGTCCCATTTGCCCATAGCGTCGATGAGCGCATGCGCCTCGAAAAAGTCAGACAGAGAACTGACTGCGTGGATTTCCATGAACTGCCCCTCCAAAGATAACCCCTGCCTACCTGCAGTCGTTACCTTATAGCGCAGTTTCACCGAGCCGCATCGATCCGAGGCTTGGGGCGGGGGGAGCCCGCTCATCCAGATCGAGCATGACCCCGCAGATATCCTCTTGCGGCTGAGCTAGATATTGCTCGCCTATGCCCGCTCCATGCGGTTTTAATGGGGAAATTCAGAAAGATCGCAGTTCGCATTGCTTGCGCGGACCGCCGCCATACGGCTGGTAGGAATTGTCTTCCGCCCGATAGGAGCGGTAGCGCTGCAGGCAGTTCTGGGCATGCGCGGAACCGATCGCGACCGGCGTAGTCCGGTCCGCCACGTCCTGCACCAGCATGGCTTCAGTGCCGTCTTCGCTGTCCTGATTGGGCGCGGTGAGGTGGGGGGAAACGCAGGTGCGCATGTCACCCTGGTACGAGATATAGCTGTTGTCCTGGGCGCTGTAGGAATTGTAACGCGCCTGACACCAGGTGACATGTGCTTCCGAAAGAGCAGGAAGCTCCTGGTCCATGCCGCCTTCGCTTTCTGTCACCGCGGCCGTCTCGATGATGTCGATGGTTGCGGTGCTGGGTGCCACGTCTTGCACGAGCCTGTTCTGAGGCGCCGGTGAGGCGCTCGCCATCACGACCTGGCTGCCATAACGCGGCGGCAGGCGTTCATAGGCCTGCTTTTCCGGGTCGACCCTTTGGGGTGTCAGTGTCCAGAGATCCTTGACGTCCAGACCGGTAAAGCGCGGTGCATCTTCCTGGGGCACGAGTACTGCCGATGCCACCACGACGCCGCCGAGCAGCAGTGTCACGGCGAAGGCCGTGCCGGCGAGCAGCGAAGCCACGCTTTTCATTGAAGTCTCCATCGATGCGATTGCTTGGATGGAGAATGATCTGCTGTCCGGTCAGTTCCATGTCAGGCCCGACTTCGGGCCCGATTTGGTTAGCGTGTGGTGTAGGCGCCACCGCAGGGCGTTTGATGGCTGCGATGGCTGTCTTTCTGGAGGCTCAGTGATTGTGGCGCGGGGGCGTCTTGGAGATCTGGCGGAAGGCGTCCGCGCCCTTGATCGTTGCGCCATCGGCGAGCTGCGTCACGGTCTGGCGGTAGATCATCTGCCAGGGTGTCGCATCTGCTGGCACAGCCGGAATGCCCTCTGCCTTGCGCTGCGCGATCTCCTCGTCCGAAACCAGCATATCGCAGAGGCCCTGGTTGAGATCGATGCGGATTTTGTCGCCGCTGCGGATCCAGGCCAGGCCACCGCCGGCGGCACTTTCCGGCGAGGCGTTGAGGATCGATGGGCTGTCGGCGGTGCCGGACTGGCGGCCATCGCCGATCGTCGGCAGGCTGAGGATGCCGCGCTGGATCAGGTGATCCGGTGGCTGCATGTTGACCACTTCGGCCGAACCCGGCCAGCCCAGGGGACCTGTGCCTCTGATGACGAGGATGCAGTCTTCATCGATCGCAAGAGACGGGTCGTTGATGCGCTTGTGATAGTCCTCCGAGCCATCGAAGACGACAGCGCGGCCTTCGAAGACGCCTTCGCGTCCCGGTTCCTGCAGATAGCGCAGGCGAAACCCTTCGGAGATGACGCTTGTTTTCATGATGGCGAAGTCGAAGAGATTGCCCTTGAGCACAAGGAAACCGGCGCGCTCGCGCATCGGCTCGGCATAGGGCTTGATGACCTCGCGGTCGACGGCTTCCTTGCCTTCGAGATTTTCGGCCATGCTGCGGCCTGTGACGGTCGGACAGCTGCCGTCGAGTTTGCCGGCCTGCAGCAGTTCCCACATGATGGCGGGCACGCCGCCGGCGCGGTGGAAGCGTTCGCCGAGATAGGCGCCGGCCGGTTGGACATTGGCCAGCAGGGGGATGTCGAAGCCGTGGATCTGCCAGTCCTCGGGAAGAAGCTCGACGCCGGCATGTTTGGCCATGGCCATCAGGTGCGGCTGCGCATTGGTCGAGCCACCGATGGCAGAATTGACCCTGATAGCATTGAGGAATGCCTCTCGGGTGAGGATATCGGAGGGTTTGATATCCTGCATCACCAGTTCGACGGCGCGGCGACCGGTGCGATAGGCCATCTGGCCGCGTTCGCGGTAGGCGCCGGGAATGGCGGCGCAGCCGGTGAGCGACATGCCCAGCGCTTCGGCCATGGCGTTCATGGTGGATGCCGTGCCCATGGTGTTGCAGTGGCCGACGGAGGGGGCGGAATCGAGCGCCCGTTCGAGGAATTCTTCCTTGGTAATTTCGCCGGCCGCATATTTGCGGCGCGAGCGCCAGATGACCGTGCCGGAACCGACCAGTTCGCCGTCATGCCAGCCATCGAGCATCGGCCCGCCGGAGAGGACGATCGCGGGAATGTCGACAGTGGAGGCAGCCATCAGCGCGGAAGGTGTGGTCTTGTCGCAGCCCGTCGTTAGCACGACGCCATCGAAGGGATAACCGTAGAGAAGTTCGACGAGGCCGAGATAGGCGAGGTTGCGGTCAAGCGCTGCCGTCGGGCGCTTGCAGTTCTCGAAGAGCGGGTGGGACGGGAACTCGATCGGGATGCCACCGGCATCGCGGATGCCGTCGCGCACGCGCTTGGCGAGGTCGAGGTGGTGGCGATTGCAGGGGTTGATGTCGCTGCCGGACTGCGCAATCCCGATGATCGGCTTGCCTGTGCGCAGTTCCTCCGGCGTCGTGCCGTAATTCATGAACCGCTCGAGGTAGAGCGCGGTCAGGTCGAGATGATCGGGGTTGTCGAACCAGTCTTGCGAGCGCAGCCGGCGTTTGGGTTGCTCTGATCCGCTCATGATTGCTGGTCCTTCGGGCGATTGATTTTTTCCAGGTGCAGAAGCAGCGCGCTGTGGTCGGTGTCGCCATTGCCATCGGCGACGAAAGCCTCGAAGGCGCTGCGCACTTCCGCCGTCAGCGGCAGATCGAGCGAAAATTCGTCCGCCATGGCCGCGACTGCATTGAGGTCCTTCAGCTGCAAGCGCGACAGGCCACCCGGTTCGAAACGGCGCTCGACCATGCGGGCGCCGTGCAGTTCCAGGATCCGGCTTTCGGCGAAGCCACCGCGGATGGCCTCACGAAACTTTTCGCGTGATGCGCCGCCTGCTTCGACCAACATCATGGCTTCCGCCACGGCGCCGATGGTGATGGCGACGATCTGTTGGTTGGCCAGCTTGCAGATCTGGCCGGCGCCCGAGGGGCCGACATGGGTGACGCGGCCCAGCGGTGCTAAAACCTCGGCGAGGCCCTCGATCACCGAGGCGTCGCCACCGGCCATGATGGCAAGCGTGCCGGCTTCCGCACCAACCACACCGCCGGAAACGGGCGCATCGACATGGGCGATGCCGCGCTCGGCCAGCTTTGAGGCGTGCTCCTTGGCGATCGGTGGCGCGATCGACGACATGTCGATGACCACGGCGCCAGGCTTCAAGGCGTCAGCGACGCCGGCCGAGAAGAGGACATGGCCGACGGCATTGCCGTCCGAGAGCATGGTGATGACGACATCGGCGTCCTTAACGGCGTCGGCTGCAGACTGCGCGACGGTTGCTCCGTTCTCGGCCAGGGGTTCCGCCTTGCTGATGTCGCGGTTCCAGACGGTCACGGGAAAACCAGCGGCAAGCAAGCGGCGCGTCATCGGCGCACCCATCAGGCCGGTGCCGAGAAGGGCTATGCTCTTGTTCTTCGCTGCGTTCACAGCTTGCCTCCCAGTTCGTCCTCGATGTGGATGCGAATGATGTCGTCGAAGGAGTTTTCGGCGACGAAGCCGAGTTCGCGGGCGCGTTTGGCCTCGAAGCCCGGAGCCCAGCCGGCGCAGATGCGCATGATCATTTCGTCCGGTTCACGGCGGATGAGCTTCACGGCCTTTTCGCCGGCGATGCGGCGGAGTGCTTCGATCTGTTCACCAACCGTGGCGCTGACGCCCGGCATCGAGAGGTTGCGGCGGGGGCCGACCTTTTCGACGTCGATCGTCGCGCCGTGAAGGAGGAAACCGACGGCGGAGCGCGGCGAAGCATGCCAGTGCCGCACGTCGTCGGTCACGGGAAGCGCGGCTTCCTGGCCGATCAGGGGTTCGCGCAGGATGTTGGAGAAGAAGCCGGAGGCGGCCTTGTTCGGTTTGCCCGGGCGGATGCAGATCGTCGGCAGGCGGATGCCGATGCCGTCGAAAAAGCCCTTGCGGGAATAGTCGGCCAGCAGCAGTTCGCAGATGGCTTTCTGGGTGCCGTAGCTGGTGAGCGGGGTCGTGTGGAAGTCATCGGGAATAGGGAAGGGCAGGGGCGCGCCGACGACGGCGATGGAGGAGGTGAAGACCACGCGGGGACGATAGCCGTCTTCGACATGGGCGTGGCGTATCGCCTCGAAGAGGTATCGCGTGCCGTCGAGATTGATCTGATAGCCTTTTTCAAAGTCGAGCTCGGCTTCGCCGGAGACGATGGCCGCCAGATGGAAGATCACGTCGGGGCGGCCGGCGACGAGTTTTTCGGCGGCGCCGGGGCTGGAGAGGTCGGCGGTTTCCAATGCGACGCGGCCTTTGAAGCCTGCGGGCGCCTCGGGTGTCACGACGTCGACCAGGGTCATGGCCTCGACCGGTTGGCCATCCAGCGTGCCGTCCTCAGTCAGGCGCTGGGCGAGCTTGCGGCCGACCATGCCGGCGGCACCGATGATAAGAATATGCATTGCTTTCCTCCTCCTTTGTCATTCATCCGCCGAGCGTTTGGCGGGCACAAGTCATCGTCACGAAAAAACATTTGTAAGGTTGTCTGATAACCTTATATTCTCCCGTTGAAAACCGAATAGTTGGTGCGGATGTTGCTGGACGACGACCGCCGGGAGGAACGGATATGGAGCTCGGGGGCTTGGACGCGGTTGGCGATGCGCCGATCGGGGCGGGGGTGAATGATGCCCACGTGGCGGCGTTGCGGGCGAAGCTGGGCGATGATCTCGTGCTGTCGGGTCCTGATGTGGAGCGCTATTGCCGCGACTGGCATGGCGATGTCACGACCGGTGCTGTCGCGGTTATCCGGCCGAGAAGCACCGACGATGTGTCTGCAGCGGTCAAGGCGATTGCCGCGCTTGGCCTTGATATCGTGCCGCAGGGCGGCAATACCGGCCTTGTATTGGGCGCGACGCCGGACGATGCGTCAAGACAGGTGGTCATTAGCCTGGAGCGAATGACGGCCATCCGAAGCCTCGATGTCGATGATTTCTCTGCCGTCGTTGAGGCCGGCATCGTATTGTCCGAGTTCAAGGACAAGGTGGAGGCTGCAGGCCTTTATTTCCCGCTGGCGCTGGGTGCCCAGGGCTCCTGTCGCATCGGCGGCAACGTCTCGACCAATGCCGGCGGCATCAATGTTTTGCGCTACGGCATGACGCGGGAGCTCGTGCTGGGGCTGGAGGTCGTGCTGCCCGACGGGTCCGTCTTCGAGGGCCTGTCCAGCTTGCGCAAGGACAATCGGGGCATCGATCTCAAGCAGCTTTTCATCGGAGCCGAAGGCACGCTTGGTATCATCACGGCCGTTTCGTTCAAGCTCATGCCGCCCGCCGAGCAGGTAGCGACTGCGCTGCTCGGGCTGAATGCGCTGTCCGATGCGATCGCGCTCTATCGGCGTGCGCGCCGCGATTGCTGCGACCTGATGTCGGCTTTCGAGTTCATGCCGCCGGTCGCCTTCACGCTGGCCCGCGAGGCGATGCCGGATCTGGCGATGCCGATGTCTGGAGACTACCCGGCCTATGTGCTGATGGAGATTTCCGGCTCGGGTCTCGTCGATATCGAAGATCTCATGCAGCGTTTCCTGCAAGGCGTGATGGAGGATGGTCTTGTGCTCGATGGCGTGGTCGCCGGGTCACGGGCCCAGGCGCGCAATCTCTGGCTCTTCCGCGAGGGTATGAACGAGGGGCAGGCCAAACGCGGGCCACATCTGCGCACCGATGTTTCGGTGCCGCTGTCGAAGCTGGCGGATTTCGTTCTCGAGGCCGAAGCTGCCGTGATGGAGGCGCTGCCCGATTGCCTTTGCGTCTCCTACGGGCATGTGGGAGATGGCAATGTGCATCTCAACGTGTTGCCGCCTTCCGGTCTCACCCGAGAAGAGACGGCCCAGCGCATCTACCGGGCCAAGGGGCTGATCAATGCGGTGCTGTTGCGTTTCCATGGCTCGATCAGCGCCGAGCACGGCATTGGTCGATTGAAGAAGCCCGAGTTCATGGCGCACTTGCCTGAGGCCCAGTCGCGTCTGCTGGGCGCCATCAAGCGTGCGGTGGACCCCAACATCATCATGAATCCCGGATGCCAATTGAATTTCACCACGGATTCGTGAACAACCGGCATGGCGGCAAGGAGAGCAGGCGGGCATGGCGGTCGATATCGGTCAAATCAATCTCGGACAGATCAAGCGCAGCGATCATCTGCCGACGCGCATCGCGGCGCAATTCGCCGCCGAGATCAATGAGGGTCGCCTCGCCCCGGGGGATAAACTCCCGACCGAACATGTCCTTGCAAAGACGATCGGCGTCAGTCGCTCGGTGATCCGCGAAGCCATCGCGCAGTTGCGCAACGAGGGCCTTGTCGAAACCCGCCAGGGGGTCGGGGCTTTCGTTCTGGAGCGTTCGTCCCGGCTGATCCGCATCAAGGAGGGGGAGCTCTTCGATCCGCAGAGCTTCCGGGCGATGTTTCAGCTGCGTGTCCCGCTTGAGATCGAGGCTGCCGGCCTTGCGGCTGTGCATCATACAACTGCCGATCTCGCGCGGATCGATGATGCCTTGGGGCATATGTCGGGGCCGGAAAAATGGACCCATCAGAGCATCGATGCCGACCTTGCCTTTCACCGTGCGGTGGCTGACGCAACACACAACGAATACTTCGCGATGTTCATCGGCTTCATTGCCGAACGCATCAGCCTTGCCATCGACACGGCCCGGTCGCGTGCGGTGCTTGAGGAAATCGTCGAAGTGACAATCGCCGAACATACGCGTCTGCGCGATGCCATTGCCAGCCGGGATCCCAAAGCGGCCCGCGAAGCGATGCGCCTGCATATGCACGGCGCCGCAAGCCGGATCGAGCTCAGTCTCGAGCAATTCTGATCCCGACAGCCTGCGTTGGGTTGCCTCGAAGAGAGGCTTGGTCGCGCCAAAGGGGTAGACAGCACAATCATCCATCCGTATGAATGATTGTGGAGAGTTGTCAGACATCCTGACAATAGGGCAAGGCGACAGGAGGTGTCACCCTGCCCGAGGCGTGGAGGAGGGGCCATCTTGGCGGTGGAACGCAACTTGAATTCCCATGATATTCTTCCAGAGGACTCTGCCGAGGCAATCCTCGTCGGACGCGTCTGGTCCGAGGCTGCCGGCGGACCTTGCCCTGTCCTGCTGCGCCAGGGGCGCGTGCTCGATCTGACGGGCCTTGCGGCAACGTCGGCCGGTCTGCTCGAGATCGACGAAATTGCCACGCGCCTTCAGCAAGCTGCCGATCTTCCGGATCTCGGTTCGCTTGATGACTTCCTGTCGCTCAAGTCCGGACGCCTGCTCGCGCCCATCGATCTGCAGGCGGTAAAAGCTGCCGGTGTCACCTTCGCAGACAGCATGCTGGAGCGGGTGATCGAGGAGCAGGCCAAGGGGGATTCCGGACGTGCGCAGGCCATTCGCGTTCAACTGGCGCCGGTTCTCGGCGATAGCCTCAGGGGTGTCGCCGCCGGATCCGAACAGGCGGCAAAGGTGAAGAGCCTGCTGCAGGAGATGGGGCTGTGGTCGCAGTACCTGGAGGTGGGTATCGGTCCCGATGCGGAGATCTTCACCAAGGCCCAGCCGATGTCCTCCGTCGCCTGCGGCGATACCGTCGGCATTCATCCGATTTCGCAGTGGAACAATCCGGAGCCGGAGATTGTTCTGGCCGTACGTTCCGACGGCACGATCGTGGGGGCGACGCTCGGCAACGACGTCAACCTGCGTGATGTGGAGGGACGTTCCGCGCTGCTTCTGGGGAAAGCGAAGGACAACAATGCCTCTTGTGCGATCGGTCCCTTCATCCGCCTCTTCGATCGGTCCTTCACGATCGACGTCCTGCGCAAGGTGCGGGTTGCCCTCGTCGTGCGCGGCGAGGATGGGTTCGAAATGACGGGCGAAAGCCCCATGGAAGCGATCAGCCGCTCGCCGGAAAACCTTGTCTCGCAATTGCGCAACCGCAATCACCAGTATCCCGATGGCGCCGTGCTCTTTCTCGGCACGATGTTTGCGCCGGTCAAGGATCGCCGTGGTGCAGGCCTCGGTTTCACCCATGAAGTGGGCGACCGCGTGGAAATCTCCACGCCCAAACTCGGGCGTCTGGTGAACTGGGTCGACCGGACCGATGCCTGTCCCGAATGGACGTTCGGAACGCGCGCTTTGTTTGCAAACCTGGCCCGACGCGGCCTTCTCGACCGGGCGTGAGGTGCTGATGACCAGAGCTGTCGATCTCTTCTATCGTTTCCTTGACTTCCTGCTCATCGTGCTGCTTGGCGGCATGGCACTGATGGTTTTCGTCAATGTCATCCTGCGTTATGCCTTCAATTCCGGCCTGACCGTCTCCGATGAAATGGCGCGGTATTTCTTCGTGTGGCTGACCTTCATCGGTGCCGTTGTCGGTTTTCGCGACTATGGCCATCTCGGTGTTGAATCGCTGGTCGCCCTTCTTGGCCGTCGCGGTCGGGTTGTCTGCATGATCCTGTCCAATCTCGTCATTCTCGGCGTTTCGGCGCTGTTCTTCTGGGGAACGTGGCTGCAGTTGCCGATCAATGCCAGCATGAAGGCGCCGGTTACGGGGCTTTCCATGGGCTGGGTCTACGGCATCGGCTTCTTCACCGGAGCCGGCTGTAGCCTGATCGCGCTCGAACGACTGTTTCGCCTGCTCACAGGTCGGGTCACCGATGAAGAAGTCGCGATGTTTGCCGGCGAGCATATGGGCATCGAAAAACTGGTGGAGCGCGCCTGATGACTCTTGTCGTCTTTATCGTTTCGCTTCTCGGTGTCATGGCCATCGGCGTGCCGGTTGCCTTTGCCCTGATGTTCTGTGGCGTCACCCTCATGTGGTACATGGGGATGTTCAACAGCCAGATCATCGCCCAGAATATGATCGCCGGCGCGGATACCTTCACGCTGCTGGCCATCCCCTTCTTCGTGCTCGCCGGTGAGCTGATGAATTCCGGCGGCTTGTCCCGCCGCATCATCGAATTCGCCATCGCCTGTGTCGGTCATATCCGCGGCGGTCTCGGGATCGTGGCGATCATGGCGGCCGTGATCATGGCCTCGATTTCCGGTTCGGCCGCTGCCGATACGGCTGCCCTTGCCGCAATCCTCATTCCGATGATGGCGAAGGCTGGGTACAACGTGCCGCGCTCGGCCGGCCTCATAGCCTCGGGCGGCATCATCGCTCCCGTCATCCCGCCATCGATGGCCTTCATCGTCTTCGGCGTGGCTGCAAATGTCTCCATTACGCAGCTGTTCATGGCGGGTATCGTGCCGGGAATGCTGATGGGTCTGGCACTGGTCGTTGCCTGGCAGATCGTGGTGCGGAAGGACAATATTCAGCCGCTACCCAAGGCGCCTGCGAAGGAACGGTTGCGTGCGACCGGACGCGCGGGCTGGGCACTCGGCATGCCGGTTATCATCCTGGGTGGCATCAAGGCCGGCGTCGTGACGCCGACCGAAGCGGCCGTAATCGCCGCTGTTTATGCGATGTTCGTCGGCATGGTGATCTATCGTGAACTGAAGCCGCGCGACCTGCCGAAGGTCATCCTGCAGGCCGCCAAAACGACGTCGATCATCATGTTCCTCGTGTGCGCTGCCCTTGTCTCCGCTTGGCTGATCACGGCAGCGAATATCCCCGGTGAAATCACCCGCTATATCGAGCCACTGATCGATCGGCCGATGCTGCTGATGTTCGTCATCATGCTGCTGGTGCTCGTGGTCGGAACCGCCTTGGACCTCACACCGACCATTCTCATCCTGACGCCGGTACTGATGCCGATCATCAAGCAGGCGGGCATCGATCCGGTCTACTTTGGCGTGATGTTCATCATGAACTGCTGCATTGGTCTGATCACGCCGCCTGTCGGCGTCGTGCTGAATGTCGTCAGCGGTGTCGGACGGGTACCGCTCGGCAAGGTGGTGACAGGCGTGACGCCATTCCTGATCGCCCAGGTCCTCGTCCTGCTGTTGCTCGTCGTTTTTCCAGACATCGTCATCGTCCCGGCGCAATGGCTCCGGTGATTCAAGCCTTTTTCAACCGTCTCATTTTATCCAAGGGAGGAAATACAATGAGAAATCTTCTACTGACCACCACTGCACTGGCATTTTGCGCAGCGAGTGCTGCACCGGCATTTGCGGAGTTCACCGAACGAACGATCCGCGTCTCCAACGGTATCAATGCCGACCATCCGGTCGGAAACGGCATCGAGGCCATGCAAAAGTGCCTCGACGACAAGTCCGGCGGCAAATTGAAGCTGCAGGCCTTCTGGGGCGGCGCGCTGGGCGGCGACCTTCAGGCGACCCAGGCGCTGCGTTCGGGCGTCCAGGAAGCGGTTGTCACCTCGTCCTCGCCGCTGGTCGGCATCGAGCCGGCGCTCGGTGTCTTCGATCTGCCGTTCCTCTTCGCCAATGCCCAGGAGGCCTACACGGTCCTCGACGGGAAGTTCGGCGAGATGATGACCGAGAAACTCGCGGCCGTCGGCCTCGTCAATCTCGGCTACTGGGAAAACGGCTTCCGCAACCTGTCCAACTCGGTTCGCCCGGTCACGAAGTGGGAAGACTTTGAAGGGATGAAGGTTCGCGTCATGCAGAACAACATCTTCCTCGATACCTTCCAGAACCTCGGCGCCAACGCCACGCCGATGGCATTCGGTGAAGTGTTCTCGGCACTCGAAACCAAGACGATCGACGCGCAGGAAAATCCCTATGTGACGATCGATACCTCGAAGTTCTTCGAGGTGCAGAAATATGTGACCGAGACAAACCACGCCTATACGCCGTTCCTCTTCCTGTTTTCGAAGGCAATCTTCGACACCTATGCGCCCGAAGAGCAGGCAGCGCTGCGCGAATGCGCGAGCGTTGGCCGCGATGTCGAGCGGAGTGTGATCGCCGACCTCAACAAGAAGTCGCTCGAGAAGATCAAGGCGGCTGGTCTCGAGGTGAATACGCTTTCGCCCGAGGAGCAGACGCGTATCCGCGAAAAATCGATGGTGGTCTACGAGAAGCACAAGGAAGAAATCGGCGCCGACGTGGTCGATTCGATCGTTGCCGAGCTCGCTGCCATCAGGAAGTGACCTCCCTGGTCGCGGCCTGACGGCTGTACCAGACAAAGCCCGCAGCGGGAAACCGTTGCGGGCTTTGGTATGTCTGGAACCAGCGCAGGCCCTGCCAGCTATTCCGGGACGGCCGGCAGGACCGTGTCGCGCTTCTTCAATTGCTGTTCGCGGAAGAAGATGAAGAGGCCGGATCCGACGATCAGGGCTGCGCCGATCACCATGGTCAGCCGAGGAACTTCACCAAAGAACCACCAGCCAAAGACCACTGCCCACAGGAGCAAGGTGTATTGCAGCGGTGCGACCGTCGCCGCATCAGAGATCTTCAAGGCGCGGTTGACCAGGATGTGCGCCGTCATGGCAACGATGCCCAGCAGACCGAGCAGCAGGACCTCT
>JARXAQ010000122.1 GCA_029865825.1 Rhizobium sp.
TGTGGTGTCCGAGGTCTTGAACTGCGAGATCAGTTCATACAGCGCATCGGCCTGGCTCGCGAGCGTCAGGGCCGTTGCATTGGCCTCCTCAACGGTCGCGGCGCTCTGCTGCGTCACCTTGTCGAGGCTGCCAATGGAGGCATTGATGCCGTTGATGCTGGTCGCCTGTTCGCGGGCGGCTTTGGCGATGGCATCGACATTGCCGTCGATCGCCTGGACCTGGTCGACGATGGCGCGGAGCGCCGTGCCGGTCTTGTCGACCAGCGAGACACCCTGGCGCACGGCTTCCGCCGATTTGGCGATCAGCGCCTTGATATCCTTGGCGGCGCTGGCGGAGCGCTGGGCGAGTGCGCGCACCTCCTGGGCGACAACTGCGAAGCCCTTGCCGGCATCACCCGCCCGCGCTGCCTCAACACCGGCATTCAAAGCAAGCAGATTGGTCTGGAAAGCGATCTCGTCGATGACGCCGATGATGTTTTCGATCTCCTTTGCGGATTTCTCGATTTCGCCCATGGCGGCGGTCGCCTGGCGAACGACCTCGCCGGAGGCTTCCGCATCGCTGCGGGTGGTGCCGACGAGGCGGGTGGTTTCGGTGGTGCGCACGGAGGTGTCGCGCACCGTCGTGGTGATCTCTTCCAAAGCTGCCGCCGTTTCCTCGACGGTTGCTGCCTGGCGTTCGCCATTGGCAGCAATGCCATCGGAAATCTCGGTGATGACGCGGGCATTCTCGGCCAGTGAATGGGCAGACCGGACGATCGAGGAGATGGTGTTCTCCAGCGCGCGGGCGGCCATGTTAAAATCGACGCGGCTGTCTTCCAGCACCGAATCCAGCGTCTCGACGATTTCGACGGTCAGGTCGCCCTGGGACAGGTGGCGGATGGCATTGCCGATGGTGCGCACGGCAACCATGCGCGGGGTGATGTCGGTTGCCACCTTGATGACGCGGTAGACCCTGCCACGGGTGTCGTAGACGGGCGTATAGGTCGCCTGGATCCAGACCTCACGGCCGCCCTTGCCATAGCGGACAAAATTATCTTCGACGAATTCGCCGGATCTGAGCTTGGCCCAGAAATCTGCGTATTCCGACGAGCCGACATAGGCGGGGTCACAGAAAATGCGGTGATGCTGGCCGATCACTTCGGCCTGCGTGTAGCCCATCGCCTTGAGGAAGTTTCCGTTGGCATCGGTGACCGTGCCATCCGGTTCGAATTCGATGATGGCCTGGGACTGGTCGATGGCGCGCATGCGGTTGGCATCATGCAGCGAGACCATCTTGCTCGCCGTCACATCCGAGGCGATCTTGAGGACACGCACGACGCGACCGCCGTGAAAGACGGGATTGTAGCTCGCCTCGATCCACACATCGTCGCCGGTCTTGCTGCGGCGGCGGAACTGGCCGCGCTCGAACTTGCCGGCGGCGAGACTGGCCCAGAACTGGGCATAATCTGGCGACTGCACGATGCTGTCATCGCAGAACACGCGGTGATGCCGGCCGACGATCTCGCGTTTGTCGTAACCGAGCGCCTTGCAGAAGTTGTCATTGGCATCAAGGACGGTGCCATCGGGCGAAAATGCGATCATCGCCTGGGAACTGGAGAGCGCGGACATGTCTTCCGCGAGACGATTTGCATGCAGGTAGTTGCTGAGAGCCATGGAAGTTTTCCGTGTTTCGCGACCGAAACATTAGCGCTCCATTGCATTAAAACTTGCTAAACTTCCAATTCCACTTCGATCAAACGTGAACAAAAAAATGCGATACACGCGGGCGAAGAGCCGTGTCGGGACCAGCGCCGCCGGAACGGACGGCCGACGGCGGTGGATCTGGATTACGTCCCGATGCGTGTCTGTCAGAGCGTCACTTTCTCGCGCGGATGCGGGCTGTCTTCATAGGCACCCCAGATCGACTGGTCGAAGTTGATCGTGGCGCCCGTCATCAGGCCGCTTTCCTCCGACGACAGATAGGCGCAGGCGCGGGCAACTTCGGCCGGATCGACGAGACGGCCGAAGGGCTGGCGGGCGGCGGCCTGTTCCAGCCAGTCGGCCGGCGCACCGTGGTGTTCGCGCTGGATGCGATCCTCGCCGTCGCTCGCCATCCAGCCGATGTTGAGCGCATTGCAGCGGATGCGGTTTTTCAACAGGCCGAAGGCGACGTTGCGGGTCAGCGTGTCGAGCGCGCCCTTGGAGGCGCAATAGGCGGCGATGAAGGGCTGGCCGGCCATGGATGACATCGAGGAGATGTTGACGATCGTGCCCTCGATCCCGTCGCGCAGCATCAGCTTCACCGCATCCTGGATGAGGAAGAAGGGTGCACGGGTGTTCACCGCAAACATGCGGTCGAACAGCGCCTCGTCGGTGTCGAGGATCGTGCCACGGTCGGTGATGGCGGCGACATTGACCAGTGCGTCGATGCAGCCGAACCGCTCGTCGGCGGCGGCGATTACGGCGCGGCAGTCCGCGACGTTGCCGAGGTCGGCCGCGACGAAATGCACCGGCGTGCCGTAACGTTCGCCGATCTCTTTCGCCTTCGCCTCGCCCTTGTCACGGCTGCGGCCGCAGATCACCAGTCCGGCCGCCCCGCGCTCGGCAAAAAGCCTTGCCACTTCGGCACCCAGTCCTTGTGTGCCGCCAGTGACGACGGCGATCTTTCCATCCAGTCTTCCCATGGTGCTCCTCATGCCCTGCGCTTGACGGCCTGGCTCTCGACCAGGTCGACGAAGGCCTGCGGCTCCATCCCGGCCTGCAGCGCCTCCGTCATCATGGTGTTTTGCGTCTTCGGCGCAAGACCACCGACCGGGGGATCGCGGTCGAGATTGGTCGGGAAGGCATAACCCTCCGCCGTCGCGGCAATGGCATTGGCGATCTCGGCCGGGGTCAGCGTGCCTGATTTGCGCGCGGCCAGCAGCGCCGGGTAGACGGCCTTGCTCATGGCGTCGCGATCGACCGTTTCCATGGCGCGGCCGAAGGCGGAGGAGACCTGCAGGAGGTTCGCCATGCGCCAGATATCCGTGGAGACATTGTTGCCGGCGCCATGCATGAGCGCCGGATTGAAGAAGATGGCGTCGCCCTTGGCGAGCGGCAGCTGCACGTGCCGTTCGGCGAAGACGGCCTGGAATTCCGGCCGGCCGAAGGCGAGATATCCTTCGAAGAAGGCTTGCGAATAGGGCAGGAAGAGCGTCGGGCCGCTTTCCACCGGCATGTCGCAATGGGCGACGGCACCCTGCAGGGTGAGCAGCGGTGAGACGGCGTGGATGTGGCCCGGATAGGCCTGCATCTGCTCCGGCGACATGAAGCCGAGGTGATAATCGCGATGCGGGGTTTGCGCCGTGCCGCCGGGGTTCACCCGGTTCATCTGCGCCGTCATCTGGTAACCCCGGCCGAGCCAGGCTTCGGATGCCATCGCGATGGCTTCCGAGGCATAATAGCGGGCAAAATTCTCCGGGTCGGAGAGGGCGTGTTTTTGCAGCGAATTCCAGATGCGGTCGTTGGCGCCCGGCTTGGCGAAGTGGTCGCCGGCGGCCTTTCCGGCTTCCTTCTCCGCCTTGACGATGGCGTTGAAGACCTCCGTGGCACGATCGACCACCGACAGATCGGCCATGGCGCGTTTGATGACGATGACGCCGGGGCCGGTGGTAAAGGCATCCACCCATTCGGCCATCAGGTCGCGGCGGCGTTCGGGATCGCGGGCCGCCTCGCGGACCATGTGTCCGTCATAGATCAGCACGTTGCGGTCGACGCCACTGGCAAGCGGCCAGTCGGCCGGGTTGGTCTTCTGTGCGACGAGCGCCTTGAAGGCTTCGACGTTTCCAGCTTGGCTGTCGAGCCAGACCTTCTGCCGGCGACGGCTGGTCAGGGTTTGCGTGTCCATGGTCTTCCTCCCGTATGTCTCTTCCCGGCTTGACCATAGCCAAGAGAGGGCGGACACATGAGCGGGAAAACACCTCAAAAACACCTCAAGGTCTTGACGATGCGTCCCCCCTTCCCGCTCAAGGACATCGCCCTGCAATCGGGCCTCAGCCTCGCCACCGTCGACCGGGCACTGCATGGGCGCGGGCATGTGGCGAAGGCCACGGGTTTGCGCATCGAGGCCGCAATCGCGGATCTCGAGCGGCAATATGCCGAGATGCGGATCGGCGGGCGTCGACTGGTGCTCGACGTGGTGATGGAGACGCCGCAGCGCTTTTCCGATGCCGTGCGCGCCGCCTTCGAGGCCGAACTGCCGGGCATCCGGCCGGCGCTCTTATCGGCCCGCTTCCATGTGGCTGACACCTTCGAGGAGCGGGCGCTGCTGTCGATCCTCGAGCGGATCCGCAAGCGCGGCAGCCACGGCGTTGTGCTGAAAGTGCCCTCGACGCCGGCCATGGCCGCGATGGCGGGACAGTTGCTGGCCGCTGGCATCCCCGTCGTCACGCTGGTGACCGATCTGCCTGCGGCCGCGCGCACCGGTTATGTCGGTATGGACAACCGGGTGGCGGGCGCCACGGCTGCCTATCTGATGGCGCGCATGGCGGGACCGGCGGCCGGCACCGTGCTGCTCACGCTATCGAGCGCACGGTTTTCCGGCGAAGAGGAACGCGAGCGCGGTTTTCGCGCCGCCCTGTCAAAGGACGCGCCGCAGTTGAAGGCCGTGACGATTTCGGAGGGGTTTGGCGTTGACCGAACGACAGGAGCGCTGGTGCGCGGGGCGCTTGCCGACCATGCCGACATCTGCGCCGTCTATTCGATCGGCGGCGGCAACCGGGCGATCCTCAAAACCTTTGCCGAGGAGAAGCGGCGGATCGACGTCTTTGCCGCACACGACCTCGACAGCGACAACCGCGCACTTCTCGCCGAAGGAAAACTCACCTTCGTCATCCACCACGATCTGCGCCAGGACGCCCGCAGCGCCTGCCAAAGGGTGATGGTGCATCACCGCATGCTGCCGGCGGATTTTCGGATTGCGCCGTCGCGGGTGGCGATCGCGACGCCGTATGAGGTCGCCTAAGCCACCCGTCACCCGACCGGCCGAAAACGACAAAAAGCCGTCGGGTTGCCCCGACGGCTTATCGATGTGCGCACTGCACAATGCGGAATGGCATATAGAAGCTCGGCTTAGCGTTCCGGATTATCCGCATTGGCCAAGGGTGAGGGACGACCGTCCTCGCCGTCTTCGCCTTGGCGCTGGTCGATGTCTTCCATGTCTGCGTCGACCAGATAGGTGTCGGTTCCGCCAAGGCGTTTCGCTTCGCGAACGGCGTCGTGGTTGGTCATCTCGACCTGCGGATCGAGCCCATCCTCGATGCGTTCGCCATCGGCGCGGGGTGCTGCACGCTCGATTGCGCCGTCTTTACCAGCATCGGTGCCATCGGGGGCACCAGCGCTCTGGCCGCTGCCCTGCCCGACTTGTTCGGCCAGTTTCGTCGCGCCGGTCTCGCGGCGGTTGATATCCGTTTCACTCATGGGGCTTCCTCCGTTGCCTGGATTTCCGTCTCGGCGGATCAACGAGGAGGACGACCGCTTCGTTCCCATTGCGCACTCTTTGCCGCCAACCCGCCGCACAAGCGACGACGGAGAAGACAAAGCGCCCCAAACAAAAAAGCCGCCGGGTCGCCCCGACGGCTTTTGAAAATTAGCAATCCAGGCGGCTCAAACGAACTGGCTCAGGCCCGGAACCGAGGCCACAACCTCGTCGACCACATCAGCGCCGGCGTATTCGCGGGCGACGGCCATGGTTTCCTTGGCGAGCGTCGAGATTTCGCCCATGCCGAGCCCTTGCGACATCAGCTGCTGGCCGAGGCCCATGATGCCGCCGCCGCCGATGGCGCTCATCAGGCCGCCGAGCAGGCCCTTGCCGGCGCCTTCGCCGTTATGGGCAGCCACGAGTTCGGC
>JARXAQ010000131.1 GCA_029865825.1 Rhizobium sp.
AGCCGGTCCGGGCTTCCCCGGGCCGGCTTTTGCTTTTATCACATGATCCCAAAGCCGAGTTTCGCCGTATTGCTTCGCAGCAAATCACCAGGATGTCCCAATGACCGCAATGCCCGCCCACTGGCCTTCCGACCACCCGCCCGTCAATTTCGGCAAGGTCGGTGTGCTCCTCGTCAATCTCGGGACACCCGACGGCACCGACTACAAGTCGATGCGCCGCTATCTCGAGGAATTCCTGACGGACAAGCGCGTCATCGAATGGTCACGCTGGTTCTGGTATCCGATCCTCTACGGCATCGTCTTGAACAAGCGCCCGCAAAAGGTCGGCAAGGCCTATGAGGAGATCTGGAACAAGGATCTCGACGAGAGCTATCTGCGCACCTACACGCGCAGCCAGGCGGAAAAGCTGGCAGTGAGCCTCAAGGACCTGCCGAACGTGCATGTCGACTGGGCCATGCGTTATGGCCAGCCGGCAATCCAGGCCAAGATGAACGAGATGCAGAAGGCCGGCTGCGAACGTATCCTGATCTATCCGCTCTATCCGCAATATGCAGCCGCGACCACGGCAACCGTCAACGACGAGGCCTTCCGCGCGCTTCTGAAGATGCGCTGGCAGCCGGCACTGCGCACCGTTCCGCAATATGCCGACGACCCGGTTTACATCGCGTCACTCGCCAACTCCATCAACGAGCATCTGGCGACCCTCGACTGGGAACCGGAACTCGTGATCACCTCCTACCACGGCATTCCGCGCTCCTATTTCATGAAGGGCGATCCCTATCACTGCCAGTGTTACAAGACGACGCGCTTGCTGCGCGACCATCTGGGCTGGGAGAAGGAGAAGCTGATGGTCACCTTCCAGTCCCGCTTCGGACCAGAGGAATGGCTGCAGCCCTACACCGACAAGACGGTGGAGAGACTGGCCAAGGAAGGCGTCAAGCGCATCGCGGTGATGAATCCCGGTTTCGTCTCCGACTGCCTGGAAACGCTTGAGGAAATCGCGGGCGAAGCCGGCGAGGAGTTTCTCCATAATGGCGGCGAAAAATTCACCCACATCCCGTGCCTGAACGACAGTGACAATGGCATGAAGGTGATCGAGAATGTCGTTCGTCGTGAGTTGCTGGGCTGGGCCTGAAGCCCCGACATCCGAACAGCAGGGCCGCCTTCGGGCGGCTTTTTGCATTCACAGGGATGCGTGAGGGCGCGCAATGCGGGTACGCGCCCGCTCCAACAATCAATTATTTAATGCAACCATCATTCTGCACATTGAAAAGCGGGTCCGCTGATTGACGTGCCTGCACTTGCCCACAACAGACCACAATTATGCACATTTTCAAGGCAGTTAGCACTAATGACGGACATCCTCTGTCGCCAAAACAATACAACCTTTGGGCGCCTTCACACTTCTCAGTTCGCTGGCATTCGCATGCAACCAATTGAATTTTAATCTCATTTTAGAGTTGCATATTCTTATATTAAGAGGACGTTTAACAATAGGCCTTAGAATTCTAAGGATATGAGGAGATTATCATGAGAATTCTGAAAACCACCGTCGCTGCGGTTGCACTAACGCTCAGCCTCGGCCCGGCCTTTGCCGAGACGCCCAAACCCGACATCGGCAAGCTGGTCACGCCGGCTGTGATTGCAGAAATGCGCGAGTTCATCGACACCGAAATCGTCGAGGTCTCGGTCCAGGCCCAGAACAATCGTCTGAGCAATCTTGCACAGGACAAGATCGACGCCCTCGACAGCCAGTGGAAGGCCGAGCGCGAAGCTGCCGACAAGCCGCTGATCGCTGCGACGTTGTCGAGCCCGCTCTCCGTCTATCTCGCCCGCATCCAGGGCAAGTCGCTCGGCCTCTATGCCGAGATCTTCGTGATGGACAAGACCGGCCTCAATGTCGGCCAGAGCTCGGTGACCAGCGATTTCTGGCAGGGCGATGAAGACAAGTATCAGAAGACATTTGCCGTCGCCGACGATGCCCTGTTCATCGACGAGCCGGAATGGGACGACGAGGCCAAGATCTGGCGCAACCAGGTGAGTTTCACCATCCTGGCCGCCGACAAGAGCAAGATCGGTGCCGTCACGGTCGAACTGAACCTGACGGAACTCGAACGACGCATGCAGGCCGGTTCCTGAGCGACCGCCATGGCTCCATGATGGTGGCCGTGCCAGCAAACCATGTTGCACATTCTCTCAGATCGAGACTGGAATAGACCATGCTGAAGAATATCTCTGTCAGCGCCAAGGGCTTCATCGCCTTCGGCATCCTGGCGGCCATCGCAATCGCGTCATCGACGTTCATCCACAATCGTGCCGTCGTCGCCAACCAGCAGGTTGCCGAAAGCGAGCTGGTCAACCAGCTCGTCGATGCGATTACTGAATTTTCCGCCGATCTGTCCGTCACCGACATGCATCTGAAGACCTTCCTGCTGACCGGAAATCGTGAATACTCCGCAGCAGTTGATGCCGGTCTGGCCGAGATGCAGCAGGACACGGGCACGCTGGAGAAGCTGTTCACGGAAGCGGCCCCGTCTGAGCTGCCGAATCTCAAGGCAGCCTTTGCCGCCGTCGGCGACTGGCGCACAAAGATCGTTGAGCGGCAGGTGTCCCTGATGCGCGATCCGGCCACCGTCGAGCTCGCCCGGGCGATCGAAGTCACCGGCGAAGGTGAAAAGCTGGTCAAGATCTTCGAAACCAGCATCGCCGCGGTCAATGCGTCCATGGCATCACGTGCAGCGTCCGCAACCGGCATGCAGCATGCCGCCCTCGACCTCGTCGAACGCGTGAGCCTGATAGCATCACTGGTCGTCGGTATCGCCGCAGTGCTTATGGGCTTCCTCAACTTCCAGCTCGTCTCGCGTCCGCTCGGAAAGCTGGCCGACGCCACCTCGCGTCTCGCCAATGGCGACCTCGACGTCAGCATCGAGCAGGGTGGCAAGGACGAGATCGGCCGCATGGCAGGCTCCATGCTGATCTTCCGCGAAGCCGCCGTCACCAACAAGCGGCTCGAAGACGAAGCCGAAGGCAATCGCCGCAAGGCTGAGGCCGACCGCATCGCCGACCAGCAGCGCGCCGAGGCCGACGCCGCCGAACGCCTGCGCATCGCAACCTCCGGTCTGGCAACCGGCCTGCAGCGTCTCGCCGCCGGCGACCTCGCTTTCCAAATCAATGAAGCCTTCGCGCCGGACTTCGAACAGCTCCGCCACGACTTCAACCTCTCGATCCGCCAGCTGAACACGACGCTCGCCGGCATCACCAACAGCGTTGCAACGATGGAGACCGGCACCCGCGAAATCGCCTCGGGCACCGATCACCTGTCGAAGCGCACCGAACAGCAGGCCGCAGCGCTCGAAGAAACCGCAGCGGCCGTGGAAGAAATCACCGCCAATGTGGTGAACTCGACCAAGCGCACCGAAGAAGCCCGCAGCGTCGCATCCCAGGCCAACACCTCGGCCAACCAGTCTTCCGAAGTGGTGTCACGCGCGGAAGAGGCCATGCGCCGCATCGAAGGCTCCTCGCAGCAGATCTCAAACATCATCGGCGTCATCGACGAGATCGCATTCCAGACCAATCTGCTCGCCCTGAATGCCGGCGTCGAAGCCGCCCGTGCAGGCGAAGCCGGCAAGGGTTTCGCCGTCGTCGCCCAGGAAGTCCGCGAGCTGGCCCAGCGCTCTGCCAATGCGGCAAAGGAGATCAAGGCGCTTATCCAGAACTCCTCGACGGAAGTGGCTGGCGGCGTGGACCTCGTCCGCAAGACCGGTGAGGCGCTGCGCACCATTGGTGGCTTCATCAGCGAGATGAACACCCACATGGACGCGATCGCCATTTCGGCCAAGGAACAGGCGACCGGCCTTTCGGAAGTCAACCACGCCGTCAACGCGATGGATCAGACGACCCAGCAGAACGCCGCCATGGTCGAGGAATCGAATGCAGCCTCCGGTGCACTCGCCGCCGAAGCTGGCAAACTTCGCGACCTGATTTCGCACTTCACCATTGACGGCGTCCAGACTGCCCAGGCGGGCGCCCTTCGTGACACCGCCCGCGCCATGGCACGCCCAAGCCAGCAGACAGCCGGCGCATCAAGGCCGGCCGCTCCACGGGCAACCCAGCCGATGCGCGCATCGGCCCCTGCCCCGCGCGCCCACGGCAACGCGGCCGTCGCAAAGGACAACTGGGAAGAATTCTGATCCGGCCCCCGGATCGGACGACACAAAGCCCTGAACAATGGCAAAAGGCGGAGGACACCCTCCGCCTTTTGTCGTTTTCGCCAAGATGCCGGAGTGCTTGGGCGGAGGGCGTTTTCGCAACGGGTCTTGCAATCCCCTCGTCATATCACGATGTTAGCTGCATGATTGCGGGTCGATTTCGGCCCAGAGGGAGGGGTTTCACATCATGATCGCTGGTCCGGATATTGTCGTCATCGCACTGGTGGCTCTGGTCGTTCTCGTCCTCTTCGCCGGGATCAAGACGGTGCCGCAGGGCTATCGTTACACGATCGAGCGCTTCGGCCGCTATACTCGCACGCTGGAGCCGGGCCTCAACCTCATCGTACCGTTCATCGAGCGGATCGGCGCCAAGATGAATGTCATGGAACAGGTGCTCGACGTGCCGACCCAAGAGGTCATCACCAAGGACAACGCCTCCGTCTCCGCCGATGCTGTCGCCTTTTACCAGGTGCTGAATGCGGCGGAAGCCGCCTACCAGGTCGCCAATCTCGAAAACGCGATCCTCAACCTCACCATGACCAACATCCGTTCGGTCATGGGCTCGATGGACCTCGACGAGCTCCTGTCCAACCGCGAGATCATCAATGACCGCCTGCTGAAGGTCGTGGATGAGGCCGTGCGCCCCTGGGGCATCAAGGTTACCCGCGTCGAGATCAAGGACATCCAGCCGCCGGTCGACCTCGTCAACGCCATGGGCCGCCAGATGAAGGCGGAACGCGAAAAGCGTGCCCAGGTGCTCGAGGCCGAAGGCTTCCGCAATGCCCAGATCCTGCGCGCCGAAGGTGCCAAGCAGTCAGCGATCCTCGAGGCCGAAGGCCAGCGTGAGGCGGCTTACCGCGAGGCCGAAGCCCGTGAACGGCTGGCCGAGGCTGAAGCCAAGGCAACCCGCATGGTCTCCGAAGCGATTGCCGCCGGGGATCTGAACGCCATCAACTATTTCGTCGCGCAGAAATACACCGAAGCCATGACCGCGATCGGCACGGCCAGCAATTCCAAGATCGTGTTGATGCCGATGGAGGCCTCGGCACTCGTCGGCTCGCTCGGCGGCATCGGTGCCATCGCACGTGAGGTCTTCGGCGAGCAACGTCCGCGGGCTCCTGCCCCGGCAGCAACGCCCCGCGTCACAGCCCCCGCGCGCACCACGCCGCCGGTCAATCCCTTCGGCCCCACCAGCGAGACATGAGCATGACCGCCCGCATCATCACCGAACTCGGTCCCTGGAGCTGGTGGGTGCTCGGCATGCTGCTGCTCGCCGCCGAGCTGCTGATGCCCGGCGTCTTCCTCGTCTGGATTGGGCTTGCGGCGCTGGCAACGGGCGCGCTTTCGCTGCTGCTCTGGGATCTCAGCCTCTGGACCTGGCAGGTGCAGGCCCTGGTCTTCGCCGCGGCTTCCGTCGTCTTCACGTTGGCCGGCCGCCGCTACTACGGCCGCGCCGACATCGGCAGCGACGAACCGCTGCTCAACCAGCGCGGCGCGAGCCTTGTCGGGCGTACGGCCACGCTTGCCGAACCGATCCGCGAGGGTCGCGGCCGTATCCGCCTCGACGACACCTTCTGGATCGTCTCCGGTCCAGATCTTGCGGCCGGCACCCAGGTCCGCGTCGTCGCGAGCAATGGTCGCGATTTGACGGTGGAACAGGTCTGACTTTTCAGGCCTAAGCCCTCAGGCAACGCCGATGCGCAGCAGGTCGTGGAAGTGGATGAGACCGATCGGCTGATCATGGTCGTCGACCACCATCAGCGCGCCGATGCCGAGCTTGTTGATCGTGGCCGCAGCCGTGGTCGCCAGCGCATCGCCCTTGATGACCTTGGGATTGCGGGTCATCACATCTTCGACGTTGAGCACCGAGAGGTCCCGCGCGAGATTTCGCGCCATGTCACCTTCGGTCACGATCCCGCAAAGCTTCCCGTCAGCGTCGACGACGCCCACGCAGCCGAAGCGCTTGTGGGAGAGCGTCTTGACCGCCTCCGGCATCGCGGTGCCGAGCGGCACCAGCGGCACCCGCTCGCCGGTATGCATGATGTCGCGGACATGGGTGAGCGCGGCGCCCAGCTTTCCGCCGGGATGGAAGGTGCGGAAATCGCTCGGGCTGAAGCCACGTGCCTCGAGCAGCGCAATCGCGATCGCATCGCCGATGGCGAGTTGCAGCACGGCAGACGAGGTTGGCGCTAAGCCGTGCGGGCAGGCTTCCATCACCTTGGGCATCAACAACACCACATCGGCATTGCGCGCCAGCGTCGACGTCTCACCCGAGGTAATCGCGATCAGCGGAATGGAGAAGCGCCGCGAATAGTTGAGGATACCCTGCATCTCCGTGGTTTCGCCGCCCCAGGAGATTGCGAGGATCGCATCGTCCTGCGCGATCATACCGAGATCACCATGATTGGCCTCGGATGGATGGACGAAGAAGGCCGGCGTTCCCGTCGAGGCGAAGGTGGCGGCAATCTTCGAACCGATATGGCCGCTTTTGCCCACACCCGTGACGATAACCCGGCCGGTGATCTCACCGATCGCCTTCACGGCATTGCAGAACGGAGCCGCGAGCGGCCCCGCCAGCGCATCTTCGAGCACCTGTAGACCCTCCCGCTCTGTCGCGACGACGCGAATGGCGGACTGGGTGGCGCTGGCTTCAACGAGATTTACGGCACGTTTGATCATGCCCCGTCCCATACTGCGTTTGGACCTCGCTGTAAATCGAACCGCCAGACCGGCCGGTCCGAAACCAAACGTTAACCACCAAGCTTTACGTTTCGGTAAGCATGACAGAGCGCCGGGCGGACAGATGACGAAGTATGGAACGACTGCATTGCGAGGCGCCCGTCGCCTCGGGCTGCGCGGCATGACCGCGCTGCTGGCAGCCCATGTCTTCGCCCTGCCCCTGCCGCTCGCTGCCCAACAGGCGACAACGCCTGCGTCACCCACGTCGGGTTCGACGAATTGGCAGATGCCGGCCAATGGCAGCAACCCGACAACGACAGATACCGACCTTCTGACAGGCCCGACCGATCCGACCGCCACCGCCGCCGTCACCGATCCGACAACCACCGCAACGACGCCCCCTGCCACCCTCCCGCAGCTTGATGGGGACAATCTCGATCCGGACGCCGTCCCGGTGGATGACGACATCGGCCGCCAGAACCTGCGCGAAACTCGGCTCGACAATCCGGCTGCGGCCCGCATCCGCCGAGACGAGGAAGCCGACATGGGCGTCCGGCTCGGCACGCTCGTGCTGCGCCCCGCGATCAATCAGCAGATCGGCATCGAACGCGAAAAAACTGCGAGCGGCACGGAAAATCGCGTCTTCTCCGAAACCGGCCTGAAGGGCACGCTGACCTCGGACTGGTCGCGCCACCAACTCACCATCGGCGGCGAAGGCGCATGGCAGGAAACCCTGTCCGGCGACGGTACCGATAAACCCCGTGCGCGCATCGATGCGGATCTCCGCCTCGATCTCGCAGACGACACGATCGCCAACATCACCGGCGCCTACAGTTTCTCCCGCGAAGACACCGACGATCCGAATGCGCTTTCCGGCGCGAGCGTCCAGTCGGGCGTCCACCAGTTCGACGGTGCCGTATCGGTGGAGCGCGACCTTGGCCTGCTGCGCGGCTCGATCGCCACTCAGGCCAGCCGCTACCTCTATTCCGATGCCGAACTCTCCGATGGCACGACGGTGGACCGCAGCGACCGCGACCGCACCCGCGCGACGGTCAGCGCCCGCCTCGGCATCGAACTATCGACCGCCCTCACCCCCTTCATCGAAGCGACGACGGGCAAGGTCATCTATGACGACAGCGTCGATTCGGCCGGCTATCGTCGGTCTGCCGACATCTACGGTGCAAAGACCGGTGTCACGGTCGATCTGGGCGAGAAGCTTCGGGGTGAAGTGGCCATCGGCTACGAGCAGCAGCGCTTCGATGATGCACGGCTCGCGGAGCTCTCCGCAGTCACTGTCGACGGCAACATCTTCTGGTCGCCGCGCGAAGGCACGACCATCGACGTCACGCTCGCCACCACGCTCGATCCCTCGACCGCCGCCGGCGTCAGCGGCGCTGCCGTCCACAGCCTCGACGTGAGCCTTGCGCATGACATCCGCAGCAATCTCGTCGCACGCCTCACGGGCGGCGCGGCCGTCAGCCGTTACGATGACGCGGGCGCATTCGCGGACAAGACAGTTTACAATGCGGGAGCGGGTCTGACCTGGAAGGTCAATCGTTACCTCGATGCGACGGCCGATCTGACCTATGAGCGCAATGACTACACCTCTACAGGTGACACCGACACGGTGACGGCGCTGGTCGGACTGACCGCCAAGCGCTGAGGCTTGGCGGTCGGCCAATCGTCATTATTTCAGAGCCGCGAGGATTGCCTTCAGTTCCTGTTCGATTGCCGGACGGATGTCCGCGCGCTCGATGGCAAAGGCCACATTGGCCAGGATGAAACCATCCTTGGAGCCGCAGTCGAAGGTCTGTCCCTTGAAGTGATAGCCTGCGAAATCCTGCTGCTTGGCAAGCTTCAGCATGCCGTCGGTCAGCTGGATCTCGTTACCGGCCCCGCGTTCCTGGGTCGACAGGATCTCGAAAATCTCCGGCTGCAGGATGTAGCGGCCATTGATGAAGAAGTTCGAGGGCGCGGTGCCCTTGGCCGGCTTTTCGACCATTTCGGTGATCTTGAAGCCGCCTTCCAGGGTCTCGCCGACGCCGACGATGCCGTATTTGTGCGTCTGGTCCGGCGCGCATTCCTCGACCGCCACAATATTGCCGCCGGTCTTCTCATAAAGTTCGACCATGCCCTTGAGGCAAGCCTTTTCGCCGCGCATAATCATGTCAGGCAGGAGCAGCGCGAAAGGTTCATGACCGACGATATCGCGGGCGCACCAGACAGCATGGCCAAGGCCGAGCGGTTCCTGCTGACGCGTGAAACTGGTCTGCCCCGCCGTAGGCTGCAGATCGCTCAGGAGTGTGAGTTCGGCGTTCTTGTTGCGGGCCTTCAGCGTCTGCTCGAGTTCGAACTGAATGTCGAAATAGTCCTCGATGACCGCCTTGCCGCGTCCCGTCACGAAGACGAAATGCTCGATGCCCGCCTCGATGGCCTCGTCAACCACATACTGGATGACCGGCTTGTCGACGACGGTGAGCATTTCCTTCGGAACCGCCTTGGTCGCTGGCAGAAAGCGCGTGCCGAGGCCGGCAACGGGAAAAACGGCTTTGCGGAGCTTCTTAGTCTGAACCACTCATTCCTCCTCGAGGATCTAATCGATTAACGCCATCATAACGCAGTCACGGCCAGTAACATAGAATTGCTTAGAATTCGCAAAGACGAATGGAAGACCGTGCCTGGCGCGACGACGTGGTAAAGGTTTGTTGACTGAACAGCATTAACCTTGCGTGAACAGCCTTTGTTCCGGCTGCAAACCGTAGAACGAACTGGGAGATGCCCATGAAAAGACACCATCCCAGCCTTCTCGGCGCAATCGCCTTGACCCTGTCGACCGCGCTGCTGCCGATGGAGGCACTGGCCGATGCCGGATTCCAGAAATGGGTCCGCGATTTCTATTCCGTGGCCGCAAAAAGCGGCATCTCCGAGCGGACCTATCGCACGGCCTTTGCCGGCGTGGACGCGCCTGACCAGTTTGTCCTGGAAAAGGCGGCCTACCAGCCGGAATTCAAGTCACAGATCTGGGACTATCTCGACAGCCGGGTGAACCCCTACACCGTCAAGATCGGCCAGGAAATGCTGGCCAAACACGGCGGGTTGTTGAAGGCGCTGGAGAAACACTTCGGGGTCGACAAGCACGTGATCCTCGCGATCTGGTCGATGGAATCGAATTACGGTGCGGCCCTGGAACGGCCCGACCGCCTGCACAACGTGCCGCGTTCGCTGGCGACCCTCGCCTATGCCGACAAGAAGCGGGCGAAATATGCCCGCACACAGCTGGTTGCGGCGCTGAAGATGCTGCAGAACGGCGACGTCACGAACAAGAACCTGATGGGCTCCTGGGCCGGTGCCATGGGCCACACCCAGTTC
>JARXAQ010000157.1 GCA_029865825.1 Rhizobium sp.
AGCCGCGTCAGCCGCTATTCAGAGCGCAGGAAGCGCTGGGTGAAGGCGAATACGAGCTGCCCTATCTCGACTACCTGCAAATGCCGCCGGTCCAGACGGGCGTCACGATGACGGCAGAGGCGCTGGAGCAGAGCGCAGGTCTTCTGGAAAGCGTGCTCGAAGACTTCGGCATCAAGGGCGAAGTGATCGACGTGCGCCCCGGCCCTGTCGTCACGCTCTATGAATTCGAGCCGGCGCCGGGGGTCAAATCCTCGCGCGTCATCGGCCTCTCCGACGATATCGCCCGCTCGATGTCGGCGCTTTCGGCGCGTGTTGCCGTCGTTCCCGGCCGCAACGTGATCGGCATCGAACTGCCAAACCCGGTGCGCGAGACCGTCTATCTGCGTGAGCTGATCGAGACGCCCGATTATGCCGAGACGCGTTACAAACTCCCGGTCTGCCTCGGCAAGACCATCGGTGGCGAGCCTGTGATCGCGGAACTGGCAAAGATGCCGCATCTGCTCGTGGCTGGCACGACCGGTTCGGGCAAGTCGGTTGCGATCAACACGATGATCCTGTCGCTGCTCTACCGCTTCCGGCCGGACGAATGCCGGTTGATCATGGTCGATCCGAAGATGCTGGAGCTTTCCGTCTATGACGGTATCCCGCATCTGCTCACCCCCGTCGTGACCGATCCGAAGAAGGCCGTGATGGCGCTGAAATGGGCGGTGCGCGAGATGGAGGACCGCTATCGCAAGATGAGCCGGCTCGGCGTGCGCAATATCGACGGCTACAATGCCCGTGCGGCCCAGGCGCGCGAGAAGGGCGAGACGATCACCGTCAGCGTGCAGACCGGCTTCGACCGGCAGAGTGGCGAGATCGTCTACGAAGAGCAGGAGCTCGACCTGTCGCCGATGCCTTACATCGTCGTCGTGGTCGACGAGATGGCCGACCTGATGATGGTGGCCGGCAAGGAGATCGAAGGCGCGATCCAGCGCTTGGCGCAGATGGCGCGGGCGGCGGGCATCCACCTGATCATGGCGACGCAACGTCCCTCGGTCGATGTCATCACCGGCACGATCAAGGCCAACTTCCCGACGCGTGTTTCCTTCCAGGTGACCTCGAAGATCGACAGCCGCACCATTCTCGGTGAACCCGGCGCCGAACACCTGCTTGGCCAGGGCGACATGCTGCATATGGTCGGCGGCGGACGCATTGCCCGCGTGCATGGACCCTTTGTTTCCGACGAAGAGGTGGAGAAGGTGGTGGCGCATCTGAAGATGCAGGCGCGGCCGGATTATCTGGGCACCGTGACTGAGGATGCCGACGAAGCGGAGGACGAGCCGGAAGAGGACGTTGCCGTGTTCGACAAGAGCGCCATGGGCGAAGAGGACGGCAACGACCTCTACGACAAGGCGGTCAAGGTGGTGCTGCGCGACAAGAAGTGCTCGACCTCCTATATCCAGCGCCGGCTGTCGATCGGCTATAACAAGGCCGCCTCGCTGGTGGAGCGCATGGAGCAGGAAGGCATCGTCGGCGCTGCCAACCATGTGGGCAAGCGGGCGATTATCGTCGGCGGCCGCGAGGTGAGCCCTGAGGGCGATTTCGAGGGCTGAGAGCTTTCGAGTGGGTCAGGGCCGGTATTCGGCCTTGACCTTGCTTCGCCAGGCGATGGACGATTGCGGGTGCGAGCAACCTCAGCCCGCAGCGTGGCGACGCGCTCTCGACCCGGTCACACCTGGACCGGGCGGATGATGTCGAGGGCAATATCGCCTTCCAGAACACCGCGACGAAGATCCGATCGGTCGCGACCGATCTCGATCACCGTATAAAGTTTTTCCGAGCGGAAGGCGCTGGCCGTGAGGGTGGTCACGTCGTCGGCGGGCTTGGCGTCGATCTCCATGAAATCCAGCTCGCGGCCGGAGGCGACGATGCGGGCATCGCCGGATGTGCGGGCCGCGACGACGACCGTGCCCTGAAAGGGGGAGATGTCCCAGCGGGGATCATCGGCTTCGGCAATCGGCTCCAGGCGGTAGACGTTCAGCAGTTCGGGTCGGTCACTGTTGCCTTCCGCCGTCGTGGCGGCATCGGCCTGACGGGCGGCGCGTTCGACCGGACGGCCGGTCAGCTCATCGGCCGGCGTTGCGCTGTTGTCGTTGGTGGGATTGTGCATGATCCGTGTCCTCCGGTTCGGTCGTCTTGAACAACCGCCGGGGACACGCGTGGTTCCATGATCAGATATGAGCCGGCTAATGATCGGCACCCGCTCCGGGCTTGCCGTCATGCCGCCGTGCGGGCGAGCAGGTCGATGATATGCTGCGGGCCGGTCGGGACGATGCCGGTCGCGTTCAGCGTCTTGATCGAATAATAGCCGCGGGTGATGTGGTCCATGTTCACAGTGGCCCGCACGCCGTCGAGCCTGAGCACCCGCTCCTGATAGGCCGACAGGAAGGCATAGTCGGCGATGCGGCGGCGGTTGGTCTTGAACAGGCCGTGATAGGCGGCATCAAAACGGATGAGCGTGACGAAGAGGCGGATATCGGTTTCGGTGAAGCGCGAACCGAAGAGGAAATCGCGGCCGTCGGAGAGACGGGTTTCCAACTCGTCGAGCATGGCGAAGACGCCGTCGACGGCTTCGTCATAGGCGGCTTGTGTGAGCGCGAAGCCGGCCTTGTAGACGCCGTTGTTGAGTTGGTCATAGATGCGGGGGTTGAGGGCATCGATGTCTGCGGCCAGATCCTCAGGGTAGAGGCGGAGATCCGAGGGCACGATGCCTTCGAAGGCTGTGTCGAGCATGCGGACGATATCGGCGCTTTCGTTGTTGACGATGGTGCCGGTCTTTTCGTCCCAGAGAACGGGGACGGTGGCGCGGCCGGTGAATTCAGGATCGGCGCGGGTGTAGATTTCGTGCAGATGGGTGGCGCCGAAGAGCGGATCGGCATCGGCCCCCGGATAGCCGCCGAACTCCCAGCCCTGACTTGACAGCGCCGGGGCGACGACGGTGACGGCGATGATGTTTTCGAGACCCTTAAGGGCTCGCGCCATCAGCGTGCGCGAGGCCCAAGGGCAGATGTAGCCGACATAGAGGCGGTAGCGGCCGGCTTCAGCGGGAAAACCGCCTTCGCCTGTCGGACCGGGGGCGCCATCTGGC
This sequence comes from Rhizobium sp., assembly GCA_029865825.1. Taxonomy (GTDB): domain Bacteria; phylum Pseudomonadota; class Alphaproteobacteria; order Rhizobiales; family Rhizobiaceae; genus Allorhizobium. Next base: position 3,131 of record JARXAQ010000157.1, read on the forward strand.
GTGATCCAGTGGCGGAAGGAGGAGGTTTGGCGGACAAACCGGCCCTTCTCGTCAGCCTTCTGGACCGGCTGCCAGTCTTCCGTCCATTTGCCATTCACCAGCATCGCCCAAGTCTCCATCACTGCGGGAGAGCCATCTGCCCTCTTACGTGGCGATTATGTGCCCAGGCGACGTTCAGCGGAATCGAAAGTTTCTTGAAAAACTGTTCGACAATGGTGAACAGCGCTCACGCGCCAGAGGGCGCGCGGCTGCCGGGGAAGAGGAGTTCGACAAAACGCTCGGCGGTCGGCTGGGGCTCGTGGTTGGCAAGGCCCGGGCGCTCGTTGGCTTCGATGAAGACGTAGTCGGGTTCGGCCGGGTCGCGGACCATGAAGTCGATGCCGACGACGGGGATCTTGATCGCCCTCGCGATCCGGCAGGCGGCGTCGACGAGATCCGGATGGACGGTCTCGGTGACGTCGTGGATGGTGCCGCCGGTATGGAGATTGGCGGCCTTGCGCACGGTGATCTCACGGCCCTCCTCCAGCACGGCATCGAGGTCGAGGCCCTGTTCGGCAAGGCAGCGCTTCGTTTCGGCATCGACCGGAATGCGGCTTTCGCCGCCTGTGGCGGCAGCGCGGCGGCGGGACTGCTGGTCGATGAGTTTGCGGATCGGCGAGCGGCCATCGCCGACGACACGCGGGGGACGGCGGACAGCGGCGGCGACCAGGCGGTAGTCGATGACGACCAGGCGAAGGTCCTCGCCGTCGAAGCAGGCTTCGAGCAGAACACGGTCGCAGACCTGGCGGGCCTGCTTGATGGCGCCGGCGAGCGCGTCCATCGAGGAGACACCGACCGAGATGCCGCGCCCCTGTTCGCCGCGGGCCGGTTTGACGACCAGTTTGCCGTGTTTTTCGAGGAAGGCCTGGCGCTCGGCTTCGGGGGCGTCGGCGGAGATCTGTTCGGGGACAGTGAGGCCCGCCCCTTCGGCAAAGCGGCGGGTGACGGCCTTGTCATCACAGATCGACATGGCGACTGATGAGGTCAGGTCCGACAGGCTTTCGCGGCAATGGATGGTGCGGCCGCCATGGGCGAGGCGGAAGAAGCCGCCTTCGGCGTCGGTCACCTCGACATGGATGCCGCGGCGCAGCGCTTCGTCGACGATCAGGCGGGCATAGGGGTTGAGCGCCTCGTAGGATTCGACAGGCTGGGCGAAGAATTTTTCGTTGATGGCGTTCTTACGCTTGACCGAGAAGAGCGGCACGCGGCGGAAGCCGAGCTTTTCGTAAAGGCCGATGGCTTTCTCGTTGTCGTGCAGGACGGAGAGATCGACATAGGCCAGGCCGCGCGCCTGGAAATGTTCGGATAGCGTGCGCACGAGGCCCTCGCCGATGCCCGGCTGGCGGGCCTGGGGATGAACGGCGAGGCACCAGAGGGAGGCGCCCTGTTCGGGGTCGTCGAAGAGGCGCTTGTGGTCGATGCCGGTGACCGTGCCGACGATCTCGCCGGTCGCCTCATCCTGGGCGACGAAATAGGTGACGGGGCGGTTGTCGCGCTCGCTGGCGAAAAAATCCTCGCGGACCTGGACCATGCCGCAGGCGGCATAAACGGCGTTGATGCCGGCGGCATCGCCGTCTGCGCCGAGACGGCGGATGGTGATGCCGCGCGGACGACGGCCGCCGGGGCGATAGGTGGAGAGGTCAAGCCGGAAGGTGTGGGACGGGTCGAGGAAGATTTCCTGCGGGGCGCGGGAGAGGAGGACGTGCGGCTCGCCGACGTAAAAGGCGATGTCGCGGCTGCGGGGGGCCTCGTCCTTGAGGGTCTTGAGGAGGGTGGCGTCGTTCTCGAAGGTGCGGGCGAAGAGAAGGCGGCCCCAGCCGCAATCGAGCACGACGTTACGGCCGGGTTCGGGTGTGTCACTGGAGCGGGATTGCGGCAGGGTGCCGGCCGTGCCGGGTTGGCGCAGGCGGCTCAGTCGATGGGAGAGCGCCTTGCTGTTGCGCGGTTTGTGGGTGGCCTGGTTGGTGGTGGCCTCAGCGGGTTTATCAAGCTTCTTCATCTCAGACCTCGTGTGCCTGGAGCCACATTTCGAGTAGGCCGACCTGCCAGAGCTCAGAGCCCTGCAGCGGCGTGATGTGCTCGGAGGGGGCGGCGAGCAGGCGGTCGACATAATCCTGTCGGAAGAGGCCACGGTCTCGCGCGGCCTGCGAGGACAGCGTGTCGCGCAGCATGTCGAGATAGGGGCCGGCGATGTATTTGAGCTGCGGCACCGGGAAATAGCCCTTCTTGCGGTCGATGACTTCGCTCGGGATGATCTTGCGGGCGACGTCCTTCAGGATGCCCTTGCCGCCGTCGCGCAGCTTTTCCTCAGGGGGAATGCGGGCGGCGAGTTCGACCAGTTCGTGGTCGAGGAAGGGCACGCGGGCTTCGAGGCCAAAGGCCATGGTCATGTTGTCGACGCGCTTCACGGGGTCGTCGACCAGCATGACGTTGCTGTCGAGGCGAAGCGCGCGGTCGACCGGGGTATCGGCGCCTTCGGCGAGGAGATGTTCGCGGATGAGGTCGCCACTCACGTCGCGGTCGGCGATCCAGCGCTCGCCGAGCTGGTCTTTCAGCGTTTCGTGCGAGCGGTCGCGGAAGGCGCGGCCGTAGTCGGCCACGACATCGTCGGAGCTGACCAGTGGTGGGTACCAGTGGTACCCGCCGAAGACTTCGTCGGCACCCTGGCCTGATTGCACGACCTTGATGTGTTTGGAGACTTCCTGGGAGAGCAGGTAGAAGCCGACATTGTCGTAGGAAACCATGGGCTCGGACATGGCGGCGATCGTGCCTGGAAGAGCCCCCATGAGATCGGCGGAAGGGACGAAGATCTTGTGGTGGTCGGTCGAGAACTCGCGGGCGATCAGGTCGGAATAGACGAATTCGTCGCCCTTTTCGCCATTGGCTTCCTCGAAGCCGACGGAAAAGCTCATCAGGCCGGTCTGGCCGGCTTCGGCGAGCAGACCGACGATGAGGCTGGAATCGACACCGCCCGAGAGCAGCACGCCGACGGGCACGTCGGCGATCATGCGGCGCTTGACGGCGAGGCGCAACGCATCGAGCAGGCGCTCCTGCCATTCCTCGCGCGTGATCGAGGCATCTTCGGCGCGGCGCTGGTAGGGCGGGTTCCAGTAGCGGCGGTCTCCGAAGCTGCCATCACGGGCGTAAACGCGCAGCGTTGCCGGCGGCAGCTTGCGCACACCCTTCAGGATGGTACGCGGCGGCGGCACGACGGCGTGGAAGGTCATGTAGGTGTGCAATGCTTCGACATCGATGCCGGTATCGACGCCACCGGCCTTGACCAGAGCGGGGAGCGAGGAGGCGAAGCGCAGGCCGCCCGAGATCTCGGCCAGATAGAGCGGTTTGATGCCGAAGCGGTCGCGGGCCATGATCACCCGGCCGCTGTCGCGCTCGTGGATGACGAAGGCGAACATGCCGTGGAAGCGCGACACACAGGCCTCGCCCCAGGCATGCCAGGCTTTCAGGATGACTTCGGTGTCGCCACCGGAGAAGAAGCGGTAGCCCTGGCGTTCGAGTTCGGCGCGCAATTCGCGGAAATTATAGATGCAGCCGTTGAAGACGAGCGACAGGCCGAGATCGGGATCGACCATGGGCTGCTGCGACTTGTCGGAGAGATCGAGGATGCGCAGCCGTCGATGTCCGAGGCCGACATTGCCGCGCACCACGACGCCGGCCGAATCCGGTCCGCGCGGGGCGAGAACATCCGCCATGATCGATACTGCCTGAACCGACGGAGAACCGCCGTCGAATCTCACTTCTCCACAAATGCCGCACATGAGCCTGGCTGAAACCTCCGTTGAAAGACCAAACGAAAAGTGCCGACAGGCCGGGATTTCACCCCCGGCGCATCGGGCACGCTGTTTGCAAATGGCCTAGAGGTTCGATTGTTCCATAGTTTTTGTGCGCTGCGGCGCGGCCCGGTCGAGGGCGGTCAAGTGGCGAGGCACGGTCGCCCGGCCCGGCCGTCGGCTTAAGAACCGGCCCATGGAGGGCCGGTTCAGTTCAAGTCAAACCATCAGCTCAGGGCCTTTTTCAGCGGCGCGACGTGGCGGAAGACCAAGAGGTCAAGCAGGAGAACGGCGATGAGGACTGCGCCGCTCAAGGGGAAGAGCAGCGAGACCGCAACCATCACAATGGCGCCGGTTTTCCAGAGGGGGCCGGGTTCACCGACCGTGGGGGCGACGAGGCGGGCGGCACCCTTGGGGCGACGCTTGAGCCACATGACGAAGCCGCTGACCGACAGGAAGACGATCGACAGACAGAAGACCGTGACCAAAGCGAGGTTCCAGAGGCCCATGTCGCCCTCGTGGAAGGCGACACCGGCGGCCATGGCCTTGCCGGCGACGCCATAATCGGCAAAGCCGACGTCGGCGAGGATGCGGCCGGTATACTGATCGATATGGACGATGCGATCATCGAGCGGGTTGGCGCTGTCGTTGCTCATGGTGTCGCGCGCGATGCTCCAGACACCGGTTTCATCACCGGGGAAGGCGAGCTGGAAGCGCTGGTCGAAGCCCAGTGCACGGGCGAGCGTGACGATGGCATCGAGCGTGACGGGTTGGCCCTCGGGCGTTCCCACGATACCAGCCTCAGAGCCGGAGGCCGGCATCGGGGTTTGCTCAAGCGCCCAGGGCACGTCCTTGACGCCGTTGTGGTTCATGCTGGCATGGGTGGCATCCGAGAGCGGAACATTGTCCCATTTCTCTGCCGGGAAGGTGCTCCAGGCCTGGGTGTATTTCTCGCCCCAGACGCCGGCCCAGGTAAGGCCCGAGAGCAGGAAGACGACGAGGATCAGCGAAACATAGAAGCCGATCGAGAGATGCAGCGACTTCCAGAGCTGGCGGCCCTTGGCGGAAAGCTGGGGGACGAGCACGGAGCCAAAACCCTTGTTATCGCGCGGCCACCAGAGATAGAGGCCCGTGACGACCAGCACGATGCCGAAGCCGGCGGCGATCTCGATCAGGCGGTCGCCGAGATCACCGATGAGGAGCGTGCCGTGGATTTTGTTGGCGAGATCGTAGAGCCCGTTGCGGCGGTCCCAATGACCAAGCGCCTCGGCGGTATAGGGATCGACGGCGACCATGAAGGAGCCGTCGCCCTGGTTGACCCGAAAGAGGGCTGCCTGATCGGGCGTGCGCGGGGCAATGTATTGCACGATCTGGCCGGCGATTTCACCGTAGGCGGCTTCGGCCTGGGCCGAGACCGCTGCAACGGTTGCCTGCGGTTCGACCACATAGGTCTTTTCACCATCGCGACCATAGAAGGCGGCCGTCCAGAGCATGATCAGGCCGGTGATGGCGAGCATGATCAGGAAGGGCGCTACATAGAGGCCAGCATAAAAATGCCAGCGCCAGGCGGTGATGTAGAAGCGGCGGGAAAGGCCCGCAGATTGTGCCGATGGCATGGCGACGTCGGTAGCAAGGGACATTCTAAAAGATCCTCGATGAATGGCGTTCAGTGTTTCAGGACAAAGGGCGGTCGCCGGAAGCGACCCGGGCCAGATGCAGTGGCTCGAGCAAAGTCACGAGATCGCTGTGCTGGAAATCGATGAGACCGGCCTTCTTGAGCCGGGTGAAACACCGGCTGACCGTCTCGATGGTGAGCCCGAGCCAATCGGCGAGATCGGTGCGGGTGGGAAAGAGATGAAAGGTGATTGCGCCGCGCTTCTGCTGGCGGGCGGGACGCCCGAACTGGCCGGCGAGATCGAGAAGGGCCGAGGCGACCCGTTCGGGTGCCGTCTTGCGGCCGAGCAGCATGGCGAGCGCCTGGGAGCGCGCCAGCATTTCGCCCAGCGCCGATTCGAGGTCGCCCGGCGACAGCGGCTCGGCGATCGGTTCGAGCCGGGTAAGGCCGAGGGTTTCTGCGGAGTAGCGGTTGCGGTCGCCGAGACCGAAGCCGATCAGGCGGCCGGGGCCGACCAGATCGATGATTTGGCGCCGACCGTCCGACAGGGTTTGGGAGGTGGCGACACAGCCGTCGAGCACGCGATATTGCGGCGAGCGCGCGAAGCCTTCGAGGAAGACGATGGTACGGGGCGGCAGGAGGGCCTGGTCTTCCGACCGAACCCTTTGCAGCGCATTGCGCACCAGGACAGGTGACGGCGCCTTGTGCGCCTCACCATCGGCAAGCATTGACAACATGACTGACATCCGGATTGCGACCGGACATGCGTCATGCGCATGGGGCCCGGCCTGATGATGCTTCTGATCCTGCGCGACATGCGCAGTATCGTTGATCGATCAGGTCAGGGCCGGCGGCGCGCGAGGCGCGCTGTTGGGTGGGAAAAGCTGGCGGTAATGGGCTTCGGCCGGCTGCGGGAGAACGGCTGCGACAGCGGTCGACAGGCGGATCCCGACAGAATCGGCGGGTGTCGGCAGCACGGTGGTTGCCGAGATGCGGCAGGCCTCGCAATCGGCGGCCGTGGCGTGGAATTTCGACTTGCCGTCCTCATCTGTGCCGGGCAGGCAGAGTTCGGGAAGTGTTCCGTCGGGGAGGGTGAGAAGGGCGACTTCAGCCGGCGTCAACGCCTGAGCGACCGGCACTGGCGGCCGGTGCGCGAGGCCGAGCAGAACGAGCGCGATGACGCAGACGATGCGCATCGCTCGATCAAACCCAGTCCGGACGCCCGTTTTGGCCATACTATCCCCCGATAGAGTAAGTGTGGATAGCACCGCCGCTTTCGCCTCGCAAGCGCGCGAAACTGTCGCAAGCGATGCGGCTTGTCGACGAAGTCCGGTTTCCGGATCAGACCGGCAGACGGGTCGGGCGGGGCTGGCGCAGGATGAACCAGCCGAGATGGCGGTTCAGCAGCGGCGCGATGCCGTAAACGATGGAGAACACCATCACCGGCGCCAGGACGAGGGTGCGCGCCCAGATCGGCCAGTCCTGCGTGAGCGGCATCAGGACATAGAGTATGGCCGTGACAAAGGGATAGATCACCACCAACATGAGGGCGGCGAGGCGATGCTTGGAGGGGACGGGGCGTATGGCAGAGGCGGTGGACATTTCGAGCTCCATCAGAACGGTACGTATCGTTTATATAGAAACGAGCCGTTCCGTTCAATAGTCAATCGTGTTATAGGGGGTGATGACGACGATCAATGTGACCACGACCCCGACCGACATCACAAAACGCACCTCGATCGGGGCGCAACGCAATCCGGCGAGCGAGGCGGCGATCCTCGATGCGGCGGAAGACATCCTGCGCGAAGGCGGGCTGTCGGCCTTTTCCATCGAGGCGGTGGCGCGTCGCGCCAAGGCGGGCAAGCCGACCATCTATCGCTGGTGGCCCTCGAAGGCCGCCCTGCTGCTCGATGTCTATCACCGGCAGAAAGGCGAATCCTTTTACCCGGATACCGGCGAAACACGAGAAGACCTCCGGCACTTCCTGGAGACGCTGCTCGGCTTCTGGCGCGAAAGCGGCGGTGACATTTTCCGCTCGATTATCGCTTCCGCCCAGAGCGAGCCGGACGCGCTGGCGGCGCTGCGCGACTATGCCGTGACGCGGTGCCGGGCGAGCAGCGTGATTCTCCAGCGCGGCCAGGCCCGAGGCGAGATTCGCGCCGATCTCGACGCCACGCTGGTGATGGAGCTGTTTTCAAGTTTCTGCTGGAACCGGTTGCTGACCGGCCGGCTGGAGATATCTGCGGCGGACATCGGCATGGTTGTCGATGCCGTCATGGGAGGCCTCGCTGCGCCGTCCGGTCCGGGCAAAATCAGTAGTGCGGCGGGCGGGTGATCGCGGGGGCGTCGACGGACTGCTCCTCCAGGGTGAGGAAGCGTTCCGTCAGCCGATCGAGCTTGGTCCGGGCCTGCTCCACCACCTTCCATTGCTCCGCCAGCTGGTCCGACAGTTCCTCGATGACGCGGGCCTGATGCGCGACCGTTTCTTCGAGGCGCAGAATGCGGTCTTCGCAAGCATCGTCCATCTTCGTCTCTCCACCGGGTTCGCAGGAAGGGTCTCCATGCCGCAAGACGGGCCGGGCGTCAAATGTGCTGGTCGCGCTGCTTCTTCTTGCGATAGGGCATCAGCATGACTGCCGAGGCGGTGACGGCAGCGGCGAAAGTGAGCGCCAGCGGCACAACCAACATCAGGGCCGGGAGAACCGGATGGAGCGAGCGGGACAGCGAGGTGCCGACGCCGCCGAGGTCGAGCCAGAGGATGGCCAGACCGACGAAGAGGCCGAGGCCTGCGCCGACCAACGCATTCACCGCGAGGAAGCGAAGCATCTCCCAATGATCGCGGCGCGCCTCTTCCGGCGTCTGTTCGTCGGACTGTCGTTGCATGGCTGTCTCCCGGATCTGTAGCGATGACCATAACAGAAAGGGACCCTGCCTTCATGGCGCCAAGGGTCGCAGCCGACGCGCCTGTAGGAAAAGCGGGCTGCACCTTGCCTTGGGCGGCCAATCGGCCTAGCTCAGGGTGCTGCAACTGATGCGACCGATGACCCAGAAAACATATATCCAGCGGCTGAAGCTCACCGATTTCCGCAACTACACCCAGGCCGGGCTCGTCCTCGATGAGCGGCATGTGGTGCTTGTGGGCAAGAACGGCGCCGGCAAGACGAATTTCATGGAGGCGATCTCGCTGCTCTCGCCCGGACGGGGGCTGCGGCGGGCCGTGCTGTCCGACATGCCGAGGATCGGGGCCACTGACAGCTTCACCATTTTTGCTGCTGTCGAGGGTATGAATGGCGAGGCGGATATCGGCACCGGTACGGAGACCACAGAAGAGGACAATCTCGTTCGTCGGCTCAGGATCAACGGTTCTCCGGCCAAGTCCGTCGACGATCTCACCGACCATCTGCGCATTCTGTGGCTGACGCCGGCGATGGACGGGCTGTTCACCGGGCCATCGGCCGAGCGGCGGCGGTTTCTCGATCGGCTGGTGCTGTCGCTGGATCCGGCGCATGGGCGGCGGGCGAATGATTTCGAGCGGGCGATGCGCAGTCGCAACCGGCTGCTCTCGGAGGGGCGGTTCGACCCCTCCTGGCTGTCCGGCATCGAGCAGCAGATGGCAGCACTCGGAGTCGCCATGGCGGCAGCGCGGCGCGAGATGCTGGGGTTGTTGGCCGGGCTGATCGAGGCCGACCGGCAGACTTCGCCCTTTCCCTCGGCAGAGCTTTCGCTGACCGGGTTTCTGGATGAACTTTCGGACCTTCCGGCTTTCGAGCTGGAAGAGCGTTATATCGAGGTGCTGGCGCAATCGCGGCATCGGGATGCGGCGGCGGGCCGCACACTCGAGGGGCCGCATCGGGCGGACCTGACCGTGCGGCATATCGAGAAGAACATGGATGCGGAGCGCTGTTCGACTGGCGAGCAGAAGGCGCTGTTGATCGGGTTGATCCTCGCCCATGCGCGGCTGGTGGCGACGATGACGGGTTTTGCGCCGATATTGCTGTTGGACGAGATCGCTGCGCATCTAGACGAGGGGCGGCGGGCGGCGCTGTTTGACCGGATCGATGCGCTGGGCGGGCAGGCCTTTATGACCGGGACTGACGTTGCGATGTTTTCGGCGCTTGGAGAGCGGGCGCAGATCGTGACCGTGGAAGATGGCAGCCTTGATGTCTGAGACGACTTTGAACGGCCACGATGCGGTGGCATGATGGCGACCATGGACCCGCTGCTTCCCGACGAAATTTCCCGCTATCATCGCCATATCCTGCTGCCAGAAGTCGGCGGGCATGGACAGCAATTGCTCAAAGCCGCGCGCGTCATGGTGATCGGGGCCGGGGGGCTCGGATCGCCGGTGCTGCAATATCTGGCGGCGGCTGGCGTCGGCACGCTGTCGATTGTCGATGATGACGGGGTGTCGCTGTCCAACCTGCAGCGGCAGGTGATCCACGATACGGGCACGCTCGGAGAGCAGAAGACGGAGAGTGCGGCGCGGGCGATCGCGCGGCTCAACCCGCATTGCCGGGTGATCCGTTTCGAGGAGCGGTTCGACGCGCATTTCGCTCGCGACCATCTGGCCGGCCAGACGCTTTTGATCGATGGATCCGACAATTTCGACACGCGCTATGCGGCGGCCGACCAGGCGGAGGCGGCGAAGGTGCCGCTGGTGACCGGGGCTGTCGGGCGGTTCGATGGGACCGTGACGGTGCTGAAGCCCTATGAGGCGGGGCCGGATGGGACGCTGTATCCGCGCTACCGCGATCTCTTCCCGGAACGGCCACCCGAAGGTCTCATTCCTTCCTGCGCCGAAGTGGGTGTGATTGGGGCGCTGACCGGTGTCATCGGCACGCTGATGGCGATGGAGGCGATTAAGCTGATCACCGGCATCGGCGAGCCGCTTGTTGGCAAGCTCTTGATGTATGACGGGCTTTCGGCGCGGTTCGAGACGATCCGCTACAAGCGGCGGGCCGAGCGCGCATGATTGCGGTGGAACGGATCGGTGACGATGGCTACGGGGATCATGCGGCGCTTCTGTCGCTGATCCTGCGGTCTTTCGCTTACATGGACGGGGTCATCGAGCCACCCTCCTCCGCGCACCGGCTGACGGTGGACAGCCTGGCGCAGAAGGCGCGCGACGAGATCGGTTATGTGGCGCTCGATGAGGGTGTGCCGGTCGGCTGTATCTACATGCGGCCCGAGGCGGATTGTCTTTACGTCGGGAAGCTGGCGGTCGATCCCGAGACCCAGGGACGCGGCATCGGACGGCGGCTGATGGACCGGGCGGAGGCCTTGGCGGCGCAGCTATCGCTGCCTGCGCTTCGGCTGGAGACGCGGATCGAACTGACAGGAAATCACCGCCGCTTCGGTGCCTGGTGCTTCGTTGCGACGGCGGAAAAGTCCCATCCGGGTTATGACCGCACGACCTATATCGAGATGCGCAAAGCCTTGCGGTGAAACCGCTCACGTCCGGCTGGGCAGCACTCGGTTGGGCGGGCGGTGGCCGTCGAAATAGGTGCGGATGTTGATAATCACCTTGTCGCCCATGTCGATGCGGCCTTCGATCGTGGCCGATCCCGTGTGCGGCAAAAGCACGACCTTGCCCTCGTTGGCGAGCTTGACCAGCTTCGGATTGACGGCGGGTTCGTTCTCGAAGACGTCGAGGCCGGCGCCGGCTATTTTGCCGCTCCGCAGGCATTGGATCAGGGCGTCCTCGTCGATGATGTCGCCGCGGGCCGTGTTGACGATGTAGCTGGTCGGCTGCAGGAGAGCGAGACGGCGGGCGGACAGTAGATGGAAGGTGGCGGGCGTCGAGGGACAATTGACCGAGACGATGTCTACGCGCGCCAGCATCTGGTCGAGGCTGTCCCAGTAGGTCGCTTCCAGCTCGTTTTCGGTGGCCGGATTGACCTTCTTGCGGTTATGATAATGGATCGACAGGCCGAAGGCCTTGGCGCGGCGCGCGACGGCGGTGCCGATGCGGCCCATGCCGATGATGCCGATGCGCTTGCCCGAAATGCGGCGGCCGAGCATCCAGGTGGGTGACCAGCCCTCCCATTCGCCCGGACGATCCATCAGGACGCGGGCGCCCTGGACGAGGCGGCGGGGCACGGCGAGGATCAGCGCCATCGTCATGTCGGCGGTGTCTTCGGTGAGCACGTTCGGCGTATTGGTGACCGTGATGCCCCGTTTCGCGGCGGCGTCGACATCGATGTGGTCGGTTCCGTTGGAGAAGCTGGCGATCAGCTTGAGCTGTGGGCCGGCCTCGGCGATCAGGGCGGCGTCAATCCGATCGGTGACGGTCGGCACGAGCACGTCGCAGGACCGGACGGCGGCGATCAACTGCTCGCGCGTGCGCGGCAGATCGTCGATGTTGAGCTCGGCCTCGAAGAGTTCGCGCATGCGCGTTTCCACGGCGTCAGGCAGTTTGCGGGTGATATAGACCGAGGGTCTTTTCCTGTTCGTCATGGATGGTTCGATGCCTTGTTCAGAACTCGTTAACCAACACGGGGGATACTCTCCCCCTTGAAGGGCAATTTCTAGCAAACCCGTCGGGGAAGACAAACAAAACTCGTCGACGCGTCGCTGATTTGTCCGGGGCCCTTAGCAGGCCCGGCCCCAAGAGGGCAGATAAGTCCTTTGTATCCATCGCTCAGTCCGGAACGATCATGTTTGTGAACCTGTCCCGAGTCAGCCTTGCATCCGGTGTCCTCGCTCTGTCCCTGATGATGGGGCCACAGCTCAGTTTCGCCCAGTCTTCGACGAAGGGGTCGAGCGGTCTTCCGCTTCCGCGCTTCGTCAGCCTGAAGGCGGAGAAGGTCAATCTCCGGATCGGCCCGAGCACCGATTACGCGGTCTCCTGGCGCTACATGAAATCCGGCCTGCCGGTCGAGATCATCCGCGAATACGAAAACTGGCGCCAGATCCGCGACGCCGACGGCACCGAGGGCTGGGTCAGCCAGACTCTGCTTTCCTGCGAGCGCACGGCCGTGGCGGCCCCGTGGATGCGCGGCAACGGCAGCAATGTGTATGTGATGATGCGACGCGATTCGATGTCGTCGGCCGCCGTCATCGCCAAGCTGGAGCCGGGCGTCGTGATCAATATTTCCGAATGCAACGGCAACTGGTGCAAGGCCGAGACGCAAGGGGTCGGCGGCTGGGTTTCGCAAGAGGAAATCTGGGGCGCCTATCCCGGCGAGGCCTTCAAATAAGCCCGAGATCGGCCGCCCCCTTCTCGAGCGACATCATCGGACGCGGCCCGATCTGCTGGATGACAATGCCAGCGGCGTAACAGCCGAGGCGGGCACAATCTTCCAGGCTGCGGTCGCTGGTGTACCCAAACAGAAAACCGGCTGCGAAGAGATCCCCGGCGCCGGTCGTATCGACGAGGCTGGCAATGGTCGTGGCTGGCACGTGGATACGTTCACCATCCTTGACGACGACAGCGCCCTGGTCGCCCATGGTCACGGCGGCGAGCTTGCAATCCTTCGCCAAGCGGTCGAGTGCATGGGCGAAATCGTCGGTCTCGTAAAGCGAAAGCGCTTCCTGCTCGTTGGCGAAGACGATGTCGACCGTGCCGGAGCGCATCAGTTCAAGGAATTCTTCACGGTAGCGGCCGACGCAGAAGCTGTCTGACAGCGTCATCGACATTTCCCGGCCGTTTTCATGGGCGATGCGGGCGCATTCCAGGATGGCCTGCTTGGCACGCGGCGGATCCCACAGATAGCCCTCGAAATAGGTGACCTTGGACTGGGCGACGACGTCGGGCTCGACATCCTCGGGGCCGAATTCGACGCAGGCGCCGAGATAGGTGTTCATCGAGCGCTCGCCGTCTTCGGTCACGAAGATCATGCTGCGGGCCGTCGGCGGCTGGCCGGCACCGGGCGCGGTCTCAAAATGCACGCCCTGGGCGCGGATATCGTGGGTGAAGATATGGCCGAGCTGGTCTTCAGCCACCTTGCCGAAATAGGCGGCCCTGCCGCCAAAATTGGCGATGCCGGCAGCGGTATTGCCGGCGCTGCCGCCGGAGGCTTCCACGGCCGGGCCCATCAATGCGTAGAGACGTTCGGCACGCTCGGCATCGATGAGATTCATCGCGCTCTTGGTGATCCCGTTGTCGATCAGGAACTGGTCCTGGCAGCGGGAAATAATGTCGACGATCGCGTTACCGACGGTCAGGACATCGAACTGGCTCATGGAATGGGGCTCCGAATTTATCGCTCGACGGTCATAGCCGTTTTTGTGGGGTTGGGAAGAGAAAAGACGCGGCTGGAAGCGCTGTCATTTCGATGTCATCCGTCCACGCTAATAAAAGCCTGCAAATGGCGCTCCCCCGCTATTGGCGAAAGCCATGACGGCTTTCCTTTCGGGTACCGACCACGGATGTACTGGCGGCAACCCACATCCCGGATGAGCCGGGCGAAAAAGCAGGTACAGCCTGCTTTTTGACGTTTTGGGCAAGGTTTTCCGCTTCTATTTCACCCTTGAAGCATGTCATCGCGACAGGATTGCGATTGGCGCAGCGCGGCGCTGCTCCTATGAATGGTCCTTCAATCCCCAGCGAATCGACTTTTCATGACAGCCATTGCCCAAGACGTCCTGCCGATTTTCATCCTCATCCTGTTCGGTTGGATGCTGGTGCGCCTGAAGATCCTCTCGGCGGAGATCGGCGACGGGCTCGGGGAGTTCGTCTTCAAGGTGGCGGTCCCGATGCTGTTGTTTCGCACCATTGCCAATGCGGATTTCCACGGCGCATCGCCCTTCCGGCTGTGGATCTCCTATTTCGCCGGAGTTTTCGTCGCCTGGACGATTGGTCACCTGATCGCCTCTCGACTGTTCAGGCGCGAGCGACGGGAGGGCGTGCTTGCAGGTGTTTCTGCCGGTTTCGCCAACAATGTCTTCATCGGCCTTCCGCTTGTCGAGCGGACTGTGGGGGCCGAGGGGATTGTCGCCATGTCGATCCTGCTCGCCATCCATCTGCCCCTGATGATGATCGCCGGCACCTTGATGATGGAGCGAGCGGAGCAGAAGAGCAGCGGGCAACCGTCCCAGGGCTTGCTCGTGGTCTCCCGGCAGGTCGGCCTCAACCTTATGCAAAACCCCCTGGTGATCGGCCTTGCCGGCGGGATGTTGGTGCAACTGTTCGGCGGACCCCTGCCCCCGATGCTCGACGGATTGGTCGGCCAAGTCGCCAGCACCGCTGCGCCGCTCGCGCTGATCTCGCTCGGGATGACGCTGAACAAATACGGCATGCTGGGCAATGTGCGGATCGCCGGAACGATTTCGGCGGTGAAGCTGGTGGTGATGCCGGCGACCGTCTGGTTGACGTCCCATCTTTTGGGACTGTCCCCACAGTGGACGGCTGCGCTGGTGCTGACGTCTTCGGTGCCAACCGGCATCAACGCCTGGCTGATCGCGAACCGTTTCGGCATCGGCCAGGGGTTAGCCGCCTCTGTCATCACGCTATCGACGGCACTCGGGGTGATGAGCGTTTCGCTCTGGGCGCTGCTGCTGCTGTAAGGCTGCAAAAGCCAGCGACAGAGGGCCACGAAAAAGCCCGGCACAAGGCCGGGCTCGATCTCGACAGTTCTAGAATGGTGATCAGTTGGTCGCGGCCGGATCCGGCAGAGCCACTGGGGCATCGGCCATGGTGTGAAGATAAAGGATCAGATTGGCGCGCTCGTCGTCCTTCTTGATGCCGGCGAAGCCCATGGCGGTGCCCGGGATGTGCTTCTTCGGCGCCGTCAGGAAGGCGTTGAGGTGGTCCCAGGTCCAGAGCTCGGTGCCGCCCTTGGAGAATTCCGTCATGGCGGCCGAGTAGCTGAAGCCTTCGTGGCTTGCAATCGGACGGTCGACAAGGCCGTAGAGGTTCGGGCCAACCTTGTTGGCGCCACCCTTGGTGTCGGTGTGACAGCTCGCACACTTCTTGAAGACACCTTCGCCAGCCGTTGCATCGGCGCTGGCCAGCAGGACGGCGATCGGCGTTGCGGCCACTGCTTCTTCCGCAGCCGGTGCTTCGCTTGCTTCAGCCACGATGGCGTAGCCTTCCTTCTCCGGCACTTCCGCATGGAAAATGCCTTCAGAGGCGATGGACACCGACATCAGTACGAATACCGTACCGAGGAAGGCGCCTACGGCCATATTCATATTAGAGTTCATCTGCAAAGCTCCCCATGCAGCCAGCCGATCAGCAACCGGACGATCTTGAAATCGCGCGGAACCTATGTCTTTTGCATAACACATGCAACACGATTATGGTCCCGCAACTGGGACCTTTTGCCACTTCTGTGTGGTGATTTGAAGGGGTTAGGACCATGAATAACGGCAAAAGCGACGAAACGCTGGTCCTCATCCCCGCCCGCATGGCATCCACCCGTTTGCCGGGCAAGCCGCTGGCCGATATTGCCGGCCTGCCGATGATCGTCCAGGTGGCAAAACGCGCGCAGGAAGCCGATGTGGGGCGAATCATCGTGGCGGTTGACGACCAGCTGACCTATGACGCGGTGGAGGCGGCGGGCTTCGAGGTGGTGATGACACGTGTCGATCATCAGTCCGGCTCGGACCGGATTTTCGAAGCGCTGAGCAAGGTCGACCCGGATGGTCGCGCCAAGATCGTGATCAATGTGCAAGGCGACCTGCCGACGATCGACCCGCAGACCATTCGCGCAGCGCTGCGTCCGCTGGAGGATCCGGCGGTGGATATCGCGACGCTGACGGTCGAGATCGTCGACGAGCACGAGAAGACCAATCCGAATGTCGTCAAGGTGGTCGGTTCGCCGCTGTCGGACAGGCGATTGCGGGCACTTTATTTTACCCGGGCGACTGCACCGCATGGTGCAGGGCCGCTTTACCACCACATCGGGCTTTACGCCTATCGCCGTGAAGCCCTTGAACGTTTTGTATCACTTTCGCCCTCGACGCTGGAAAAGCGGGAATCGCTTGAACAGCTGCGGGCGCTGGAAGCCGGCATGCGCATCGATGCAGAGGTGGTCAAGACCGTGCCGCTCGGCGTCGACACACCCGCCGATCTCGACAAGGCCCGGCTGATCCTTTCGGCCTCCTCCAATTAAGGACTTCATTCCCTTGGCCCCTACCAACAAGATTTCCTTCCAGGGCGACTTCGGCGCCAATTCCGACATGGCCTGCCGGGACATGTTCCCCACCATGGAGCCCCTGCCCTGCCCGACTTTCGAGGATGCCTTCGTGGCGCTGGAGACCGGGGAAGTGGATCTGGCAATGATCCCGATTGAGAACACGCTGGCCGGGCGCGTCGCCGACATCCACTACCTCTTGCCGCTGTCGCGCCTGCATATCGTCGGCGAATACTTCATGCCGATCCGCTTTCAGCTGATGGTGCTGCCGGGCGTCGGTCTCGACGAGATCCGCACAGTGCACAGCCATATCCATGCACTCGGCCAGTGCCGCAAGATCATCCGCAGCCATGGCTGGAAGGCCGTGGTGGCCGGTGATACGGCCGGGGCTGCCAAGCAGGTGGCCGAGAAGGGCGACCGCAGCATGGCGGCGCTGGCGCCGAGGCTTGCGGCGCCGCTTTACGGTCTCGACATCATTGCCGAGAATGTCGAGGACTCGGAGAACAATGTGACGCGTTTCGTCGTGCTGGCACGCGACGAGGACGACCAGAAACGCGAAAATGCTGACGAGCTGTTCATCACCACCTTCGTGTTCAATGTGCGCAACATTCCGGCCGCCCTCTACAAGGCCATGGGTGGCTTTGCCACCAATGGCGTCAACATGACCAAGCTGGAAAGCTACCAGATCGGCGGCAAGTTCACGGCAACGCAGTTTTATGCCGATATCGAGGGGCATCCGGACGATGCACCGGTGCGCCGGGCATTGGAAGAGCTGCGGTTCTTCTCAGAGAAGGTGCGCATTCTCGGCGTGTATAAGGCGCATGCGATGCGGGGGAAGCTCTGAACTCCGGGTCGGAATGGCGGCTCAGTGCCGCCATTCGAACCAGTCGGTGATAAGGCGGCGGGCGATCGTACCTTCGATCGGCAGGGTACGTCCTTCATAGGAGCCTTCCTGCAGCATGGTGGCGATTTCGCCACGGGTGAACCAGCGACAATCCTCAAGCTCGACGGAATCGAAGGTGATCTCCGTCGTTGTCGCCTCGCCGTAACAGCCGAGCATCAGCTGGTGCGGCATCGGCCAGGGCTGCGAGGCGTGGTAGCGGACGCGGCCGACGCTGATGCCGGATTCTTCCCTGGTTTCGCGACGCACGGCATTTTCGATCGTCTCGCCCGGCTCGATGAAACCCGCGAGCGAGGAATACATGCCTTCAGGGAAACGATGACTGCGGCCCATCAGGCAGCGGTCGTTCTTCTCGTCCACGATCAGCATGATGGCCACGGGATCGGTGCGCGGAAAAATCTCGTAGGAGCAGCCTGTGCAGACGCGCTTGTAGCCGCCAATGCGGCCTTCCATGGCGGAGCCGCAGCGGCCGCAGAACTTGTTGTCGGCATTCCAGCGCAGGAGGCTCAAGGCCTGGGCGACCTCGCCCAGCAGATCCTCGCCGACCAGGGCGTCGCGAAACAAAGCGCGGGGATCGGCAGGCTTGAACTCGGCCGACAGTTCCTCCGGCTTCAGCGCGACGGGGACGGCCAGGCGCGGCTCGCCTGATGGCTGGTGGCCGAGCAGGATCGCCTCGTCGAAATCCGGCTGCAGGGCTGCCAGTTCATAAGGTGCGAAGAGCGGATCGAGGATCTGGCCGTCATGTTTGAGCACAAGCTGAGTACCGGAGAAGGCAAGGATATGGGTGCCCTCGACCTTCAGCGCGGTTTCCAGCGATGTCTCGTCCCGGTGTTCGCTGTCGCGGTTCAGCCGGTTGCCCGAGAAGGCGGTGAGTTCGCTGGGTTCGAGATGGGGGGCGCGGCTGGAAAAAATGGAATTTCTCATTGGAGGGCTTCAAGGATCCGGGTTTTCATGGCGTCGAAGGCGGCCTGCTCATAGGGGACTGATGTGCCGTAGCCCCAGATGGGTTTCGGCCAGTTGGGATCATCCTCTGTGCGGGCGACGACATGAACATGAAGCTGCCGGACGATATTGCCAATGGCGGCGATGTTGATCTTGTCGGCGCCCGTCACAGCCTTCAGGGCAGCGCCGACGGTGACCTGCTCGAAGGTCAGCATGGCCTGGTCGAGCGGGGTGAGATCGAAGACTTCCGAGACATCGGCGCGCTGGGGCACGAGAATCAGCCAGGGCCAGCGGCTGTCCTTGGCCAGCCTGATGTCACACAGGCCGAGTTTGAGGATCGACACGCTGTCCTCAGCAAGGCGCGCGTCGAGGACGAATGGCTGCAAGGCGTTTCTCCCTTTCGTTTTTTGAAAGCCTAGCAGTTTTTTTTTGGCTTGGCTTGCATTTGGCGGCGTTATTGCCGATATGTCTCCTCGGGAGGTTGGTGGTGGACGAGCCACTCGCCAACCGGGTCAGGTCCGGAAGGAAGCAGCCCCAACGAGCACGGCACGGGTCATCGTGCCAGCCTCCCACCTCATCTTCATTCCCGGCCCCTGTTTCCGACACGGGCCGTGCCATGCCCGGCCGCGGGCGAACGGGGAAGCTGGCAGCGCGATGAGCGAATTGGAGCCGACAGCAGAGGCCAAGGCCGCCCCCGGCGGATACCGCGTTCTCGCCCGCAAATATCGTCCCAAGGATTTCACCGACCTGATGGTCGGCCAGGAGCCGATGGTTCGCACGCTCACCAATGCGTTCGAGACCGGGCGCATTGCGCAGGCCTATATGCTGACCGGCGTGCGCGGGGTGGGCAAGACGACGACGGCGCGCATTCTGGCGCGCGCACTCAATTACAAGACGCCCGAGATCGACAAGCCGACGATCGACCTTCGCATCCCCGGCGAACACTGCCAGGCGATCATGGAAGGCCGGCATGTCGACGTGATCGAGATGGACGCCGCCTCGCATACGGGTATCGACGATATCAGAGAGATCATCGAACAGGTGCGCTATCGCCCTGTTTCGGCGCGATACAAAGTCTATATCATCGACGAAGTGCATATGCTCTCGACGGCGGCCTTCAACGGCTTGCTGAAGACGCTGGAAGAGCCGCCGGAGCATGTGAAGTTCATCTTCGCGACGACGGAAATCCGCAAGGTTCCGATCACCGTTCTCTCCCGCTGCCAGCGCTTCGACCTGCGCCGGATCAGCGCCGGCGATCTCGTCGGGCTGTTTTCGACCATTGCATCGAAGGAAGGCATCCAGGCCGAGGAAGAGGCGCTGGCGATGATTGCGCGCGCCGCCGAAGGCTCGGCGCGCGACGGCCTGTCACTGCTCGACCAGGCGATTTCGCATGGCGGAGGTGTGGTGGATGCGGATGCGGTGCGGTCGATGCTGGGTCTCGCTGACCGCGCGCGTATCGTCGATCTGTTCGAGCATGTGGTGCGCGGTGACGTGGCAACGGCGCTGTCGGAATTCGGCAGCCAGTATGAGGCGGGCGCCAGCCCGTCGGTGGTGCTGACCGATCTTGCCGATTTCACCCATCTGGTGACGCGGCTCAAATATATTCCATCTGCCTCGCAAGACCCGTCGCTGAGTGAAGCCGAGCGGGTGCGCGGTGGCGAACTGGCCGACAGCGTGGCTGTGACCACGCTGTCGCGCATGTGGCAGATGCTGCTCAAGGGCATTCCGGAGGTCGAGGCTTCTTCACGCCCGGCGGGGGCGGCCGAGATGGTGCTGATCCGGCTGGCGCATGCGGCGCATCTGCCTTCGCCCGAAGACGCGGCGCGACGCCTGCTTGAGCTTTCGAATGGAGAGGCTGGCGACAGCGCGCCATCAGCCCCGCGCCCGAATGGCGGCGGTGGTGGCGGTGCGTCGATGGCGATGCGGGTGCAGGCGGTGGCGCAACCTTCGCAGGAGAGTGCTCCCCGGCCGGCGATGAGCCAACCTGTGGCGCATCTGCAGAGTGTGCCGGCGGGCGATGCCCTGCCGCGCGGGATGGAGACTGTTCAGCCGAAGGTGCAGGATGCGCCGGCACCGCTGGTGCAGGTCAATTCGCTCGATGATATCGCGGATCTCTGCACGAAAAACCGCAGCCCGGTGCTGCGCGCGCAGCTTCGGCAATTCGTCCATCTGGTGAAGATCGAACCGGGGCGGCTGGAGATACGGCTCGAGACGCAATGCCCGCCAACGATCGTCAATGAACTGAAGTTGCGGTTGACCGAGTGGACCGGCATTACCTGGTGGGTGACGCTGTCGAACGAAGCCGGCGCACCGACACTGGTGCAGACGGAAAACACCACGCGTGAGGCACGGCTGCTCGACGCCCGGCAGGACCCTGACGTCGCGGCGATCCTTGCGCGCTTTCCGGGCGCCAAGATTACCGACGTGCGCATCTCGGCGGGAACCGTCGAAGAGGATGACACGTTGATCGCTCCGCCGGCTGCGGCGGAATCGGCGGAAGGCGACATCCTTCCCGGCGACGACATCGAATTCTAGGGCGCCCGACGCCATATCCAATCGACACGAGACCAAGGAGACGACGATGCGCGACATCATGGGCATGATGGGCAAGGTCAAGGAAATGCAGGCCAAGATGGAGACGATGCAGGCGGAAATCGCCGCACTCGAAATCGAGGGCAAGTCCGGTGGTGGTCTCGTCACGGTCGTTTTGACCGGCAAGGGCGAGCTGCGCAGCCTCAAGATCGATCCGTCGCTGTTCAAGGAAGACGATGTCGAGATCCTGGAAGACCTGATCGTGGCGGCCCATAAGGACGCCAAGGACAAGGTTGAGACCCAGACGCAGGAGAAGATGGCTTCGGTTACTGCCGGCATTCCGCTGCCGCCGGGAATGAAGCTGCCGTTCTAATCAGCCAGCCACCAGGGCGGGTCTGTCAGGCATAGACCCGCTCGGGCCAGGGGTTTTGTCCCTCTCGCAGGAAGTCCAGCGTCGATTGCCAGAAGCCGGTTTCGTGCCGCGCGTGAAAAAGGTCGAAATGGCCGACGCGCGCCTGGCCGAGATCTCGCGGCTCCAGAAGCACTTTCGTGACCGGGGCGTTGCGGTAGTAGCCCATGGCTCGGTTGATCGCCTTCGGCGTGGCGAAAGGGTCGTCGGTCATGGTGACGCTAAGTACCGGGAACGTGGCCGCAGCAAAATTGGTGCGCATGACTTGCGCCTTCTCACGGTCGAGACCCTGTTCGGCGCGGGCCTGCTGCAGACCCCAGCCGAATGCGACACCTTTCGGCAGGTCTTCAAGCCAGCCGAGACGCTTACCGGGAAAATGGCCGATTACACCGGTCAAAACCGGCATGGCGACATGCCATTTGAGGGCGAGCGGAAGTCTATGCCCGAGCGCATAATCTCCCCAATAACCGTATTGGCCGCCGACCGAGAGCATGGCCGATATCCGGCTGACCGCCGACGCATAACCGGCGAGGAAGCCGCCGATGCTGTGGCCGACGACGAGCACGCGACTGGTCCGGTCTTCCTCCAGGGCATGCCGTAGGGCAGCGTCAAAATCCTGCTCGCCCCATTGGCGCCAAGTGAAGGTCGATCCTTTCAGGCTCTCCGGCCGGGACAGACCGATTCCACGATAATCATAGGTCAGCACGGCATAGCCATGCGTCGCCAGGAAGGCCGCGTAGCGATGGTAGTAGCGGGCATGCACACCGGTTGCCGGATTTATGATCACGGTGGCGCGCGGCACTTCTCCGGGCTTACGCCACCAATGGCCGGTCAGCTTGACACCGTCGGTACAGGTCAGCTCGATTTTCGTCTGGTCCATCACGCCTCCATGCGGGGCGGGATGATGGCGAGGAGGAGGGCTCTGGTAAAGGCAGGTCAGTTTAGACCTTCGGCGGAGGCTCAGATTTCGCCAGCGAGGATGGCATCCCTGGTCTTGTAGTGGACAGGGGCCGAGAGATAGCGGGCGCGATCCCTGTCGCTCAAGATGCGGCCGTAGGTCGCCATCATTTCCTGCATCGTGACGCGCTCGCGCTCATAGGGAGTGTAGACGACCAATTGGCCGGCCTCGAGCATGCCGCCGTTGAGGACACGGGCATATGCGCCGGGGCGGGCGGCCTGGGTGTAGCGCTTGACGATCTTCGGGTCGCCCATGTGGGCGGCAAAGGTGGCGCAGGGCATGCGAGGTGAGGTGATTTCGAGCAGAACATCGCCGATTGCGAAGCGGTCGCCGGCGGCGAGCAATTGGCTTTCCAGGCCCTCGATCACGAGGTTTTCGCCGAACATGCCGTAGTGAAGTTCGCGACCGAGCTCTCTGCTCCACCAGTCGATATCGACGCTGCCCTGGATATAGACGGCCTGATCAACGCCACCATGGTGTTTGCGGTTGAGGATCGCATCACCGACGAGACCCTCGGCATCGACCATAACAGGGCCCTGGATGGCGAGCTTGTTGATGCCGGTCTTGTATTTCTTGCCGGCAAGAACTTCCGGGCGACCGAGGCAGACGGCGAGGATTTTCATGCGAGGCATCCCTTCGGCGATTCCGTTTCGCGTCTATATGGGCTAGAAACGCCGCCATGGCAAAACGAGTCACCGGCCCCGAAATTGAAAAACTGATCCAGCTGCTGGCGAAAGTGCCGGGGCTAGGACCCCGCTCTGCCCGCCGGGCGGCGCTGCATCTGATTAAGAAAAAGGACCAGTTGCTCGGCCCCTTGAGCCACGCGATGGGCGAGGCTCATGACAAGGTGAAGATCTGCTCCTGCTGCGGCAATGTCGATACGATCGACCCCTGCAGCGTGTGCACCGATGTGCAGCGCGACAGTTCCGTGATCATCGTCGTTGAAGACGTCTCCGATCTCTGGGCGTTGGAGCGGGCAACGGCCATGAATACGGCCTATCATGTGCTCGGCGGGACGCTGTCGCCGCTCGACGGAATCGGGCCTGACGATCTCAATATCAAGGGGCTGATTGAGCGGGTGGCGAAGGGCGGGGTGCGCGAGATCATCATCGCTGTCAATGCCACGGTCGAGGGGCAGACCACGGCGCATTACATCACCGATCATCTCGCCGGGCTCGACGTCAAGATCACGCGGCTGGCGCATGGCGTGCCTGTCGGTGGCGAACTCGACTATCTCGATGAAGGCACGCTGTCTGCGGCGCTGCGCGCCCGAACGGCGATCTGACCGCTCCTTTGAGGAGGATACAAATGCTGCGACTGAATTCCCTCCCCGGCCGCCTGCTGTTGCTTGCAGGTCTGTTGTGCGGCTCTGAGAGCGCTGCCTCATCCGCGCCGTCGAAAAGCCAGGTCGAGGCGCAGTTCCAGCGCTGGATCGCGACCGATCTCTGGCAGGCCGCCCAGGTCGGGGGCATTGGGAAATCGGTGTTCGACAGGACGATGCAAGGGGCCACGCTGAAATGGGACCTGCCGGATCTGGTGCCGCCCGGCACCACGCCGCCGAAGGAGCAGGCCCAGACCCAGGCGGAGTTTTCGTCGCCGGCCAGCTATTTTTCCGAAAAACGTCTGCAGGGACTGGCGGCGACCGGGCGGTCGCTCGCGAGCCAGAATGCCGCGACGCTGCGCAAGGTGGAGGCGACCTATGGCGTGCCGGGATCGATCCTGGTGGCCATCTGGGGCCGCGAATCCGGCTATGGGCGGGCGAAACTGCCCTATTCCGCGATCGACGTGCTGGCCACCAAGGCCTTCATGTCGACCCGCAAGCCGCTATTCCAGCAGGAGCTGATTTCCGCGCTGCATATCGTCGAGAGCGGCGATGTGCCGGCAGAGCGGATGATGGGATCCTGGGCCGGGGCGCTCGGCCAGCCGCAATTCATGCCGGGCAGTTATCTGAAATATGCCGTGGACTTCGACGGCGACGGCAAGCGGGACATCTGGAACTCGGTGCCCGACACGCTGGCTTCGATCGCCAACTATCTGGTGAAGAGCGGCTGGCAGAAAGGTCGGGACTGGGGCTACGAGATCTCGATCCCCGACGGCGTTTCCTGTGCGCAGGAAGGGCCTGACCGGGCCAAACCCGTATCGGCCTGGGCCGGCGAGGGCCTGACGCGCATCTCCGGCAAGGCCTTTCCCGCAAGCGAGACGCAGCAATCGGCAATGATGCTCGTTCCGGCGGGCACGAACGGGCCGGAATTTCTCGTCACGCCGAATTTCTACGTGCTGAAGGAATACAACAATTCCGATCTCTATGCGCTGTTCATCGGCAATCTCGCCGACCGCATCGGGTCCGGTGGCGGCGCCTTCAAGGGTGCCTGGGGCGATGTCGGCAAGATGTTGCGCTCCGACGTGCTGGCCATGCAAAAGGCGCTGGTGGCGCAAGGCTATGACGTCGGCAAAGTGGATGGGCTGCCGGGCTTCAAGACGCGCCGGTCGCTCGGCGAGTGGCAGGCCAGCCAGGGCATGCGGCCGACCTGTTATCCGAATGCAGGGCTGAAGGCGAAGCTTCGCTGATCTTCCCTCGCCTCAGGGGCAAGGCTTTGGCATGTGGAAGAAAAGACCCCTCCCAACCCTCCCCACAAGGGGGAGGGCTTAACCCGGCAGCGCCGTGGCGTGTTGAAATTGCGCGGTCTGCGCCACGTCCTCTCCCCCCTTGTGGGGGATATGGCCGCCCTTCGACAAGCTCAGGAGGCCAGAGGGGTTTTGATCCATATGCAATCGCCCTGCCTCAGGGGTGGTCGATATGCGGCTGGTGGAAGACGTCGTCCGATGGCGGGATGGCCTGACGTTCGATCATCCGGTGGACATGGGGCGGCTTGTCGCCGCGATGCAGTTGCAACAGCCGATCGGTGATCTCGGCATCGGCCTTGGTGCGCCGGTGGTTGTGGCGGACGTAATCGACCCAGGTCGGCACGTGGTATGTCTCGGTCCAGATGTCAGGGTTTTCCAGGTCACGCATCAGGGTCCAGTTGCGGGCGCCGTCGCGCAGGCGGATGCGGCGGCGCTCGACCATGACACCCAGGAATTCCGCCACATCGGCATCGGTGATCTCGAAATCGATCTGGATGACGATCGGGCCGCTGCGCGGGCGGATGTCGAGCCTGAGTGGCGGCTCGTTGAAGCGGTTGAGCGGATCGAGATCGAGGGTGGCGAAGGCCGGCATCGGCAGGACAAAGCCGATCGCGACGCCCACCATCATCAGGATGCTGGAGGCCACAAGGGCATGCGATGAACTGGCACTCTCCGCCACGCTGCCCCACAGCCAGCTGCCGGTCGCCATGCCGCCGAAGGTCGCCGTCTGATAGAGCGACAAGGCACGCCCGACGACCCAGCGGGGTGCGGAGAGCTGCACCACGGTGTTGAACAAGGAGAGCGCGAGAACCCAGCAGGCGCCGGCCAGCATCAGCGCCATCGCCGTCAGCCAGATCGAGGTGCTGATGCCGGTGATGGCGGCGGCCACCGCGAAGCCGGCAAAGGCGACGCGGACGATATCCTCGCTGGACAGGATTTCGCGCAGGCGCTGATTGCCGAGTGCACCGAAGATGGCGCCGATGCCGAAGGCGCCGAGCAGCGCGCCGAAGACCAGCGGTCCACCGGACAGCTGGTCGCGCGCGACGATGGGCAGCAGCGACAGGATGGCGGTGGCCGTGAGGCCGAAGACGAAGCCGCGGAAGAGCACCTTGCCGAGATTGGGGGACATGGCGACATAGCGCAGCCCGGCCGAGATCGCCGGGCCCAGCTGCTCGCGCGGCAAGGGGTTCTTCGGATAGTCCGGCTTCCAGCGCAGGAGCGCGTAGATGATCGCAAAATAGGAGAGGGTGTTGGCGGCGAAGGCTGCGGCCGCACCGGCAAAGGCGACAATCATGCCGCCAATGGCGGGCCCGACGCTGCGGGTGATGTTGAAACCCATGCTGTTGAGCGAGACGGCGGCGGCGAGATCCTGGCGCGGGACGATATCGCCGACCGAGGCCTGCCAAGACGGATTGTTCATCGCCGTTCCGCAGCCGATGAGGAAGGTGAAGCCGAGCAACGTCCACGGCGTGATCATGCCGAGAAAGGCAAAGAGCGTCAGCAGGGCCGAGACAACAATCATGAAGAGCTGGGAGGCGATCATCACCCGGCGACGATCGAAGCTGTCGGCGATGGCGCCCGCGACCAGCGACAAAAGCATGATCGGCCCGGTGTTCGACGCCTGCACGAGCGCCACCATGTTTTCAGAGGTCGAAATCGAGGCCATCATCCAGGCCGCGCCGACACCCTGGATCAATCCCCCGAGATTGGAGGACATGCTGGCGAGCCAGATCCGACGGTAGAATTCATTGCGCAGGGGGGAAAGCGGTGAGCGTCTGTCGGGCACGGGTGGCTCGTCCTTTGACCGGGAGCGGGCTGGGCAAGCAGCCGGGGTGAACTTGCAACGTGCAACGCGCCAAAGGCAAGAATGTTTTTCGGCGAGGTGAAAAGCTTGCAATTGGCGGGTCGGTGGCGTATACGACATTCAAATTCTTGATCGACAGATGAAGGGTGGGCCCGGAAGGACCCGCTCTTTTTTATTGGCGATCGTATCCAATCGGGAGTAAAACGATTGTCCGAAGAGATGCCGACGCCGGGCCCCGGCGAAGCACGGATCATCACCGAAACAGGCCTTGACCGTCGCATTGCAGATATCATCGAGCCCGTGCTCACAGCGATGGACTTCAATCTGGTTCGCGTGCGCATGATGAACCAGAATGGCCTGACGCTGCAGATCATGGCAGAACGCACCGACGGCACGATGGACGTCGAGGGTTGCGAAGCCGTTTCGATGGCCGTCTCGCCGGTGCTGGATGTCGAGGACCCCGTCGACAAGGCCTATCATCTGGAGGTTTCGTCGCCTGGGATCGACCGGCCGATGGTGCGCAAGTCGGATTTTACCCGCTGGCAGGGGCATATCGTGAAATGCGAGACCTCGATCCTGGTGGACAACCGCAAGCGTTTTCGCGGCAAGATCGGGGCGGTCGATGCGGACGGCTTCACGCTCGAGCGTGATCAGGTTGCTTACGGCGAAGAGCCGACGGTGGTCATCCCGTTCTCGACGCTGGCGGAAGCCAAGCTCATTTTGACGGACGATCTGATCCGTGACGCGCTTCGGGCCGACAAGCTGGCCAAGGCGCAGGCCGCGAACCAGAACGACGAAGACACCGACGCAGACGACAGCGAAGAATAACGTTTGACCTATAGCCCGAGGCCGATGCCCGGGCGTGAAGACGGAGACCTAAGACATGGCAGTCAGTGCTAACCGGCTCGAGCTCTTGCAGATCGCAGATGCCGTTGCCCGTGAAAAGGTGATCGACCGCGAAATCGTGCTCGCCGCCATGGCCGACGCGATCCAGAAGGCTGCCCGTTCGCGTTACGGCACGGAAACGAACATCCGCGCCGACATCAACTCGAAGACCGGCGAAATCCGCCTGCAGCGTCTTCTGGAAGTGGTCGAAAAGGTCGAGGACTATGCGACCCAGATCGCTCTGGAACTGGCCCGCGACCGTAACGTCGATGCCAAGCTCGGCGACTTCATCGCCGATCCGCTGCCGCCGATGGACTTTGGCCGTATCGCTGCGCAGTCGGCCAAGCAGGTCATCGTGCAGAAGGTGCGCGAAGCCGAGCGTGACCGTCAGTATGACGAGTTCAAGGACCGCATGGGCGAGATCATCAACGGCACCGTCAAGCGCGTCGAATACGGCAATGTGATCGTCGACCTCGGTCGTGGCGAAGGCATCATCCGTCGCGACGAGATGATCCCGCGCGAAGCCTTCCGTTATGGCGACCGCGTTCGCGCCTATGTCTATGACGTGCGTCGCGAACAGCGCGGCCCGCAGATTTTCCTGTCGCGGACCCATCCGCAGTTCATGGTGAAGCTCTTCACCATGGAAGTGCCGGAAATTTACGACGGCATCATCCAGATCAAGTCGGTTGCCCGTGACCCGGGTTCGCGCGCCAAGATCGCCGTCATCTCGAACGACTCGTCGATCGATCCGGTCGGCGCCTGCGTCGGTATGCGCGGTTCGCGCGTTCAGGCCGTTGTCGGCGAGCTTCAGGGCGAAAAGATCGACATCATTCCGTGGTCGGCCGATCCGGCTTCGTTCATCGTCAACGCCCTGCAGCCGGCGGAAGTCGCCAAGGTCGTTCTCGACGAAGATGCAGAGCGCATCGAAGTGGTGGTTCCGGACGAGCAGCTGTCGCTTGCCATCGGTCGTCGCGGCCAGAACGTGCGTCTGGCATCGCAGCTCACCGGCTGGGACATCGACATCATGACGGAAGCCGAAGAATCGGAACGCCGCCAGAAGGAATTCAACGAACGCACCAACCTGTTCATGGATGCGCTCGACGTCGACGAGATGGTCGGCCAGGTGCTGGCCTCTGAAGGCTTCGCGCAGGTCGAGGAAGTGGCTTATGTCGACATCGAGGAAATTGCCTCGATCGATGGCTTCGACGAGGACACGGCGCAGGAAATCCAGACCCGCGCCCGCGAATATCTCGACAAGATCGAGGCGGAAATGGATGCCAAGCGCCGCGAACTCGGCGTTGCGGACGAGCTGCGCCAGATCGAGGGCATCACCTCGCAGATGATGGTCGCGCTCGGCGAAGATGGCATCAAAACGATCGAGGACTTCGCCGGCTGCGCCGCCGATGACCTGGTCGGCTGGAGCGAACGCAAGGACGGCGAGACGAAGAAGTTCGAAGGCCTGTTTGCCAAGTTCGACGTTTCGCGCGCCGAAGCAGAAGCCATGATCGTGCGGGCCCGTCTGTCGGCCGGCTGGATCACCGAGGACGACCTCGCTGTCGAGACGACTGAAACCGAAGTGGAAGGCGAAGCCGACGTCGAGCAAGAGGCGTGATGACCGCGCTCACGCCCGACGTGCCGGAGGACGAAGACGACTTCGACCTCTCCGACGCGAACGGACGGATGTGCATCGTCACCCGTGACAGCGGATCGCCCGATACGCTGTTGCGGTTCGTGGCGGCACCGGACGGAACAATCGTTCTCGACCTGAAGCGGACGCTTCCAGGCCGGGGATGCTGGGTAAGCCCCCGCCGTGAGGCGGTGGACAAGGCCGTGGCGAAGAAGCTCTTCGCCCGGGCGCTGAAGCGGGATGTGAAGGTGGAGCCGGATCTCGGCGCCACCGTCGAACGCCTGCTGGTCGCGCAGTTGACAGGTATGATGAACATGGCGCGCAAGGCCGGCCAGTTCATCAGCGGCTCTGCCAAGGTGGAGGCGGCCGTTCGAAGCGGAGAAGCCATCGCGGTGTTCCATTCGAAGGACGCGGCGGCAGACGGCATACGGAAGATCGACCAGGCCCGAAAGGCCTGGCACCTCGGGACAGGAGCGGATGCGGAAATCCCCGCATTCCACCTTCTGACCGGGGCGGAAATGGACGAACTGATGGGCCAGAATGCGTTTATCCATGCTTGCGCGCTTGCAGGGCAGGCGGGTGAAGGTGTAGTGAAGCGCGCAACTCTGCTCGAAACCTATCGCGGCCCGGTGCTGCAGGTCTCGAGCGCTGGCCCGAACCCACAATGACGCGGTCACCGGCGAAAGCCGGCCTCCGTGGTTTAGGACAGTATGTGAACGGCGTGGTCTGATGCTCGGCATCCGGCCTCGCTCGAAGGAACGGGAACGGAATGACCGACAACAAAGACGACAAGACAATCGGCGTGAAGAAGACACTCACCCTGAAGCCCTCGGGGACGAGCCAGGGTACCGTGCGCCAGGATATGGGGCGCGGCCGTACGAAGTCGGTCGTCGTCGAGACGGTGAAGCGCCGCCCGACCCGCCCGCTCGACGAAAAGCCCCCCATTACACCGATTACCCCAGTTCGCGCGGAACCCGCTGCAGTTGCACCGACGCCCGCACCGACACAGACACCCACGCCTTCGCAGGTTGCGGCACCCGTTGCTGCTGCCCGTCCGGCACCGACGCCGGCACCGGCGCCGACCCGCGTTCAGCAGCCGACACAGCAGCCGCATCGCCCGCAGCAGCCCCAGCGCTCCCAACAGCAGCCGCAGCGCCCGCAGCCTTCGCAGCCGCCGCGCCAGCAGGAACGTCCGCGTGGCGCCGTTCTGCACGACCTGTCGGCCGGCGAAATGGAAGCGCGTCGCCGCGCTCTGGCCGAAGCCCAGGTTCGTGAAGTCGAGGAAGCCAAGCAGCGCGTGATCGACGAGGCTCGCCGCAAGGTGGAAGCCGAGGAAGCCGCTCGCGTGGCCGCCGAAGAGGCTGCGCGCCGCGCCGCCGAGCCGCAGCCCGAGCCACAGCCGGAACCCGAAGTTGTCGCCGAGCCTGCTGCAGCACCCGTGGCTGCTGCACCTGCCCCCGTGGTCCGGACCGCCATTCCGGCACCCGGCGCGCCTGGCTTCGTGCGTGGACGCAAGACCAATGACGAAGACGAGAACCGCGCCTCTCCGCGGACGATCCCCGGCCGTGGCAAGGTTGCCATGCCTGTTGTCGCCAAGGTCCCTGCCCGTCCGAAGGTCGAAGAAGACCGTCGTCGCGGCAAACTGACCGTCACCACGGCCAATGTCGAGGATGACGGCACGGCACGCGGCCGTTCGCTGTCTGCCATGCGCCGCCGGCAGGAGAAATTCCGCCGCAGCCAGATGCAGGAAACCCGCGAAAAGGTCATGCGCGAAGTGGTCCTGCCGGAAACCATCACCATTCAGGAACTGTCGCAGCGTATGTCCGAACGGGCCGTTGACGTCATCAAGTACTTGATGAAGGAAGGCCAGATGATGAAGCCGGGCGACGTCATCGACGCCGACCTCGCCGAACTGATCGCCACCGAATTCGGTCACACCGTGAAGCGCGTGTCTGAATCCGACGTCGAAGAAGGCATCTTCAACGTGAAGGACGACGAAGGCGAGCTGGTATCCCGTCCGCCTGTTGTCACCATCATGGGTCACGTCGACCACGGCAAGACCTCGCTGCTCGACGCCATCCGCAAGACCTCTGTCGTCTCGGGCGAAGCCGGTGGCATCACCCAGCATATCGGTGCCTATCAGGTCGAACAGAACGGCCAGAAGATCACCTTCATCGACACCCCCGGCCACGCCGCATTTACCGCGATGCGTGCCCGTGGCGCCCAGGCGACCGACATTGCGATCCTGGTCGTTGCCGCCGACGACAGCGTGATGCCGCAGACGATCGAATCGATCAACCACGCCAAGGCGGCCGGTGTGCCGATCATCGTGGCGATCAACAAGATCGACAAGCATGAGGCAAACCCGGAAAAGGTTCGCCAGCAGCTTCTGCAGCACGAAGTCTTCGTGGAATCCATGGGTGGTGAAGTGCTCGACGTCGAAGTTTCGGCGAAGAACAAGCTCAACCTCGACAAGCTGCTCGAAGCGGTTCTGCTGCAGGCCGAAATCCTCGACCTGAAGGCCGACCCGACGCGGACTGCCGAAGGTACCGTCATCGAAGCGCAGCTCGACCGCGGTCGTGGTGCGGTTGCGACGGTGCTCGTCCAGAAGGGTACGCTGAAGCCCGGCCAGATCATCGTGGCCGGCGACCAGTGGGGCCGTGTGCGTGCGCTGGTTAACGACCAGGGTCTTCACGTCAAGGAAGCCGGACCTGCCATGCCGGTCGAAATTCTCGGCCTGTCCGGTACGCCGGCTGCCGGTGACAAGTTCGCCGTGGTCGAGAACGAAGCCCGCGCTCGCGAGATCTCCGAATATCGCCAGCGTCTGGCCCGCGACAAGGCGGCTGCCCGCCAGTCCGGTCAGCGCGGTTCGCTCGAACAGATGATGAGCAAGCTGCAGAACACCGGGTTCAAGGAGTTCCCGCTGGTCATCAAGGGCGACGTGCAGGGTTCGATCGAAGCCATTATCGGCGCGCTCGACAAGCTCGGCACCGACGAAGTTCGCGCCCGCATCGTGCATTCGGGTGCAGGCGCCATCACGGAATCGGATATCGCACTGGCCGAGTCCTCGGACGCTGCCATCATCGGCTTCAACGTCCGTGCCAATGCACAGGCGCGGACTGCAGCCGAGCGCGGTGGTATCGAGATCCGCTACTACAACATCATCTACGATCTGGTGGATGACGTGAAGGCAGCGATGTCGGGCCTCTTGTCTCCGGAACGTCGCGAGACCTTCCTCGGCAATGCCGAGATCCTGGAGGTGTTCAACATCACCAAGACCGGCAAGGTCGCGGGTTGCCGCGTCGTCGAAGGCAAGGTCGAGCGTGGTGCGGGCGTTCGCCTGCTGCGCGACAACGTTGTCATTCACGAAGGCAAGCTCAAGACCCTCAAGCGCTTCAAGGACGAAGTGTCCGACGTGCCGATGGGTCAGGAATGCGGTATGGCCTTCGAAAACTACGAAGACATCCGTGCCGGCGACACCATCGAGTGCTTCCGCGTGGAACACATCACGCGTACGCTCTAAGAGCGGCCGCTTCGACATGACATACTGCGGGCGCCGGATCTTCCGGCGCTCGCTGTATTTCGAGAGGGTGCCGCCTGCGGGCAAAGCAGTTCAAGACAGACTTCATCCGATGCATCCGGACGCAGATCCTTTGCGGGCTGCATGACCGATGCGAAAGGCAAGACGACCATGACAAAACCAACCTCTTCGGCACCTTCGCAGCGCATGCTGCGCGTCGGCGAGCAGGTGCGCGCCGCCATCACCCAGGTGCTTCAGCGCGGGGAAGTGAACGACGAGATCATCGAGAAGACCGTGATTTCGGTGTCCGAGGTGCGCATGGCACCGGATCTCAAGATGGCGACCGCCTATGTGGCGCCGCTTGGCGTCACCGACCCAGAGGCGGTGATTACAGCCCTCAACAAGCATGCGAAATTCATTCGCGGGCGGATCGGCGGCCAGCTTCGGCAGATGAAATACATGCCCGAGGTGCGGTTTCGGAACGATACCAGCTTCGACAACTACCAGAAGATCGACGCTTTGTTGCGCTCGCCGGAGGTCCAGCGCGACCTCGGCACCGACGACGAACAAGACTAAGAAAAGACCTGATGTCCAAACCCAGAAAGCCCAAGGGCCGTCCGATTTCGGGCTGGCTCATCCTCGACAAGCCTGTCGATTTCGGTTCGACCGAGGCGGTCGGCAAAATTAAATGGCTGTTCAATGCCCAGAAGGCAGGCCATGCCGGCACGCTCGATCCGCTGGCGTCGGGCATGCTGCCGATCGCGCTCGGTGACGCCACAAAGACCGTTCCTTACGTGATGGACGGGCGCAAGATCTACGAGTTCACCGTGACCTGGGGTGAAGAACGTTCGACCGACGACCTGGAAGGCGAGGCGACGCAGACCTCCGACCAGCGTCCGAGCGAAGAGGCGATCCGCGCCCTGCTGCCGGCCTATACCGGCGTCATCAACCAGATCCCGCCGCAGTTTTCGGCGATCAAGATTGCCGGCGAACGGGCCTATGACCTTGCGCGCGAAGGCGAGACCGTCGAGATCCCGTCACGCGAGGTCGAAGTTCATCGGCTTACACTTCTGAAATGCGAGAGCGACCGCGCCCATTTCGAAGTCGAATGCGGCAAGGGCACTTATGTGCGCTCGTTGGCACGCGATTTCGGCCGGGATCTGGGCTGCTACGGGCACATTTCCGAGCTGCGCCGCAGCTATGTGGCGCCCTTTGCCGAGGATATGATGGTGCCGCTCGCCGAGCTCGTGGCGCTCGAGGCGATCGAGGACAAGGACGAGCGTCTCGCGGCGCTGGATGCCTTCCTCGTCGATACGGCGGAAGCGCTGTCGGCCCTGCCCCAGCTTCGGATCACCGAGGATCAGGCGCATCGGCTGCGCAT
>JARXAQ010000185.1 GCA_029865825.1 Rhizobium sp.
ATACGCGCTGCCCCGTTGCGGTGCGGATCGGCTGGATCAGGTCCTGCGTTTCCCAAAGGCGCAATGTCGAGGGCGAGACGCCCGCCATGCGCGCAGCTTCCGCAATCTTGAATCGGATGTCGTCCACGCTGCCCCCAAGGAAATGTCGCAGTCACGGGTGATAATGCCGACAAAGCATATTGCAAGTCTACAGAAAAAATGTAGGAAATATGAAACCGGGCGTTTGAATGCAGGATAGACGCCGCTGGCAACCCTTCGCACAGGACGAAAACGATGAAGAACGCCGAAATCTCAGTTCGCAAGAATGACGCCATCTCCCGCGGCGTCGGCATGACCACGCAGATCTATGCCGAAAAGGCAGAGAACTCGGAGATCTGGGATGTCGAAGGCAACCGTTACATCGATTTCGCCGGCGGCATCGCCGTCCTCAATACCGGCCATCGCCACCCCAAGGTGATCGAGGCCGTGAAGGCCCAGCTCGACCGCTTCACCCACACCTGCCACCAGGTCGTGCCCTATGAAAACTACGTGGCGCTCGCCGAACGCCTGAACAAGATCGTCCCCGGCAACTTCGAGAAGAAGACGATCTTCGCAACGACCGGCGCCGAAGCCGTCGAAAACGCCATCAAGATCGCCCGCTGCGCCACAAACCGCTCCGCCGTCATCGCCTTCACCGGCGGCTTCCACGGACGCACCTTCCTCGGCATGGCGCTGACCGGCAAGGTCGTGCCCTACAAGGTCGGCTTCGGCCCGATGATGGGCGACGTCTACCACGTGCCCTTCCCGCTCGAGATGCACGGCATCGATGTCGAAACCTCGCTCGACGTACTCGAAAAGCTGTTCAAGGCAGACGTCGACCCCAAGCGGGTCGCCGCGATCATCGTTGAGCCGGTCCAGGGCGAAGGCGGCTTCTATGACGTGCCGCGCGCCCTGATGAAGGCCCTGCGCGAGATCTGCGACGAACACGGCATCCTGCTTGTCGCCGATGAAGTGCAGACCGGCTTTGCCCGCACCGGCAAGCTGTTCGCCATGGAACATTATGACGTCGTGCCCGACCTGACGACGATGGCCAAGAGCCTCGCCGGCGGCTTCCCGCTCTCGGCCGTCACCGGCCGCGCCGAACTGATGGACGCCCCCGGCCCAGGCGGCCTCGGCGGCACCTATGCTGGCAACCCGCTCGCAATCGCCGCCGCCCATGCCGTTCTCGACGTGATCGAGGAAGAGCAGCTCTGCGACCGCGCCAACCAGCTCGGCAACCGCCTCAAGCAGCGCCTCGAAAGTCTCCGCGCCGATATCCCCCAGATCATGGACATCCGTGGCCTCGGCTTCATGAACGCCGTCGAATTCGGCTTGCCGAATTCCCACAAGCCGGACGCCGACTTCACCAATGCCGTCCGCCTGAAGGCACTGGACAAGGGCCTGATCCTGCTGACCTGCGGTGTCTACAGCAACGTCGTCCGCTTCCTTGCCCCGATCACCATCCAGGACGAAGTCTTCAGCGAAGCACTCGACATCATCGAAGCTTCGATCCGCGAAGTCGCTGCAGGAGCGAAAGCATGAGCATTTCTACCGTTCTGTCCTCGAAGCTGAAGGATCCGACACTGGCGACCGACAAGTCGCTGGTCGGCAATGACTGGGTCGCCGCAAGCGCCTCGGGCAAGACCTTCGACGTCACCAACCCCGCCAATGGCGACGTAATCGCCACACTGCCTGATCTCGAACGCTCGGAAGTCGCCAAGGCGATCGACGTTGCCTACATCTCCCAAAAGGCCTGGGCGAAGAAGACCGGCAAGGAGCGCGCGGCGATCCTGCGCAAGTGGAACGACCTCATGGTCGCCAACGCCGACGACCTCGCCACCATCCTGACCATGGAAATGGGCAAGCCGTTGGCCGAAGCGCGCGGCGAAATCCTTTACGGCGCGTCTTACGTCGAGTGGTTCGCGGAGGAAGCCAAGCGCGTCTATGGCGACACCATCCCCGGCCACCAGCCGGACAAGCGGATCATGGTCATCAAGCAGCCGATCGGCGTCGTCGGCGCCATCACGCCCTGGAACTTCCCGAACGCCATGCTCGCCCGCAAGGTGGCACCGGCGCTCGCCGTTGGATGCGCCATGGTCTCCAAGCCCGCAGCCCAGACCCCGCTTTCGGCGCTGGCGCTTGCCATCCTCGCCGAACGTGCCGGCCTGCCCGCTGGCCTGTTCTCGGTCGTGACCTCGACGGATGCGGCCATGGTCGGCCAGGAACTTTGCGCAAACGACAAGGTGCGCAAGCTGACCTTTACCGGCTCCACCAATGTCGGCCGCATCCTGATGCGCCAGGGTGCCGACCAGATCATGAAGCTCGGCCTCGAACTTGGCGGCAACGCTCCGTTTATCGTCTTCGACGACGCGGATCTCGACGCCGCTGTCGAAGGTGCGATGATCTCCAAGTATCGCAATGCCGGCCAAACCTGCGTCTGCGCCAACCGTCTCTACGTCCAAGCAGGCATCTACGACGCCTTCGCCAAGAAGTTGGCCGAGAAGGTTTCGCAGCTGAAGGTCGGTGACGGCTTTGCCGAAGGCGTCACCACCGGCCCGCTGATCGATGCCAACGCCATCAAGAAGGTCAAGGAACATGTGGCCGACGCCGTGTCCAAGGGCGCCAAGGTTGCGCTCGGTGGCAGCGGCGCTGACGCTGGAGACCTGTTCTTCCAGCCGACAATCCTGACCGGCGTCACGACGGATATGAAGGTGGCGACCGAAGAAACCTTCGGCCCTGTGGCCCCGCTCTTCAAGTTCGAAACGGAAGAAGAAGTCGTCGAGCTGGCCAACGCCACCGAATTCGGCCTCGCCTCCTACTTCTATTCGAAGGACCTAGCCAAGATCTTCCGTGTCGCGGAAGCCCTCGAATACGGCATGGTCGGCGTGAACACCGGCCTGATCTCGACGGAAGTCGCCCCCTTCGGCGGCATCAAGCAGTCTGGCCTCGGTCGCGAAGGCTCGAAATACGGCATCGATGACTACACCGAGATCAAGTACATCTGCCTCGGCGGCATCGCCTGACACAAGCTTGATCCCCGGCCTCGCCGGGGATCAATCTCCTCCCGCCGGCCCCTTGGCGAACAGCCCCTCCGCCACCGCTCTCCCCAGTTCGGCTAGCGCCATAAAGTGGCCACCTCTGGCGCTCGATTTACGCCAGAAAAACGCAATGTCACGGGTGCCTCCCCAATCAGAGATCGTCAGCAGACGAATGTTCTCGTCCTTGGCAAATTCCGAGCGCACATAAAGCTCCGGAAACAGCGACAGCCCCATCTCGATCGACACCATCTGCCGGATGGCATCGAGACTGGAACCCTCATAATCCTCCGCCAGGATCGCGCCCGACATCTCCGCCAGCTTGCGCACATCGTCCAGCAGCCTGTGCCCCGGCCCGAGAGTCAGCAACCGCATGCCCTCCAGCGCCGCCATCGGCACGGTCTTGTGTTCGGCAAGCGGATGATTGCGCGGGACCCCAAGATAGATCCGCTCTCGGCAGATGACCTGCGAGACAAGGTCAGGCTCATGAAACGGCACAGGGCCGACCCCGCAATCCGTCTCCCCCTGCAACACCGCCTTTTCCAGCTGCCGTGGCCGATCCTCGCGAATATAGAGTTTCAGGTCTGGATGCTGGCTGTGCAGGCGCGGCAACAGATAGGGCAGAAAATAGGGACCGAAGGACGGCGCGACACCGAGCCGAATGGCACCGCCGAGATTGCCCTTGGAACTCACCGCCAGCGCCCTGATCTCATCGAGACCACTGAGGATGACCCTGGCTGCGGTGATGATTTCGGCACCCACCGGCGTTGGCGTGACCTGGCCCGGCATCCGATCCACCAGCGTGACGCCCAGCTGCTTTTCCAACAGCGCCACCTGCACGGACAGCGTCGGCTGCGAAACATTGCACCGTCGCGCCGCCTCTCCGAAATGGCCCGTCTCTCCGAGAGCGATCAGGTATTCCAGCTGGCGATGGCTCGGTCGAAACGGCATGACACCCTCATAGGGAATAACTATGAGAATGATATAATCAATGAATTGGAACAATCAACGAAGCGTTTCCATATTCGTCTCATCGGAAAGGAGACGAATCATGAAGCAACTTCTGAAAGCCCTGAGAGCCCGTCATTCCATCGTTGCCGCCAAGATCGACGAGGAGCAGCGCCGCCCCCGACCGGATGGTATCCGTGTCCGGGCCCTGAAGAAGATCAAGCTGCACCTGAAGGAGCAGATCACTTTGCTGGAAAGAGGAGACGGATCGCAGGTCGCAGGCCGCAGCCGCCGCGCCGCCTCGTCCTTCGGAAATCCGCTCGCCGCCGGATACTGAGAGCCGCGCGCCAGCAAAGGCCAGCCATGATCGCTGGCTTATCATTGTCCCATGAAAAAGGCCCGGCGTCGGAAACGCCGGGCCTTATATGTCTGAAGAGCGCAGACGCTTAGTTCTTGGCGCGCTCGACGTAGGAATTGTCTTCGGTCGCGATCACGACGCGGATGCCAGCGTCGACATGCGGCGGCACCATGGTGCGGATGCCGTTGGACAGCATGGCCGGCTTGTAGGACGACGAGGCCGTCTGGCCCTTGACGACCGGCTCGGTCTCGGTGATCTCGAGCGTCACGTGACGCGGCAGCTGGATGGCAAGCGCAATGCCTTCATGCATCGACAGGATGCAGACCATGCCTTCCTGCAGATAGGCCTTCTGGTCACCCATGGTTTCGACGTCCACCACGACCTGATCGTAGTTATCAGGGTTCATGAAGTGGAAGCCTTCGCCGTCTTCGTAAAGGAACTGGTGGTTGACGTCCTCGACGAAAGCGCGCTCGACCTGTTCGGTCGTGCGCCAGCGCTCGGAAACCTTCACGCCATCAACGATGCGGCGCATGTTGACCTGCGTCACCGGCGTACCCTTGCCGGGGTGGAAGTTTTCGGCGGTGAGCACGACATAGAGCTTGCCGTCGACATCGATAACATTGCCCTTGCGGACGGAAGAGGCGATAACCTTGACCATTGGAATTCCTTGTATCTGCGTGAGACCCGTCGTAAAGGACGGCCGTCCCTGCTGACGTCTTTGAATTTCTCGGGCGGGACTAACCCAAATCCGGCAAAATAGCCAGCCCGTGTTGAGAGATGGATCGAGAATCCGAAATGTCCGATCGCAGCCATTCATCCCCTGCGTGGTGGACCACTTCGGCCCATGCCGATCGGCGGCCATTCCTCATCGGACGCAACCGGATCCAGGCGGCGTTCCGCAGCCATTTCGCGAATGAAGACTTCGTCGAGGTCGATACGGCGACGCTGCAGGTCTCGCCCGGAAACGAAGCCCATCTGCATGCGTTCGAGACGAAGGCGCTGGGGCATGACGGCTCCGCCGTCCCGCTCTATCTCCATACGTCGCCGGAATTCGCCTGCAAGAAACTCCTCTCGGCAGGCGAAACGCGCATCGCCTGCTTCGCACACGTCTATCGCAATCGCGAACGTGGGCCACTGCACCATCCCGAATTCACCATGCTGGAATGGTACCGCGTCGGCCAGTCTTACGAGACACTGATGCAGGATTGCGCGGCGCTGCTGGCGCTGGCCGCGCAAACCGCCGGCACCAGCCGTTTCGCCTATAACGGCAAGACGGCAGACCCCTTTGCCACGCCGGAGCGCATCTCCGTCGCGGATGCCTTCACGAAGTACGCCGACATCGATCTGCTGGCCACGATCGCTGAAGACGGCACGACCGATCGCGACGCGCTGGCGGCCCAGATGCGGTCCAAGGCATTGCGTGTCGCCGACGATGACACCTGGGCCGACCTCTTCAGCCGGATCATCGTCGACAAGGTCGAACCCAATCTCGGGCTTGGCCTCGCCACTATTCTCGATCGCTACCCGGTTGCCGAGGCAGCCCTCGCCCGCCCTTGCGCCGACGATCCGCGCGTGGCCGAACGCTTCGAGCTTTATGCCTGCGGCGTCGAACTCGCCAATGCCTTCGGTGAACTGACCGACCCCGCCGAGCAGCGTCGCCGCTTCCAGGCTGAGATGGTCGAGAAGCAACGCGTCTATGGCGAAACCTATCCACTGGACGAAGATTTCCTCGCAGCACTTGCCATCATGCCGC
The DNA here is from genome assembly GCA_029865825.1 of Rhizobium sp. Classification (GTDB taxonomy): domain Bacteria; phylum Pseudomonadota; class Alphaproteobacteria; order Rhizobiales; family Rhizobiaceae; genus Allorhizobium. The sequence goes on from JARXAQ010000185.1 coordinate 6,113, forward strand.
AAGCCTCCGGTATTGCACTCGGTTTTGACCGTCTGGTGATGCTGGCAACCGGCGCGCTCAGGATCGACCAGGTCATATGGGCCCCGGTAACGGAGACCCATCTTGGCTGACGCCACCCTGCGCACCGTCGAGGATCTTGTTTCGGCAGGCCTGATCAAACCCGATCCGGCCAAGGCACTTGATGCCGTCGCAAAACGCTACGCCATCGCGCTGACGCCGACGGTCGCAGGCCTGATCGACACCAGCGACCCGCTGGACCCAATCGCGGCTCAGTATTTGCCGACCACAGCCGAGCTCATCGAACACCCCGACGAACGGCCCGACCCGATCGGCGATCATCCCCATTCGCCGGTCGAAGGCATCGTGCACCGCTACCCAGATCGCGTTCTGCTGAAGCTGCTGCACGTCTGCCCGGTTTACTGCCGCTTCTGTTTTCGCCGCGAAATGGTGGGCCCAGACGGTGACGGAACGCTCTCATCACAACAGATCGATGCTGCGCTCGACTATATCCGCAGCCATGACGGCATCTGGGAAGTCATCCTCACCGGCGGCGATCCGCTGATCCTGTCGCCCCGGCGTCTACGCGACGTCATGCATGCACTCTCGACCATTGAGCACGTGAAGATCGTCCGGATCCACAGCCGTGTGCCGGCCGTCGATCCCGACCGGATCACGCCAGAGCTGATCGAGGCGCTGAAATCTGCCGGCAAGACAGTCTTCGTCGCCCTTCACGCCAACCATCCGAGAGAACTGACGCATGAGGTACGAGCAGCCTGCACCCGGCTCGTTGATGGCGGCATCTCGATGGTCAGCCAGAGCGTTCTTCTAAAGGGTATCAACGACAATGCGGACACACTGGCCGCGCTGATGCGCAGCTTCGTTGAGATGCGGGTCAAACCCTATTACCTGCACCATCCGGACATGGCGCCCGGCACCGGTCATTTCCGCCTGACGATCGCGGAAGGCCAGGCGATCATGCGCGAACTGCGCAACCGGATCTCGGGATTGTGCATCCCGCAATACATTCTCGACCTGCCGGACGGTCACGGAAAGGTCGAAGCTGGCGCAAGCGCACTGCGCCAGATTGAACCAAATCGGTACATCATCATGGATCGCCATGGAGATGAACGCCTATACCAAGAGTAAAGAAACTTGGTAAATTGGCTTTCATTGCAATAAAAGCCCAGTTTAGACCTGAAGCGATCGGCGTTAGTTCGTCTTTTAACGATTTCATTAGCAAAAATTTCGTCTTTCCTCTGTAAGAAATCGCTCAATAAAAATTGAGTTCAGCTTGGGAAGGGAAAACGATGAACGACACCATTCGCACACTCCTGTCGAAACTTGGCGGCCTGCCGGTTGCGGTCGACACACTCGCCAACGAAGCAGACCTTTACGCCGCTGGTCTCTCGTCCTTCGCCTCGGTCCAGCTGATGCTCGGGCTGGAAGAAGCCTTCGACATGGAATTCCCGGACCATCTTCTGAACCGCAAGTCCTTCGCCAGCATCGCGGCCATCGAGACCACGGTGAACGTCATTCTCGAGGACAGAAAGGTCGCCTGATGGACCTCTCGAGCAAATCGGCGGACAAGAGCCTCAAGGCGCGCGCCACCAGGGTCGCCGCCATCGCTGCCGTCTATGCCGACGACGTCGACAAGGCTGGACGTTTCCCCCTCGAAGCAATCGAGGCGTTGAAGGCAGAAAAGCTTCTCGGCATTCAGATCCCTCAGGATTGCGGCGGCGAAGGTCGCTCGACTTCGGAGATCGCCGAGCTTTGCACGATCATTGCCCAGGCCTGCGCCGCGAGCGCGATGATCTTCGCCATGCACCAGATCAAGGTGTCGAGCCTCGTCTCGCACGGCACCGACGCCGAATGGCATCGCAGCTTCATGCGCAAGGTGTGCGACGAGCAGATGCTGCTCGGCTCCGCCACCACCGAAGGCGGCATTGGCGGCAACCTGCGCAATTCGATCTGCGCCATTGAAGTAGAGGGGGATCGCTGCCGTCTGGAGAAGGACGCAACCGTCATCTCCTACGGCAAACATGCCGACGCGATCCTGATCACCTCACGCGCTCACAAGGACGCCCCGCCGAGCGATCAGGTCATGACGGTCTTCCTCAAGGACCAGTACACGCTCGAGCAGACCCATGTCTGGGATACGATGGGCATGCGCGGTACTTGCTCGGACGGCTTCCTCTTCAAGGGTGAAGCCCCCGCAGTCCAGATCTTGCCGAAGCCCTTTGCCGAGATTGCCGCCCAGTCGATGCTGGCAAGCTCGCATCTCCTGTGGAGCGCGCTCTGGTACGGCATCGCCGTCGACGCCTTCACCAAGGCCCAGACTTTCATCCGCGCCGCCGCCCGCAAGGCGCCCGGCACCCAGCCTCCCGGCCTCGTGCAGCTCGCCGAAATGTCGAGCCAGCTCCAGGTGATCAGGTCGAACATCCAGTCTGGCCTTGCCTCGCACGAGCAGGCTTTGAAGGACCCGGATCGGCTTTCCTCCATGGGCTTTGCCGTGGCGATGAACAACGTCAAGATCGCCTCTTCCGAGATGATCCTGCCGGTGATCCATCAGGCGCTCAGGATCTGCGGCATCATGGGCTACAAGAACGGCACCCCGTTCAGCCTCGGCCGCCATCTGCGAGATGCCCATTCCGCAGAACTGATGATTTCCAATGACCGCATTCTCGGCAACACGTCGACAATGCTGCTCGTCCATAAACAAGAAACCGGATTGTTGGGGTAACGGACATGGATATGCAGGTAAGCTTTCTGGACCGCCTCTTCGAGAGCGGCCTTCTGATCGAGACGGGTGTTGACGGGCTTTACGGCCGCAGCGGCCAGTTCGAAGACGTCATCGCCGCCTTCGAGCGGCTGATCGACCGCGTCGGTGGCGCAGACGGGGCCGAAGCCATCCGCTTCCCGCCCGGCATGAACCGCGCCTATTTCGAATCCAGCGGCTACATGAAGAGCTTCCCGCAGCTCGCCGGCACCGTGCATTCCTTCTGTGGCAACGACCATGACCACATGAGCCTCCTGCAATGCATGGAGGAAGGCAAGGACTGGACCAAGGAGCAGAAGGCGACCGACATCGCGCTGACGCCTGCTGCCTGCTATCCGCTCTATCCGACTGTTGCCAAGCGCGGCCCGATCTCCATGGATGGCGGCCTCTTTGACCTGCAGTCCTATTGCTTCCGCCATGAGCCCTCGAAGGATCCGGCCCGCCAGCAGCTCTTCCGCATGCGCGAATATGTCTGCATGGGCACCGAAGCCCATGTCACGACCTTCCGCCAGACCTGGATGGATCGCGGCGTCGAGATGATGAAGTCGATCGGCCTCGACGTCGAAATCGATGTCGCGAACGACCCCTTCTTCGGCCGCGCCGGCCGCCTGATGGCCAACAACCAGCGCGACCAGAACTTGAAGTTCGAGCTTCTGATCCCGGTCACCTCGCAGGCCAACAAGACCGCCTGCATGAGCTTCAACTACCATCAGGATGCCTTCGGCCAGAAATGGGGCCTGAACCTCGCCGATGGCTCGGTCGCTTTTACGGCTTGCGTCGGCTTCGGTCTGGAGCGCATCGCCCTGGCGCTGTTCGCCCAGCATGGTCTTGATGTCGCGGAGTGGCCCGAACACGTTCGCAAGACGCTCTGGGGCTGAGGACACAATGACGGCAGTCTTTCCCGGGCTCGATCCGGCCGGCTACGCGCCACATGCGCTCCATTCCAGCGAGCGCATGTGGCCCGAGACGAATTGCTACGTCGATCTGTGGATAGAGGTTCTGGCGGCTAAGGGGCTAAGCCCTGAAGCGATGCTGGGCTTCACCCTCACCCAGGACTTCGAGGGTGACCAATTCACCTTCTTCAAGGTGCCTCTGGAAGATCTCGAAAGCCTCTACGACATCCGCGTCACGGAACTCGCGATCTTCGATCGTGTGGAAACGCATGTGGAAGAACAGATCCGTCGCGGCCGTCTCTGCCTGGTCGAGATGGACAGCTATTTCATGCCGGACACGCAAGGGGTGGGTTACCATCAGGACCACGGCAAGACGACCGTCGGCATCAACCGCCTGGATCTTGCCGGCCGCAGCATGGACTACTTCCACAATGGCGGCTTCTTCCGCGTGGAAGGTGAAGATTTCGAAGGCGTCTTCCAGCTCAATCAGCCGGAGGGCAGCCTGCCCTTCCTGCCCTATACGGAATTTGCCAAATTCCCCGAGCGGCAGACGACGCCGGCGCACCAGCGCGAAATCGCGGCAGCCTTGCTAAGACGGCATTTTGCCCGCCGGCCGCTGGCCAATCCGATCGCCGATTTTGCCAAGGTCTTCCCGGCCCAGGTGGAAGCCATCGCCGAGCGCCCCTTCGGCTACTTCCACAAATACGCCTTCAACACGCTGCGCCAGTTCGGCGCCAATTTCGAACTGCTCGCCAGCCATCTGGCCTGGCTCGACGCTGGTGCGCATGAAAGCGCAATTGCCGAAGCCTTGAAGGTCAGCGAGAGCGCCAAGACGGTCCAGTTCCAGCTGGCCCGCGCAATCGCCCGCAAGAAATTCGATCCGCTCGCCACAGCCCTCGATCCGGCGGTTGCGGCCTGGGACCGGCTGATGGATGATCTCGGCAGCCGGCTGATTTGAAGGACAAGACATGACGGGCACGATCTATCTGGGAGCGGATGTCCGTCCGTTGGAAGCAGGCTGGACACTGCTCGTCACCGAAGCTGGTCGCCATGCCGACCCGTCGGAGGTTCATCGTCCAGCAGCCCGCATCGCAGCTGCTGTCCCCGGCACCGTGGCCGGTGCATTGACCGACGCCGGCCTGTTCGATCAGCAAAACCCGCATCCGCTGCACGACAAGGATGCATGGTATTTCCGCTCGCTGGAAGGCGAGGCGCCCGGTCCGGCCGTCCTGCGCTTCGAAGGTCTGGCGACCATTGCCGAGATCTATGTGAACGGGGTGCTCAAAGCCTCCAGCGACAGCATGTTCGAAAGCCTCGATGTCCCCGTCGACCTAGCCGGCCACGACGACCTCGCCATCTGCTTTCGCGCCCTGCAGCCACATCTCGACAAGCGTGGCCCGCGCGCCCGCTGGCGTCCGCAGATGATGGACCATCAGGGCCTCCGTCTCGTCCGCTCCACACCCCTCGGCCACATGCCCGGCTGGTGTCCCGACATTCATCCGGTCGGCCCCTATCGACCGGTTCTGCTGATCCGCCCCGCGCAAGACAGCATCGGGGATCTGGCAATTCAAGCGGACCTCGACGACTTCGGCACCGGCAAGCTGACCGTTCACCTGCGTCTGGAGGGAAACCCCACCGCCGCCATCCTCTGCTGCGGACTGAGCGCAGAGCTGACGGCCGGCTCCAACGGACTGCTCGAAGCGACGCTCGATCTTCCGGGCATCACGCCCTGGTGGCCCCGCACCCATGGCAATCCGACCCTCCACGACGTCACGCTCTCCATCGACGGCCGCATGCATTCGCTCGGCCTTGTCGGCTTCCGCCGCATCGAGGTGGACCATGACGACGACGGCAAGGGTTTTGGCCTGAGGGTCAACGGCGTCTCCGTCTTCTGCCGGGGTGCGGTCTGGACCAATGCCGACATCCTGCGCCTGCCGGGATCGGCCGAGGCCTATGCGCCCTGGCTGACGAAAGCGGCCGACGCCAACATGAACATGATCCGCATCGGCGGCACCATGACCTATGAAAGCCGGGACTTCTTCAGCCTTTGCGACCAGCTCGGCCTTCTGGTCTGGCAGGACCTGATGCTGGCGAATTTCGACTATCCCTTTGCCGACGCGGCCTTTGCCGGCAAGGTCGAGCGAGAAGTCAGCAGCCTCCTTGGCGCGCTGCAGGGCCATCCCTCGCTCGCCGTGATCTGCGGCGGCAGCGAAGTTTTCCAGCAGGGCGCCATGCTCGGCCTGCCTGCCCAGGCCTGGAACGGTGCCTTCTTCAACGACACGTTGGCGAAGCTGGCTGCCGAGCAGCGGCCAGATTGCGCGTATGTCGCCAATTCGCCCTCGGGCGGCGCCATGCCCTTCTCGCCAGACGAAGGCGTCACGCATTACTACGGCGTCGGCGCTTATCAGCGACCGCTCGAAGATGCCCGCCGGGCCAATGTCCGTTTTGCCGCCGAAAGCCTGGCTTTTGCGCATGTCCCGCAGCAACGCACCCTCGATCGGCATCTGCCCGTCGGCCCCGTTCACGACCCTCGCTGGAAGACCCGGGTTCCCCGGGATCGCGGGGCGTCCTGGGATTTTGAAGACGTCCGCGATCACTATCTGCAGGACCTCTACGGCGTCGATGCGGCCCGCCTGCGTCGCGAGGATCCCGCCCGGTATTTCGACCTCTCTCGCGCCGTCACGGCCGAAGTGGTCACGGAGACCTATGCCGAATGGCGTCGGACTGGCTCGTCCTGTCGGGGCGCCCTGGTCTGGACCTTGCAGGATCTGCAACCGGGCCCCGGCTGGGGGATGATCGACTCGACCGGCGAGGCCAAGCCTGTCTGGTACGCGTTGAAGCGCGCCTTCCGCCCGTTGCAGGTCCTGTTGACCGACGAGGGCACGAACGGCCTGTCCATCCATCTGGTCAATGAGACCGCTGCCGTCGAAACCGTGAAGCTTGAGATCGCCTGCCTGCGTGATGGGCGCCATGCCGTAGTCAAAGGAAGTCGGGATGTCACGCTTGACGCGCGCCGCACCGTGCAACTGGCGGCCACTGACCTTTTCGGTGCCTTCTTCGACAGCACCTATGCCTTCCGCTTCGGACCACCGTCTCATGACGTCACGGTCGCTCGGCTCCTCTCGACGGACGGCATATTGCTTGCCGAAGCCTTTCATTTCCCGCTTGGTCGCAGCAAAGCGCTGCATCCCGCCGGCTTCGAACATACACTGAGCGAAAAAGACGGCGGCTGGCAGTTGGAGCTGGCAAGTCATGAATTCGCACAGTCCGTGCATCTCGACTTCGAGCATCATCAACCGGACGACGACTGGTTACATCTCGCACCGGGACAGCCACGCATCATCCGCTTGTCGCCACGGATAGGCGCCGATCCATTGGCCAAGCCGACCGGCTTCCTGACCCAGCTGGGCAGCCGCAACGGCTACACCATCTCATGATTTCTGGCACGGAAGCAACGCGATAGCGGGGAACGGCAACGGACCTCAGCGGTCGAGAGCCGGGCAGCTTCCCGCATTGGAAGCCGTCAGCGCCGGCATCAGACCGCGCAATTGCGGTTTGTCCCCCAAAAGCGTGGGCTGGATGTTGAGCGCTTCGTCTTCCGGCCACCAGTCGCCGCCCGCCCAATAAGCCCAGCCGACCCAGACATCTTTGGCGCTATCCACCTGAGCGACCATGCGCGTGACCGCTGAGATACAGCTCTCCGTTCCCGGCACGCCGAATTCTCCCAGATAGGCGCGCTTGCCGTTCTGCCGCAGCCACTGCGTATAGCGCTCAATCGCCTGAACGGCGTCGTCAGCCCGGCCGCAATTGTCCTTCGTTCCGGAAAAATCATCGTCGAGATACTGGTGCACCTCATAGGCCCAGTGATCGAGCGGATCGGTCACCCCGAGCATAACAGTGCCATTCGCGCCACCATAACCGTCATTGGTCCAGCTGTGGGCACCGGTCCAGGCATTGCCCGGCACGAGGATCAGGTTCTTCGCACCCGTTGTCCGAATGGCGGCGATGGCAGCATTCGCCGCCTCCAGCCACTGTTCGGTCGGCATGGTGTGTGGCTCGTTCATCAGTCCGAAGATGACGCCATCCTGATTGCCGAAAACCGCGGCCAGCTCCGTCCAAAACTGCGCAAAGCTGCCAGCCGGGACCTCCGCCGAGCCGATAAGCTCCTTGCGATAGCGGGCATAGTTGTGAGGGTCGAGCACGACAGTGAGCCCCGCCGCTCTGAGTTTGCCGACCGTATCCGTGAGCCGCGTCAGTTCCGCCGGATCGAATGCCGCGTTCAGCGCAGGCTGGAGCCGCGACCAGGAAAACGGCAGACGAACGGAGTTGAACCCCTTCCCCGCGAAATAGGCAATCGTCTCGTCGGACGGGTAGGTATAGGCCGTCCCATACGCCCCTCCGTCATCACCGAACTCCGCACCCGCCAGGTTGACGCCCTTCAGACAGGCGCTGGCAGCCAGGGCCGGCTGGATAGCGGAAGCCGTGAGCGCCATCACCAACCCGCAGAGGCGCAGACCGCCGACCAGGCGACGATGACGTGATGGCAGATGTTTTTGGCGGATCATCAATCGTCTCATAAAATGGCATGCGTCGAGGGCAAGGTATTGTGCGGCAAGCTGAGGTCAATGCCTATCTTTTCCTCGAGAGCATGCCGCCGACGACGGGGATGCGTCTTTGGAAGGCGCAACCGGAACGGAGTTTTGCGGCTTCTTGCCTAATCTCGCAGCCCAGCATGAAGTGGGCGGTCGCCGACGGGCGAGAGGTGCATCCGGCATCGACACGATCTTCCACTTCGTAAACAACCGGGTGCAGGGGCGGCGCTTTCCGAGATGCCGCAAATGCGATAGAGACGCGCGGCGATCCGCAGGGAGAAGAAATCTATGAAGAGCTATGTTTTGACTGTGTCCTGTCAGTCGACCCGCGGCATCGTCGCTGCGATCTCCGGCTATCTCGCCGACCAGGGCTGCAACATCGTCGACAGCTCCCAGTTCGACGATCTCGACACCGGCCAGTTCTTCATGCGTGTCTCCTTCCTCTCCGAGGAAGGGGCCGACGAAAACAAGATCCAGAAGGGATTTGGGCCCGTCGCCGAACGCTTCGCGATGAACTGGAACCTCTACGACGCCTCCAAGCGCGAAAAGGTTCTGCTGATGGTCTCTCGTTTCGGCCACTGCCTGAACGACCTGCTCTACCGCTGGAAAATCGGCGCGCTGCCGATCGAGATCGTCGGCGTCGTCTCCAACCACTTCGACTACCAGAAGGTCGTTGTGAACCACGACATTCCCTTCCACCACATTCCGGTGACCAAGGCCAACAAGCTCGAAGCCGAAGCCCGCATCATGGATCTCGTCGAGCAGACCGGCACCGAGCTCATCGTGCTTGCCCGCTACATGCAGATCCTGTCGGACCAGATGTGCCAGAAGATGTCCGGCAAGATCATCAACATTCACCACTCCTTCCTGCCGTCGTTCAAGGGGGCCAACCCCTACAAGCAGGCTTTCGAGCGTGGCGTGAAGCTGATCGGTGCCACGGCCCATTACGTCACCGCCGACCTCGACGAAGGCCCGATCATCGAGCAGGACGTCGCCCGCATCACCCATGCGCAGTCGGCGGACGACTATGTCTCGATCGGCCGCGATGTCGAAAGCCAAGTACTGGCCCGCGCGATCCACGCGCATATCCACCACCGCACCTTCATCAACGGCAACCGCACGGTCGTCTTCCCGGCAAGTCCCGGTTCCTATGCATCGGAGCGCATGGGCTGAGCCCTACCCGTCAGGGCAGCATGCGTTGCCCTGACACCCGGGATGGACGCTTGACGCGGCTCTGCTAATCTCTCGGGATGATTCCCTGGGAGACACCTGATGGCCGACTCGGCGCTGCTCCAACGCACAGAACTCTCGCGCCCGGACGTCTCCCTGGCGGATGCGACGACAATCCTCAGCGACTTCTACGGCTTTCACGGCGAAATCCGTGAGCTCGGCAGCCAGCAGGACCGCAACTTCCTGATCGATACCGGGCCGGAACGCTTCGTTCTCAAGGTGACGCGAGCGGAATACCCTTACGCCGAACTCGAGGCACAGAACCTCGCCATGATGCATCTGCGCAGCCTGGATCTCGGCCTCGATATCCCCGTGCCGATCGCCACGCTGACCGGCGAATATATTCCCCAATGCGAGATCGCCGAGAACTTCTACTGGCTCCGTGTTCTCACCTTCCTGGACGGTCAGCCGCTGACCCGGCAGAAGTTTCTGGCCGAGGAGCAGGTCGCGGCCCTTGGCGACGTCACCGCCCGCATCGCTCTAGGCCTGAAGGATTTCAAACACCCGGGCCTCGACCGGGATCTGCAATGGGATCTGCGCCGCGCGGGACCGGTCGCCCTGCACCTCCTGAAGTCGGTGACCGACCAGGCCACGCGCGACCGGATCGCCAAAGCGATGATCGTCGCCGTCAAACGTCTGCAGCCGGTCGCACCCGAACTGCGTCTGCATGCCATCCACCACGACATCACCGACGACAACATTGTCGCCCGCCAAGGCCCAACCGGCCGCCTGATGCCGGCCGGCGTGATTGATTTCGGCGATGTCATCAATAGTTGGGTGGTGGCAGACCTTGCGGTCGCCTGTGCCGCCCTGCTGCACCATGGCGATGGGGACCCCTTCTTCATCCTTCCCGCCGTGAAAGCCTTCCACGCCCGATATCCGCTGACCAGGCCCGAGCTGCTCGCCTTGTGGCCCCTGATTGTCGCCCGCGCCGGAGTCCTCGTCGCCAGCAGCGAGCAGCAGCTCTCGATCGATCCGGACAATGAATACGTGCTCGGCAACGCCGCGCACGAGCGGGAAATTTTCGACACCGCCACCTCGGTTCCGCACTCCTTGATGGAGGCCGCGATTCTCGAAGCGGTCGACCATGCGTCAGACAGTGGCGACCTCACCTTTGCGGCGCGGCTTCTCCCGGATGTGACGCCCGAGACCCTGCGCCTCACGGATTTGAGCGTGACCAGCCCGGACCTGGTGCGCGACGACTGGGCAGACCAGGAAATCGACTGGAAACTGCTTGCGCGGGCGGCAATGGAAACCGGTTTCTCCTCGACGCGTTACGGCGAATACCGTTTGTCTTATACGCGCCCGCTGTCTCAGCGCGCACCGGCCACCCTCGCGC
>JARXAQ010000190.1 GCA_029865825.1 Rhizobium sp.
CTTGACCTCGGCCGATAGATCGCCAATCGCGATCCTGTCTGCAAGATTGGCCGTGCTGCGCAGGTTGGCGGTCATCACGTTCACAGAGTCGACCAGATCCTTGATCTCGTCATTGGTCTTGATCTCAACCTGCTGATTGAGGTCCCCGGTGGCGACGGCTCCGACGACTGCCTGGATCTTCTTCAGACCGCTGCTGATCCCGGAGATGATCCAGAGTGCAGCTGCGAGGGCTATGATCGCAGAAAGAACAGACGCGGTGACGAGCATGGTCTTGCTCGATCCATAGAGGTCCGCGTTCTCATTGACCGTCTTTTCCATGCCCTTGTGCTGGATTTCGATGAGGCTTTGGACAGCTTCCATAAGATCGCTGGTCAAGGTGCGGAGTTCGCCCATGGAGAGCGCGACTGCGGCAGCATGGGCGCCGGTGGTTTCCAGCGACTTCAGCGTCTCCGTCTTCTCCTGGAAGGCCGCAGTCAGGTCGAGAATTTTCTGCCAGTAAGGCTTGCCTTCCGCGGATGCGATGGCGAGACCATCGCGTGTCGACTGCATAAGAGTGTCGATCTGCTCGACGGATTGGTTGAAGTATTTCTGGTCATCCGCGGTCGAGTCCGAGATGAGTGCGTTCTTTTGAGCGCGGATCGCGTCGAGCGCTGCGACATTGGCTGTGAGAGCCAGTTCCAAGCGGCGCACAGGACCGTCCACCATGGCGCTGCTCGCGGTATTGAGTGTCGCTAAGCTAACGGCGCTGTAAGTTGCCAATCCTGCAATGATCAGGATTAGAGTTGCAAACACCATTGTCAGTTTAAGTTTGATTGTTCCACGCATGGCCTTGCCCCTTTGCCCGTGCCGCTGTCTTCTTGCGGATCTACTGAATTGCTTGTCTGTGGCGCTGGACTGTTTTGCCCAGCACCGAAATCGGTCTTGTTCGGGTCAACCCGGCCTTTCGGCACAAGTTGACCCGCCCATCGTCAGGCGCTCTGCTTGAAGTGTGCATCTTCGTCGTCGCCAGCGCCCATGGCGAGGTCGAGGGCGAAGCCCTTGGCCCGCGCCTGTTGGGCGGTAACGCTCTGATTTGGTTTGCGCGCCGGTGCTTTGGCAGCCTGAGGTGCCGGGGCCCTGGCCCGAACCTGTTGGGCGGACTGGCTTGTCGGATTGCCGGTCGTATTGACCCTAAAGAAGGCGATGGAGGCCTGCAGTTCTTCTGCCTGAGCGGCGAGCTCTTCAGAAGTGGCCGACATTTCTTCCGAGGCGCCGGCATTCTGCTGGGTCACCTTGTCGAGCTGCTGGATCGCCTCGTTGATCTGGCTTGAGCCGATGTCCTGCTCGCGGCAGGCTGCCGAGATTTCGGACACCAGTTCGGCGGTCTTGCGGATGTCGGGTACCAGGCGCGTCAGCATCTCGCCGGCCTGGGTGGCAACCGAGACGGTTTCGCTGGAGAGGCCGGAGATTTCGGCCGCTGCCGCCTGGCTGCGTTCGGCAAGTTTGCGCACTTCCGAAGCGACGACTGCAAAGCCACGGCCATGTTCGCCGGCGCGGGCAGCCTCGACCGCTGCGTTCAAGGCGAGCAGGTCGGTCTGGCGGGCGATTTCCTGGACGATCGAGATCTTCTCGGCAATCGTGCGCATGGCAGTGACGGCCTTGTCGACGGCCTTGCCGCTTTCCTCGGCGTCGGTTGCCGACTGGCGGGCGATCTTCTCGGTCTGTGCGGCGTTGTCGGCATTCTGCTTGATGTTGGCCGCCATCTCTTCCATCGAGGCGGAGGCCTCTTCGGCAGAAGATGCCTGTTCGGTCGCGCCCTGCGACAGCTGCTCGGAACCCGAGGACAGCTGCTGACTGCCGGACGAGACGTTGTCGGACGCGGTCAGCGCATCGCCAACGACAGCGCGCAGGCGTTCAACCATAGAGTTGACGTGGCCCAGCAGCATGCCGATTTCGTCGCTCGTGCGGATCTCGGCGAATTTGGTGAGGTCGCCTTCGGATACGCGCTGCACGGTGGTGACCGCCGTGCTGATGCCGCGGCTGATCGAGAGGATGATCCAGAGAGCGGCGCCAAGGGCAGCGACCGATGCGATTGCGGCAAGCCCGATCACGATCGAACGGATGTTGACGTACTCATCCGTCGCGTTCTTGCTTGCGGTCGCCAGGCGTTCGCGCTCCAGCTGGAAAACCTCCGTCAAGAGATCGTCAATCTGCGAGGTCGCCTCGCGGGCGGTAGTGGTCGAGATACGCGACGCGGCTTCCAGGTTGCCGGCCAGGATGAAACTGCGGATCTGATCATCCTGCTTGCGGAAGTCGGCGGTGAAGCCCTTCAGCTTGTTCCACAGGACCATGCCCTGTTCGGTGGCCTTGCCGAGGATGATGCCGAAGGTTTCATCATATTCGGCACGGGCCTTATCACTGTTTTCGATGTATCCTTCCAGCTCGGCTGTGGAGGTGGAGACCAGCATGTTCTTCTGCTGGCGGACCTGCTGGAGCTGGGCGATATTGAGATCCTGGGCAGCACTCAGGCGGGCGGCCGGACCGTTCAGTGTTTCCGTCCAATGCGTGTTGACATCGGCGATGCTCGACACGCTGTAGATCGCGGTGCCGACCAGCATGGTGATGATGAAGCCGAATGCCAGGAGAAGTTTGAGTTTGATCGTGAAGCGCATGGCCCCCTCGCTTTCTATCAAGCTGTCGCTGAGATGGTGGTTCCGCGCTGCGAGGCGAAGATCGCCTGCAGGTTGGGAAGAATGATGAATTCGCCTTCCCTCTTGACGAGGGCATGAATGTAATCGGGACGCCAACGCATCCCGACGATCGGCGGCGGCTCGCTGGCCGATGCCGGAAGGCGGGTGACTTCATGGACCTTGTCGGTGCGGATGCCGATGAGGGAGAGTTCTCCGTCGAGATCGAGTTCCGTCACTACAATCCGGCTGTCGATCGTCACCTCGCCGGCTTCCATGCCGAAGGCGACACGGATGTCGGCGAGCGGAATGACCTTGCCGCGGAAGTTGATGACGCTGCCGACGAAGGGCAGGCTGCCGGGCACGCTGGTCTCGGGCAGGAGATCGAGGATTTCCTGGACGATCGTCGCCTCTATGGCGAAGGTCTCGCCGTTCAGCGTGAAGGTGAGGACAGAGAGATCGTCCGCGCCCATGAAAACCGCTCGATGGTCCGATTTTGCGTGTTGTGTGCTCATCCTGCAGCCCGCATTTGCGCCTCCTGTTGCTGTCCGGCCGCGATCAGGTGCGCGACATCGAGGATCAGCGCGACATTGCCGTCACCGAGGATCGTCGCGCCTGAGAAGCACGACACCTGGTCATGCAGCTTCGACATGGATTTGATGACCGTCTGGTGGTCGCCGATGATCTGGTCGACGACGAGACCGACGCGTTCCCGTCCAGTCGAGATGACGACGACCTTCTGGTATTGGTCCGGCTGGCTGCCGGTGCGGAAGAGTTCGCGAAGGCGCAGGAAGGGGACCAGATCGTCCCGCAGCGAGATGAAGCTGCGCCCACGCGAGCGAAGATCCTCGTCGATCGAGAGTTCGAGGCATTCTTCCACGGCAGACAGCGGAATGACGTAGTTTCCGTTGCCGACCCGCACGAGAAGGCCGTCGATGATGGCGAGCGTCAGCGGAATGCGCAGGGCGATTTCCGAGCCGGAACCTTCGTCGCTCTTGACGTCAATCGAGCCGCGCAGCGCCTCGATGGTTTTCTTGACCACGTCCATGCCGACGCCACGGCCTGAGAGGTTGGTGACCTTCTCGGCGGTCGAGAAGCCGGGCTGGAAGATCTGCTGCAGCAATTCCTGGTCCGACAGGGATTGGCCCGGCTGGATCAGTCCATTGGCCTCGGCCTTCGCCCGGACACGCGCCCGGTCGATGCCGCGCCCGTCGTCCTTGATCGTGATGACCACTTCACTGCCGGTTTGATGGGCGGAGAGCGTCACCTGACCGACAGCCGGCTTGCCGGCCGCGAGACGATCTTGCGGCAGTTCCAGTCCGTGGTCGATCGAGTTGCGCACGAGATGGACGAGCGGGTCGCCCAGACGATCGATGACCGTCTTGTCGACCTCTGTGCCTTCGCCGGTGGTGACGAGCTCGATTTCCTTGCCGGTTTCGCGGGCAAGATCATGCACCAGGCGGCGGAACCGGCTGAACAGGCTCGCCACAGGCATCATGCGCAGGACCATCATCGTGTCGCGCAATTCGCCAGCGAGCCGTTCGATCTCTTCGGAGACGGAACGTAGCCCGAGATCGACGGCGGAGCCGGCCATCCGGCTTAGTCTCGATTGTGCGATCACCAGTTCGCCGACACGGTCCATCATCTCGTCGAGCCGAAGGGCCGGTACCCGGACGTTGTCCGACTGCCGCTGGGATTTCGCGTCGCCTGCTGGAACGCGCGTTTCCTCGCGGGCCGCTGCCGTCTCGCTCGCCTCGACCGCTGCCGGCTCGGCAGTCATGGACCCTCGTTCCATGACATCCGCTGGCGGGGTCACATCCTTCAGCTCCATCACCATGTCGTCCATGACGAAGATGAAGACATCCTCGATGTCGGACCGCGGCTTGTCGGTGACGATGGTCGCGCTCCAGCCGAGATAGAGCTGTCTCGGATCCATGGCCTCGAGCGCCGGCACTGCTTCGATGCTGGTGTTCAACGTGCATTCGCCGAGGTCGCGCAGTTCGTCGAGCAGGCCCAGCGGGTTGGTGCCGTTGATCATCGAATCGGCGGGCAGGCGGAAGTCGAGCTGCCAGGTGCGCATCGATGTCGCTGCCTGTGCCTGAGGCCTTGCGTTTGCGGGCTGCCTGGTGGTCGAGGCCTCGCGGCCGACGGCCCTGTGCAATTGCTCAAGCAGTTTTGTGCTCATCGCATCATGGTCGCCATTGGGCTGATCGAGCAGAGCCTGCATGTGGCCCTGGGCGTCGAGTACGGCGGCGATCAGCTCGCTGGTCGCCGGTGCCTCCCCCTTGCGAACGCGATCGAAGGCGGTTTCGCAGTGGTGGGTAAAGGCGGCGAGCTGGTCAAAACCGAACATGGAGCCCGATCCCTTCAGCGTATGCAGGCCGCGGAACACGGCATCGATCTGCGCCCTGTCGTCGAGGTTGCGAGTGAGGTCCAGCAGACCCGCCTCGATCACCTCCAGCTGTTCGGCCGCTTCCGTGCGGAAGACTGCGATGGGATCCATGTTGTTCATCGACCGAGAACCTTGCGTGCGATCTTCGTCAGGTTGTCCGCATCGAAGGGCTTGGTCAGCCAACCTGTGGCGCCTGCGGCCTTGGCCTGCTGCTTGATCTCGCCATCGGATTCGGTGGTGAGGAAGATCACCGGTGTTCCCATATAGGCGGGCAACTGGCGGAGCTGGCGGATCATCGTCAACCCGTCCATGTTGGGCATGTTCAGGTCGGTCACGATCAGGTCGAAGCTTCCGGACTTGATCTTCTGCAGTCCATCGGCGCCATCAACGGCTTCGGTGACGTTGTAGCCAGCATTGGTGAGTGCGATCCGGGTGGTCATCCGGATGCTGGCGGAATCGTCTACGGTGAGAATGTTTGCGCTCATCTCTGGTCTCCATTCATGGTCGTTAGGGAACCACCACTGATCGCGGCGGACAGGCCCGCCCGTTCGAGTGTGGTGTGAAAGGCGCCCCGGCCAGCGGCGCGTATGAGAAGGCTGACACCTTCTTTCGCGGCGGATTCGCGGGCTGACAGCAGAAGCTGCGGCAGCGTGAGGTCGCAATCGCAATCTTCGGCGATGTCGACTTCCAGGTGCCGCCCGGCTGCCTTTGCTTCGCGCAAGGCCGCGAGCAACAGGTCGCGCGTCTCCGTTGCCGTCTTGATGGTCAGTGCGCCTTCGAGGCGGAGTGTCTTCAAATCCTCGGTCATGCTGCTGTTTCCAGTGTCGTGTTGTGCAAAACGGGCGCGTTGACGGCGTCGCTTGGGGCGGAGTGGTGAGCCTCGTGCAGGCCCGTCTTCGTGTAGAGCGGGCGGATTGCCGGCCACCTTCGGTCGAAGGCTGCGACACAGGCAGGGTCAAAATGGATCCCGCTGCCTCTCAGAATTTCGCGATGAGCTTCATCCACCGGCCAGGCCTTCTTGTAGGGGCGTTCCGAGCACAGGGCGTCAAAGACATCGGCAATGGCGACGATCCGGCCTTCGATCGGGATATCGTTGCCGGAAAGCTTTTGCGGATAGCCGGTGCCGTCCCATTTTTCGTGGTGGCTTCCGGCGATGGTGGCTGCGATGCGGATGATGGCGGAATCGCTACCGCCCAGGATTTCTGCCCCGAAGGCGGCATGGGCCCGCATCTCATCCATTTCCGTGGCGTCGAGCGGACCTGCCTTCAGGAGAACGGCGTCGGACACGCCGATCTTGCCGACATCGTGCAGGGGGCTGGCCAGATAAATCGTCTCACAGGTTGCACTGTCCATCCCGAGTTCGTCGGCGATCATCCGGGCAATGACCGCGACGCGTTCGAGATGCAGCGCCGTTTCACCGTCGCGGCAGGCCATGGCCTTCGAGAGGCGCCAGATGATTTCCTTTTCCTGGGCGGCGATCCGCACCCGGGCCGCTGCCACATCGCATTCCAGCGCCTCGGCCCGATGTGCCAGAGCCTGCTGAGCAACACGCAGCGCCAGAAGGTTGCGAACGCGGATGCTAAACTCCGCCCGGTCGATCGGCTTCGTCAGGAATTCCGTTGCACCGGCCTCGATGGCGGCAATCTTGATCGCCGGATCAGTTTCGGAGGTCAGCATGATGACCGGGATGTCTTTTGCCTTCGGCAACTGCCGGACGCGCGAAATCAGCTCGATCCCATTCATGCCGGGCATGTTGTAGTCGACGAGAATCAGATCAGCCTGCTGAGTGTTGAGAACCCTCAGCGCATCGCTCGGATCCAGAAATGACAGGATCTCGCACGCGTCGATCGTTGAGATTGCGCGGTGAATAAAGGAAAGAATGGACGGACTATCGTCAATCGCAAATATACGCATGGGTTTCCCTCGGCCAGGCATTGTTAATTGCCTTGCGGGATAGTTTTATATTGGAGATTTTAGGGGGTCCGCGTCATGCGGTGCAGCGTTGCCATTCAAACCAGGCTTGTGCATGCCGCAACACTGCGGCCTGCGTCTTAACGCAGACTTAAGCGTGTATTGAATTCGAGCAAGTCTGCGCGATTATGCGTTTTTGTGCTTAAATTGCGTGTTTATGATCTTAGAATGTCCTTATAAGACATCTATTCTCTCTCTTCGGGTATCGGATGGCGTTTTTCCGTACAATTCCCGGTAGCGCGAGGCGAAGTATCCCATGTGCCCAAAGCCCCAGCGTGAAGCTATTTTTTCGATCGTTTCGTCAGTTGGTCCGTTCTGCAGTTCGTCATGGACGCGGCTCAGGCGCATTTGCAGAATATAGGCGTTGGGTGTCGTCGACAGATGGTGTCGGAACGAATTCTGAAGGGTCCGGATGCTGGCCCCGGAACGACGGGCGAGCTGTTCGACCGAAATATCTTGATCTGCGTGATGATCCAGCCAGTCGATGGCCCGTTCGAGGTGGCGCGGCAAGCCCGATCGTCCGTCCGGCGACGTTTCGATCCTCGGCCAGAGGCTGACGAACATCATGATGAGAGCATCATGGACCAGCGCGGTGGGGCCTGTCGTGTCGGCGGATGCGCCAGTTGGGGCAAAGCCATGCAGCAGATGCGCCGCGATCCGATGAATGATGTCGATGCCGGTGACGTCGGGTCCGATGTTAGACTGAAATGCGCTCAATCCTCGTCCGGCGCTGCCATGGGCTCTGTTGAGGTGGGGAGCCACGTGGTCGAAGGGGATGGAGATCGCAAGCTTCGTGGAATCCGGACTTGCGATGATTTCGACCTTTCGCGTGTCCTTCAGCAACACTGCAGTTTTGGCGACAGCGTCTATCCTTTCATCTGCGGCCTGGAAGGTGAATTTGCCCGCCTCGATGAAATGTACTTCGACGCTGTGGTGTTTCGCGCAGCCGTAGCGCGCCCTGTAGCCGGATCGGGAGCAGGTTTGCCACAGTATCATGTCCTGGATCGCAGCGATGTCTGCCTTGATGTCAAACAGGCCAGACTCCTCGAAACGTTTCATCTCGGTCGGACGAAAGACCGCTTCGGCCAAAATCTGGGTTTCGAGGTCGTCCTGTGAACGAATCCTGTTTCTTTTCAATGGGGACCTCAAAACACAACGCATGAAAATGGGAGACTGAAATGCTCCCTCTGCGTTCAAATTAGCTCGACGTGTAAAAGGACAAATGTACTCTTGTTAGTTTTAGTTAACAACGACTATTCCAAACTGCAAGCGCCGGGTTGCGGTCCGCAATCCATACGAAACAGCGATGATCAGGGAACCCGCGCCTGTCTGCGCTTGCACCGCCTCGCAGGACAATCATTCAGCTTTGAGCGACAGGCGGGGACGGGCTTCGTGGCAGATCGCGTGTGTGAAGCGACACCATCGAGGATTGCGGCTTTACGGACAATCTAACCTGTCCCTTGTCTTCCATCGTCTCAAGGGCACCACATCTGCCGCATGGCGCAGTGTCAGACGGGGTGGCTGATCTGGTACGTTGCCCTGTTTGGTCCCGATAGAGCCCGTTTTGCGTTGCCGTCGCCTTCTCATTTCGCCTGCTGTGTATGCGCTTCACACAGAGGCCGATCCAGGCGGACTGATCGTGCCATCCTCAATGCGCTGACTTTGTCTCGTCCTCTTGTGCACCTGTCAAATGCTTCCCTTCGAGCAGAAAATGTGATTGTATTGAATGAACGTTCAGCAAATACGAGGGTGCCATGAACGAGCTTGTGCGTGATGTCGCCGTGCCTGACGACTGGGATCGGCGCGGACTTCCAGGCTGGTGTTACCATTCGGACGCGCTCTTGGAGCTGGAGAAGGAGCATGTCTTCCGCCGCCATTGGCAGATCGCCTGCCAT
Organism: Rhizobium sp.; assembly: GCA_029865825.1. Lineage (GTDB taxonomy): Bacteria > Pseudomonadota > Alphaproteobacteria > Rhizobiales > Rhizobiaceae > Allorhizobium. The sequence goes on from JARXAQ010000190.1 coordinate 8,925, forward strand.
GTCTCCGACGTGCCGTGGCCGGGCAGCTATGTCACGCTCGACATCGTCGGTGAACGGATCCTCGTTCTGCGTGACAAGACGGGTGATGTTCGCGCCTTCAACAATGTCTGCCGGCATCGAGGCTCGCGGCTGGTGACGGCGGAGGCCGGGATTTGCCGGGGTGCGCTGGTCTGTCCGTTTCATGGCTGGGTCTACAATCTGGACGGCACGTTGCGCGGCCCCTCGCGACCGGACAGTTTTCCACCCCTCGACAAGGATGAATTCTCCCTCGCCGGTATCGAGACGGAGGTCTGGCTCGGCTTCGTCTTCATTCGCCTCAAACCAGGCCCGCAGCCCTCTGTCGCCGAACTCATGACGCCGTTCGAGGCGGAGCTTTCGCACTACCGGACCCGTGACATGATCCCGACCACCGGCTTCTGGGGGCATGAATCACCGGTCAACTGGAAATCGGTGCGAGACGTCGACAACGAGGGTTACCATGTCGCGATGGCGCATCCCTCGCTGCAGGATCTCTATGGCTCCAGCTATTACGACGAGCCCTTTGTCGCGGGCACCTGCCGGTCATATGCCAGCTACAACCCGCAAGCGGGCCGGCGGTGGAGCGTGCGCCAGTATCGCGCGGTTGCACCTGAGGCCACGCATCTGCCACCGGAGTTGCGGCAGGCCTGGATCTATTACGGCTTGTTTCCGAACAATGTGATCGCCGTAACGCCGGAAAGTGTGCAGTTCTACCAGGAATTTCCGATCACACGCGGCAGGACCCAGCTGCGCGGCGCGATCTATCGTTATCGTGACGAGGGGCGGGCCCAGCGTCTCGCGCGGTATCTCGCCGCTCGCATCGACAGGGATACCATGGCCGAAGACGTGCAGCTCACCGTGTGGTCCAATGAGGCGATGACGTCGCGGGCCTTTGCCGGCTTCTACCTGTCGGACCTGGAATACGGAGTGCGGACCCATCATGACCATCTGCGGGCCGTGCTGCCGGTGATGACCCTCGACGAGGCGCCTGCGGAGGAGCGCATGGCCGAGGTGAATGCACGAATGTCGAACAGGATCTGAGGGGCTGGCCTTGCATCGGTGGGACAGGAAGAGCCGGCGGCAAAGGCTTGTCGCCGGCTTCTGATGTTCTGGACCTGCGTTCAGCCTTTCCAGAGACCTTCGCGGACCAGTTCGTCCTGCGTGAGCGCGATGCCGCGGCGCAGGATGGAGACGAGATCGTCGATCTGCGGCCGGGTGATGGTGAGCGGTGGCGACATCACGCACATATGGATGAGCGGACGCACCAGCAGGCCGAGTTGCTGGCAATGGGCGTCGATCCGCTTGCCGACCTCCAGGTCGAGTGCCAGCGGGTTGTTGCTCTCCCGGTCGGCGACACATTCGACGCAGGCCATCATTCCGAGACCGCGCACCTCACCGACAAGCGGCAGATCTTCGAGTGTCTTCAGCTGCGCCTGGAAATAGGGTGCGATATCACGGGTATGGCTCAGCAGGCCGCCTTCCAGCAGATCGAGATTGGTTTCTGCAACGGCGCAGCCGATCGGGTGGCTGCTATAGGTCAGGCCATGCGCGAACATCGCGTCCGAATGGTTGGAGTGACGCAGTCTCTCCAGAAGGGCTGCCGAGATCATCGCGCCGCCGAGCGGAAAGTAACCGGAGGTGACGCCCTTGGCGAAGGTGATGATGTCAGGTCCGATGCCGAAAACCTCCTTCGAGGCAAAGACATGGCCGAGACGTCCGAAGGCGGTGACGACCTCGTCTGCAATGAACAGGATATCGTTGTCGCGGCACAATTTGCGCATGCGGGTGAGATAGCCGGGCGGCGGCACGATCACCCCGCCGGAGGCCATGATCGGTTCGGCGACGAAGGCGCCGATCGTCTCGGCCCCGTGCGTCTCGATCACCGTGCGGAATTCGCCGACGAGCATGTCGCAGAAGGCCTCGATCGATTGGCCGGCCGGGCGCCGGAACGGGTTGGGGCAGGAGAGCTTGACCACGAGATCGCCGGCGCTGTCCATCCAGTCATGGTCGCGCGGCCGGCCGTTCAGCGAGGCCGACAGATAGGTGGAGCCGTGATAGCCGCCCTGGCGGGCGACGATCCTCTTTTTGGTTGGGCGGCCGAACACATTGTTGGCGAACTGCATGAAGCGCAGCGCAGTCTCCACCGCCGAGGATCCGCCGGTGGTGTAGAAGACATGGTCGAGATCACCGGGCGCATGGGCAGCAAGCCGCCCTGACAGGCGGACCGAGGGTTCGCTCGCTGTATACCAAGGCGAATTATAGGAGAGCGTCATCGCCTGTTCGTAGAGTGTTCGGGCGATGGGCTCGCAGGCGTGGCCGGCATTGGTGCACCACATGCCGGCGGGGCCGTCGATGAGCCTGCGCCCCTCAATGTCGGTGACATAGATGCCCTCGCCGGCGATGATGCCGCCGCGCGCCTCCGCGCCGATCTCGCCGGCAACCGGCCAGGGCTGGATCAGGTGCCCTTTGGCCATATCGGCGAAGGCCAGGCGTTCGGTTGCAGACATGGTCTCGACATTGCGGATAGCTGCCATTGCGAGCCTCTTTTCGTATCGCTTCAAGCGTCTGAAATTGATTGAAGAATAGCACCATATTGAATGTACGTTCAATCAGATTCGAATGGGGGGTGCTTGCATTCCGTCAACAATTGCGCTCATCATGCGAAACGGAACGGAAGAGGCGGAAAGCCGGAGGGCTGCCATGCATCGCTTGCTGCATTACGCCTGTTGTCACGCAAACCTCGGGGAGGGGCGCTGATGGCGATGACTGTGGATCGATCAGTCTCTGCGGCGGAAAAAGGTCTGCCTGCAAGGCCGTCATGGATGCGTGGCGAAGAAGCGGCCGGGCTCGCCCTCATTTCGCCGACGGCCCTTTACGCCCTGTTCCTGCTGGGCATCCCGATCCTCACCGTCTTTGCCTACAGTTTCTGGACGCAGAACTACCTGGAGATCGATCGCAGCTTCACCTTCGAGAATTATCGCGTCGCCCTGACGGAACCGATCTACCGCGATCTGCTGCTGCGCTCGCTGGCCATCTCCCTCGTCGTGTCAGTTGTGACGGTCGTCGTTTCCTATCCGGTCGCCTGGTTCATCTCCTTTCATGGCGGGCGTCACAAGAACCTGCTGCTCTTCCTGATCACAGTGCCCTGCTGGACGAGTTACTTGCTCAGGGTTATGTCCTGGAAGATGATCCTCGGCTATCAGGGGGTCCTGAACACAGGGCTAATGTCGCTCGGCATCACCAGCGAACCGATCGCCTCGCTTCTCTACAATTCCAATGCCGTGGCGATTACGCTGGTCCACAGCTGGGCTGCCTTCGCGATCCTGCCGATTTACGTGTCGCTCGAAAAGATCGACCGTTCCCTGGTCGAGGCGGGGCGCGATCTGGGTGATGGGCCGCTGCGCAGTTTCATGCGTGTCGTGCTGCCGCTCTCCATGCCGGGCGTCGTGTCCGCTCTGCTCATCGTCATGATCCCGACCGTCGGCGACTATGTCACGCCACGCCTGGTCGGCGGCAAGGACGGGGTGATGATTGCGACCGCTATCCAGGCGCAGTTTGGCAAGGCTGCCAACTGGCCGCTCGGTGCCGCCTTGTCGGTCACCACCATGGCAATCGTCTCCGTCATGGCCGGCGCCTGCGCGCTTCTTCTCAAGTTTGCAGCGAGGCGGATCCGATGAGCCTGCTGAACCCTACCCGCTGGCGGTTGCTGCCGGTCTACATGGCCCTCTATCTCGCCTTTCTCTATCTGCCGATCCTGTTGCTTCCGATCTTCTCCTTTAACGATGCCGCTGCCACGCGCTTCCCGCTCGCCGGCTTCACGACCAAGTGGTACACCTCGCTCTGGGGCAATCGCGAAATGCTGGATGCGGCCGTCAACAGCCTTATGGTCGGTATCTGCGTGTCAGTTCTGTCGACGGGGCTGGCGATCTGCGCCGCCCGTGCGGTGACCCGCTACCGCTTCCGGGGCCGCCGGGCTGCGAACGGCCTGATCATGGCGCCGCTCTTCCTGCCCGAAATCATCGTTGCCGTCTCCTTGCTGATGATCGTGCTTCAGATCGGCGTGCAACTCTCGCTTCTGACCGTCATCCTGGGGCAGGTGGTCTTCTGCCTCCCCTATTCCATGGCTGTTCTGACAGCCGGTTTCGACGGCTTCGACCGGTCGCTGGAAGAGGCTTCGCTCGATCTCGGTGAAACCGCCTTCGGTACGTTCAGAAGGGTGACACTGCCGGTGGTGGCGCCGGCCATCCTGTCCAGCCTGCTGGTCTCCTTCACCATCTCGCTCGACGAATTCCTGCTCGCCTTTTTCCTGTCGGGCACCGAACCGACACTGCCCGTCTACATCTGGGGGCAATTGCGTTTCGCCGCCAAGCTTCCAGGCGTTCTCGCGCTCGGCAGCATCATGCTCGCCTTGTCCATTGGCCTGCTTGTCGTCGCCGAGCTTTTGCGTCGGCGCGCCGAGCGGCAGCTTTCTGCGGGAGCCTTTGCCCATGTCTGACATGCCGATGATCACGATTTCGGGCGTGAACAAGTTTTATGGGATCTACAAGGCGCTGACCGATGTCACGCTCGACATCGCCGCTGGTGAATTCTTCTCGCTGCTCGGCCCGTCCGGTTGCGGCAAGACCACGCTGCTGCGGTCGATCGCGGGTTTCGAGACGCCAAGCTCCGGCGATATCCGCATCGACGGCCAGTCGATGATCGGGGTTCCGCCGAACCGCCGTCCCACCAACATGGTCTTCCAGAGCTACGCTATCTTTCCGCATCTGAATGTCGAGGAGAATGTCTCCTACGGGCTGAAGCGGCTGAAGCTCGGTGCAACTGAGGAGCGGCGGCGCGTTGGCGATGCGCTGGAACAGGTGCGCCTTGGCCATCTCGGCAAGCGCCGTGGCCACGAACTTTCCGGCGGCCAGCGGCAGCGCGTGGCCCTTGCCCGGGCGCTGGTGTTGCGCCCCAAGGTTTTGCTGCTCGACGAGCCGCTCTCGGCGCTCGACAAGAAGCTGCGCGAGGAGATGCAGTCCGAATTGCGTGCCTTGCAGAAGGCGGTCGGCATCACCTTCGTTCTCGTTACCCACGATCAGTATGAGGCGCTGGCGCTGTCGGACCGGATCGCGGTGATGTTTGGCGGGCGTATCGCCCAGGTGGCGACGCCGAAGGAACTCTACCAGCATCCCCTCACGCGGATGACGGCGGACTTCCTCGGCGGCATGAACTTCCTCTCCGGTAAGGTGGCTGAGAAGGTCGGCGACATGCTGGCTGTCGAAACCGAACGTTTCGGACTGTTGCGGCTGGCCGCTGCCGCCTGCAGCGGTCGCCCCGGTGATCGCATCACGCTCGGCATCCGTCCCGAACGCCTGCGCCTTCTCTGGGAGGGCGACCTTGCCGATCACGAATTGCAGGGCAGGGTCACGGATCGGGCCTATTTCGGCGAGACAACCCATCTCTCGGTTCGGGTCGATGGCCTGGAAAAACCGCTGTCGATGATCGAGACCAATACTTATGGTGCTGACGATCTGCCGATCGGCGCATCGATCCGGCTGGCCTATGACCCGGAGGCCTTCGTGGCGCTGGCCGACGACGAGGCCGAGGATCGCATTCGGAAGATTGGCTGACGTTCAGCCCGTGTGGAAGCGGGACAGCTTGTCGAGCCAGTCGGCGCCGATGCGGTAACGCCGCAAGACGTCAGCGGGGTCTTCCGCGTCCAGTCTGGCAAGATAGCGGTAGACCTCGAGCGTCTGGGCATCCATGTCCCCAAGCATGTAAAAGTACATGGCCGCCGCATAGCGTGCGCGTCCTGACCACTCGATCCCGACCGGCAGCGTGACGAGCTTCCATTGCGCCTGGGTCTCGCTTTCCGGGTCGGCGGCCATCACGCGGCCTCAGAACCGGCCCGGCGGCGTCGCCGTGCGGCGCGGCAGCTTGACGAAAGGGCGCGGCACGATCTTGGCCCGTTTCATCAGCTTTTGGTACTGCAACTCGCGCAGCGCATAGATCTCTACCCAGAGATCGTCGAGGATCCGCTCGCCAAAGGGGCGTGTGAGCGTTGCGATGGCGATGTTGCGCTTGGCCGTCGGCGACCAGATGCCGGCGGTGACGATGCCGGCCTCGCGGCTCTTGCGGTGGTAGACGAGGGCATGTTCTGCGGCGATATTGCCTTCGATCTCCAGCCCGACCAGGATGTATTTCAGCGATTTCGTTCGTCGCGCCTTGAGAATGGCGTCTCGTCCGTTGAAGTATGGCTTGTCTGGGTCCACCAGCCAGTCGAGCCCGATCTCGTCGGGAAGCCGCTCCCGGTCGGGGCGCAAGGCTGTTTCGGCGGTGATGAAGTCTGCATTGGCGACGATGAAGCCGGCTTCGATGCGGGCACGGTTGAGGGCGCCGTAGCCGATGGCCTGCAGGCCGAACAATTGCCCGGCGTTCCAGATCTGATCCCAGAGCGACAGGGCGATCTCTGCCGGGGCAAAGAGCTCGTAGCCGAGGTCGCCGGTGAAGCCGGTGCGGGAGATTAGGATCTCGTGGTCCTGATGCTGGAATGTCGAAATCTGAAAAGGCTTGAGTGTCTCGACACCGGCAAATCCGGCAGCATCAAGCACCGAAAAGCTTGTCGGTCCCTGAAGTGCGACGGCGGCGAGTGTTTCGGTTTCCTCCTCGATCGTTACGTCGAAACCATCGGCGCTGTCGGTCAGCCAGGGCAGGTGACGTTCCTGGCAGCATAGGCGGAAATCGGTATCCGTCAGGCGGAAGAGCGTGCCGTCATCCAGCACATGGCCGTGATCGTCGCACCAGGCGGTATACTGCACCCGGCCGGGCCGTAGCTTCCGGACGTCGCGCAGCGTCAGGCGGTTGAGGAAGCGTTCGGAATCGACGCCACGGATGCGGTATTTCACCATCGGCGAGATGTCGAAAAGGGCGCACGTCGAGCGAATGGCGAAATATTCGAGTTCGTCGTCGAAGACCGAATGCGGCGCTTTGTAGCCGGCCCAGGAATACCAGTCATTGGTGGTCGACAGCGCCGCGATGCGGCAATGGAACGGCGTTTCGAGGCGAGGTGTGGCGATGTGGATCTGGCTGGCGCGGCGCTGGGCGGGATCGAGGGTCATCGTTTCTCTCCGGCAAGAATCTGACGTGCCGCCAACAATCCCGGCAGGCCCGAGATGCCGCCACCCGGATGTGCCCCGGCGCTGGCGAGGAACAACCCCTCAAGCGGCGTACCGAAGCGAGACGCGGCGTGCACGGGACGGTTCACCAGAAGCTGGTCTGCCTGCAGCTCGCCGTGGTGCCAGTGCCCGCCGGGCATGCGGTAGGCGGCCTCGATATCGGGCGGTGCCATAACGCGGGCGGCGAGCACGCTGCGGCTGATGCCCGGCGCATGGCGTTCAAGAACGGCGAGGGCGGACGTTCGAAGTCGGTCCCTTCCGCTCTCCCAACCTTCTTTCAATGTGTAAGGCACGAAAGGAATAAGGGCGGATAAAGTCGCGGCACCTGAAGGAGCAAGCGCGGGCTGTGACAGGCTCGGCAGCATCACCTCCATCACCGGATCTGCGGGGAGATCGCCGTATTTCGAGGGATTGAAGGCGGTTTCGACATGCTCCATCGACCGGCCGATGACCAGTCGGCCTGTTAGAGCGTCCTCCGGAACGCCGGTGAAGGTCGGCGGGGCATCGAGGGCGAGGTCGAGCCGGGCGACGTTGCCGTTCGAGCGGATGTTGCCGATGGCGCGTCGGAATCCGGTGCCGATCTCGGCTGCATCGACAAGCGCGAGGAATGTCGTCTTCGGATGGACGGCAGAAACGATGATCGGTGCCGTGAGCGTTTCTCCGCTTTCCAGCACGACACCGCTGACGACACCGCGATCTGCCAGGATCTGGCCGACGGGTGCTTCCGTTCGGATCGTGACGCCAGCCTTCAACGCACCGGCAACGAAGGCTTCGCCGAGCGCGGCCAGGCCGCCTTCGGGCACGAACTGGCCACCAATGCGGCCATTCGCTTCGCCGGTCAGGCGGTAATAAAGGCCGAGCAGCGAGGTGGGCGAACGCGGGCCAAGCTGGATGCCGAGCGTTGCATCGAAGGCAATGAGTGCCTTCAGGCGATCGTCGGTCAGGTATTCGTCGGCGACATCGGCGACGTTCATCAGCAGCATGCGCAGGAAGTCGCGCCCCTCTTCTCGCCCCTTGAACAAGAGGGCAAGGCCCGCCGTACCGAGTGTGGCGAGATCGCCCATGCCAATCTTCTCGAGCGGTGGCGGTGTGCGCTTGAGGAAGCGACGCAGTATGCCGGCCTGGAAGATCAGCTTGTCACGCAGTGTCCGGAAACGCTCGATCTCTTCGGGCGAAACACCGGTGATCCGGTCGCCATAGGCACCTTCCAGTATGACCGGGGCTTCGGCACCGGACAGCACTGTGGTCGGAAGCTCCCGGCCCCCGGCGAGGTTTGCTGGCAGGGCCATCAGTTTCGCGACATCCGGATCGAGCCGATTGATGATCTGGGCTGGGCCGTTCGCCCGGAAGCCGGGATGGAAGGTTTCTCCTCGCAGGGCGCCGCCGGCCTCCTGATGCGCTTCCAGGACCACCACCTTGCGACCGCTGCGGGAGAGGGCGGTCGCTACGGTCAGCCCGTTGTGGCCTCCCCCGATCACGATGGCATCAAATGACGTCATGGGCTTCACTCATATGGTGCTGATCCCGTTTGAGGTCGCGCAGGATCTCCCGGGCGGCGTTCCGGCCCGGTGCGCCCATCACGCCGCCTCCGGGATGCGTCGAGGACCCGCAGATGTACAGGCCTTTGACGGGGCTGCGATACTGCGCGTAGCCGGGGACCGGCCGGTTGAAGAGGAGCTGGTCGAAGGTCAGTTCGCCCTGGAAGATGTTGCCTTCGGTCAAGCCGACCTCTGCCTCGATTTCGCGCGGCGTCCGCACTTCCATGTGGAGGATGCGATCCCGGAAGCCCGGCGAGTATTCTGCGATCTGGCTGACGACCGTTTCGGCGAAGGCATCGCGATCGGCATCCGTCCAATCCTGCCCCTCAACCTTGGGCGGGCAATATTGCACAAAGCAGCTCATGAAATGTTTGCCCGGCGGCGCCATGGTCGGATCAAGCGTGGTCGGGATCATCATGTCGACGAAGGGATCGGTCGACCAGCGCCCGTCCTTCCAGTCGTCATAGGCCCGTTCCATGCGCTCCACGCTGTCGGTAAAATGCATGTCGCCGCGAATGCAGCTTGAGCCTTCCGGCAGGGCCGGAAATTCCGGCAGGCTGTCGAGCGCGATGTTGAGCTTGCCCGACGAGCCGCGCATCTTGAAATGGCGCACCCGGTGAACGAAGCGTTCGGGCAGGTCCTTTTCCTCGACGAGTTTCAGGAAGGTCCGCTTCACATCGGCATTCGAGACGATGGTGCGACCACGCACCTCCTCGCCATCGGACAGCATCACACCGGTTGCCTCTCCCGCGCGTGTAAGCACCTTTTCGACATCGGCGCCGGTGCGGATCGTTCCGCCTGCCGCCTGAAAGGAACTTGCTAAGGCCCGGCTGATCGCGCCCATGCCGCCGCGGGCATAACCCCAGGCACCTACCGATCCGTCGACTTCGCCCATATAGTGGTGCAGCAGCACATAAGCCGTACCCGGCGACATCGGGCCGAGTGCCGTGCCGATGATGCCGGACAGCGCAAGGTAGGCCTTCACCACGTCGGTCTCGAAATACTCGTCGAGAAAATCCGAAATCGACATGGTCCAGAAGCGGAGCGTTGCGGCCATTTCGGCGGCGGAAAAGTCCCCGAAGCGTTTTGCGAGGAAGAGCAGTTCACTGACGTCGCGCGGTTTGAATGAAAACGGATCCGGGGCCGTGCGCATGAGAAGCGGCTGGATGAAACGGCACTGGCGCGTTACGTCGCGGGCATAGCGCTCATAGGCCTCGGCATCGCGCTTCGACCAGCGGGCGAATTCGCGCCGGTGGCTGTCATGGTCCCGGTAGGAGGCGAGGTAGTCGCCATCACGGGTGAAGACGGCCCCGCCTTCGTAGGAAATCACCTGCAGCCCGTGTTTCGGCAGCTCCAGATCGCGCATGATCTCCGGCCGGAAGAGGGAGCAGACGTAAGAGCAGTTCGAATAGAGAAACCCCGGCGTCAGCTCGCGGCTGGTGGCGGCACCCCCCACCCAATCATTCTTTTCCAGCACCAGGACATCGAGGCCGGCCTTCTGCAGATAGCAGGCCGCGACAAGGCCGTTATGGCCTCCCCCGATCATCACCACGTCATGGGTTTTCATGCTGCCCCCAATCATGCGTTTCTCCAAAAGTGGATGAAAAACGGCGGCTTGTCCATCCGTATTGAATGAACATTCAGCAAGTTTGTTGCAAAGCCTGCCGAATGCGCTACTCTGTGCGGGACGAAAGGGTGCCGATGATGGGCGATGGTTGCAGAGGGCAGGTAGAGCACGGTTGCCGAAGATCTGGGCGAGCCGCATTTCTCGCCTCCTGCGGATTTGTCGATCAGAAGGTTCTTGACAGCGACAGCGGCCTTCCCGCTCATCTCAGGGCTGATGAACCGGGTGCGCGGCGATGATGCTTGAGCATGCGGACGGACACGTTCGGAACTGGACCCAGAGCATGAAGTCGACAGACGCCCTCCCGGATACGGGAGTTCCCGGCGACAGGAAGGGCCGCAAGGCCTCCAAGGAAACCCGCCAGCAACAGCTCATCGAAGCGACGATCGATTCGCTGGCGAAACGAGGCTATGCCGAAACGACGCTCGCCAATGTCGCCGATGGGGCGGGCCTGTCGCGCGGCATCGTCAATTTCCATTTCGAAAGCAAGGAGCGGCTTCTGATCGCCACCCTGCAATTCATGGCGGATGAATATGCCGGCCACTGGATGGGGGCGTATGAGAAGGCCGACCCGTCACCCGCGGCCAAGCTCTGGGCACTCGTTGCTGCCGATTTCGACCGCAAGCTCACGACGCGGCGAAAGCTTGCGGCATGGTGTGCCTTCTGGGGCGAGGCAAAGTCGCGGCCGACCTATCAGGCTCTGTGCGGCGCACGGGATGCCCGTTACCAGCAGCTCTTCGAGGATCTGATCACGGCACTGAAGGCGGAAGCCGGCTATTCGTTTGAGCCTCAGGCGACGACGCTTGCCTTGTGCGCCACGCTCGAGGGTTTGTGGTGGCGCCTCATGATGAATGACGGCCTGACACGCGAGGGCGCGCATGCGGCAGCCATCGAATTCCTCGTCGCATTTTTCCCGCGGCACATCACCCGTGAGGGGCCTAACCCGACATAGCAACCCAGATCAAGGAGACCGGCCATGAAGCCCAATACCGCATTTCGACTGTCCGTCCTGCTTTCCGGTCTCCTGGCAAGCGTCGCGCCTCCTGCGGCGGCGGCCGACAATATCGTTGTATTCGACTGGGCCGGCTATGAGGATCCCGCTTTCCATCCCACCTATACGGAGAAGTTCGGCGGCGAGCCCGATTTCTCCTTCTTCGGCGACGAGGAAGAAGCCTTCCAGAAGCTGCGCTCCGGGTTTACGGCGGATCTGGCGCATCCCTGTTCGCAAAGCGTGTCGAAATGGCGTGATGCCGGCCTGCTCGAGCCGCTCGATACCGCTAAACTCGCCAATTGGAACGACGTCCTGCCCGGCATCAAGGCGATGAAGGGGCTGATGACCGCCGAGGATGGCACGGCCTACTTCCTGCCCTTCGAATGGGGGAATACCGTGCTCACCTATCGGACCGACACGGTGAAGCCGGAGGATGTCACCTCACTGAAGGCTTTTGCCGATCCCAAGTTCAAGGATCGCGTGTCAATCGGCGACAATGTCGACGACGCCTATGCGCTGGCGAGCCTCGCGATCGGGGTGAAGGACTGGACCAAGCTGACAGACGAACAGTTCAAGCAGGCATCCGACTTTCTGCGCGCCGTACACCAGAATGTCCGGCTCTACTGGACCGACAATACCGATCTCAGCCAGGCTATGGCCGGCGGCGAAGTTGATCTCGCCTGGGCGTGGAACGAGACGGCGACGACGCTTGCCGTAGACGGCGTGCCCGTTGCGATGAAAAAGGACACGGCGGAAGGCATTTCGACCTGGGTCTGTGGCTATGTTCGCCTCAAGGGCGCCGCGGGCAGCGAAGAGCAGCAATATGGCTTCCTCAACGCCATCACAGACCCTGCGGTCAGCAGCTATATGGTGGAAAGCTGGGGTTACGGACATTCCAACGGCAAGGGCATGGCGGCAGTCGATGCGAAGACACTGGCCGACAAGGGATTTGACGATATCGACAAGTTCACGACCAACACCCTGTTCCAGTCGCCCATGCCGACAGAGCTGCGTCAGCGCATGATCGCGGAGTTCGAGAAGATCAAGTCGGGCTATTGAACGCCGATGCGACGCGCGCCAGCCGATTGGACAAGTTTGCGTCCGATCAGGTCGACAGCGAAATATCTTGGCGATCTCACGAAGTCCCATTCGTGGCGTTGTTGCGTTGCGCAGCTTCGTTGTTGAAGCGGAGCCCCCGAGACTTCCCTGAACGGCGCTTTCGCCGGGAAATCATGGCTGCGTCTTCCCGGAGATGTGCGGATGCGCGCCTTCCCGAGGGTTGCTTTGCCGGAATTGTGTGGAAATGTGCTCGCCTTCGGTTTCCGGGTCAGCCACGCACGTTGGTGAAGACTGCGTATAAGCAGCGGGTTGCGGTGATGAAAAGCCGGTTTTTTTCTGGCCCGCCGAAGCAGACATTGCTCACGGTCTCGGGGATCAGAATTTTTCCGATGAGCTTCCCGTCGGCATCCAAGCAATGCACACCATCTCCGGCACTTGTCCAGATGTGCCCCAAAGCGTCGATGCGCAAGCCGTCATACATGCCAACCGTGCATTCGCTGAAGAGGCGGCCCGCACCTGGTTTTCCCGTTGCATCCAGATCATAGGCGAGGAGGCGTGCTGGACTGGTACCGCTGTCCACCACAAACAAAGTCTTCTCGTCGCGCGAAAGGGCGAGGCCGTTCGGTTGCTCCAAATCGCAAACGACGGCCTCAAGCTTTCCGTCATGGTCGAGCCGATAGACGTTGCGAGTTCCAGTCTCGCTTGCCGCTAAGGACCCCTCATAGGGTGTGGAGATGCCGTAGGAGGGATCGGTAAACCAGATTCGACCCTGTCTATCCGCGATGACGTCGTTGGGGGAATTCAGCCTCTTTCCCTCGAAATTGTCAGCGAGCACCGTTAGCGTGCCGTCGTGTTCGCGGCGCGTGACACGGCGTGTCAAATGCTCACAGGTCAAAACTCGACCCTGAGGATCCAGCGTGTGGCCGTTCGCGAAGTTGGCGATTGTCTCGAAATCACTGACGGTCCCTGCGACCTCGTCGTAGCGCAGGACACGATTGTTCGGGATATCGGAGAACAGAACGTGGCGTGCCGCTGGAACGTAGACCGGTCCCTCCAGCCAGCGTCCCCCTGCATAGAGCAGATCGACATGAACATTCGGCAAAATCAGGGATCTGAATGCCGGGTCGATGATTTCGAACCAATCCGTGTACCGCATGCTACCGAAGCTCCCAGCGTCGAGATTAGAGTGTGTTCATCCAGGTCAGGCCCTCGCGCGTACCGCCGGCCGGGCGATATTCGCAGCCGACATAACCCTGGTAACCGATCGCATCGATCTCTGCGAAGATCCTGCGATCGTCGAGTTCTCCGGTCAGCGGCTCGTGGCGCTCGGGTACCGAGGCGATCTGGATATGGCCGATGACCGGGGCCATCTGCCTCAGCGCCATGATCACATCGCCGTGCAGGATCTGTCGGTGATAAACGTCGAATTGCAGCTTTACATGAGAGGCATTGCTCTCGTGGACGAAGTCGACCGCCCGGGTGAAGTCGTTGAGGAAGTAGCCCGGCATGTCGCGACCGTTGATCGGCTCGATGACGAGACCGACGCCGGCCTCGCCAGTCTTCTCTGTGGCGCGCTTGAGATTGTCGCGGTAGGTCTTGATCGCATCCGGATCGGTTGCCGGTGCAAGTCCCGCCATCATATGCAGGAGGGGCGTGCCGATCACCTTGGCATAGGCGATGGCCGTGTCCAGGGCTGCGGCAAAATCCGCCTCGCGGCCCGGCAGTGCCGCCATGCCGCGCTCGCCGGCCGCCCAGTCGCCGGGCGGCATGTTGAACAGGGCCTGCACGAGGCCTGCCGCCTGCAGGCGCTCGGCGACAACTTCGGCCGGGTGGTCATACGGGAAGAGATACTCCACCGCCGTGAAACCACAGTCCGCCGCCGCCGCAAAGCGGTCGAGGAAGGGCACCTCGTTGAACATCATGGAAAGATTGGCGGCAAACTTGGGCATGTCAGTCCTCGTCTTCCATGCCGGGCAGCTTGAGACCGGCGATCTTTGCGAGCAGGCGCGCAACGGAGCTGTCGTCGTCGCGGCCCATGCCGGCGGCCTCCGTCATGATGAAGAGCTGCAGCGCGGCGCTTGCAATCGGCAGGGGAAACTTCGTCTGGCGGCCTATGTCGGAGACGATGCCGAGATCCTTGGTGAAGATCGCGACAGCGCTGTGCGGCGTGTAGTCGCCTTCGAGCACATGCGGGATGCGGTTTTCGAACATCCAGCTGTTGCCGGCCGACTTGGTGATCACGTCGAAGACGCGGGAGATGTCGAGATCCATGCTCTTGGCGAAGGTGATCGCCTCGCAGGCAGCAGCGATGTGTACGCCTGCCAGCAGCTGGTTGACGATCTTGAACGAGGAGCCGATGCCGGGCTGGTCACCGAGTTCGTAGACTGTTCCCGCCATCGCATCGAGCGCTGGTTTGGCAGCGGCGAAAGCGGCGGAAGAGCCAGAGGCCATGAAGGTCAGCTGGCCGGCTTCGGCCTTT
>JARXAQ010000201.1 GCA_029865825.1 Rhizobium sp.
CAGGCAAGCGAGATCACCGCGGTTCATCGCCGTCATTGCGTCGAAACCGCCGGTCATCAGGAAGATCCCGAAAAGCGCCAGCGCCGCCGTCAGCACGCCGACAAGGCCGGGATGCTCGCGAAACAGGAACCAGGCAAGCACGGGCGTGAGGATCGCACAGGTATTGACCAGGAAACTCGCATTGGTGACCGAGGTCGAGAGATAGGCGGTCTGCTGCACGATAAGGGCCATGCCGAAACAGGCAGAGACGAGAATGGCGCTCGAATGATAGCCGGGCTTGCGCGCCTGATCGCGTTCGAGAAGAAGCAGTGGCAGCATTACCAGTGCGGCCACCGCACAGCGCACGCCCACCGCCGTCAGGGGACCGACATGAAAGAGGACGGACTTCTGGGCGATATTGCCGAATCCCCAGAAGGCGGCTGCCATCAAAAGAGCCAGATAGGCCTTGGTCGGTGACATGAGTGCTCATCCTCCCGCGCGACAGCGCGAAGTCCAGACGCCCGGCGCGTCCTGCCTGACTGAAAGAATTCTGATGAGATGGTCGACACATGATCGACCTGGCCACTGCAGACCACCACCTCACACTGTCATCTGCCGGCGGGATCCGTCCTCATCAATAATGGTGAGGCATCCCGAGATCTCGCGATCGCGGCCGGCTTTACGGCCCGATCCGAGACCCCATAGCCGGACAGGTCATGCAACCAGATCCCTCTCCGGATAACGGATGCCGCGGTCCTGCACATAGACATCGGCGTCGACAAGGTCGAAGGCCGACTTCAAGCGTGCCACGGTCCCCTCACGATCGAGATCGTCCTGGCAGGTGTAGAGATCCATGGTGACGAAACCGCGCGCCGGGAAGGTGTGAAAGCTGATATGGCTTTCCGCAATCATCACGAATCCGGAGAGACCTCCGGGATCCTTGTGGCAATTGGCACCGACCGAGACGACCACTGGTTCGCAGATCCTATGCATGCCCATCTCCTCCGGCAGTCGGTACAGCAGGGCGCGCAGCGCGGTCTCATCGGTCATCAGGCGTCCCCCGGCGCAATAACCGTCGATCATGATGTGAACGCCGAACGGCACGCGTTTCGGCAAGTGCAAGCGCGTGAGATCGGTCATGCGGCACCTTCATTTTTTTCAGCCTTTGGGCTGACTCCGACCGGCCGGAGCCAATCGAACACGACATGGAAAACATAGGCATAGGCGGTGTAGAACAGCGTCAGCAGGATGTCGGCGAACACGGCGTCCCAAAGCGACAACCCACCGAGCCAGATGAGAAGAGGCAGCGACACGCAAACCGCCGTAACCTCGTGAGACACGGCATGTACGGCCCTGAGGACCTGTGGTCGGTCGCTGGCAACCCGTCCGGACAGTCGCAAGTCGACGAAGTCGAACACCGTGTTGTGCAGGGGCGACCAGAGCATCACCGCGACCGAAATGGCGACCAGCAGCACGGCGCCTTCGCTGAAGCTGGCGCCGGTGAAGGCCATGTAGAGTGGCGTGACGAGCCCGATCCCGCCGAGTTCGAAGTAAAGTGTCTGGCGGATTCGTTCCGCCGTCGATCGCATCTGCATGTGCACTTGCAACCTCCACCCTTGGTTCAGTCCGGCTCGTCTTTCGCCTGTTCCAGAAATCAGCTGGCAAGCCGCTCCGTCCCCCGTCCAGACACTGGACCGCCCTTCCATCCTCTGGCGCAAAGCATCGCGGAATGCCCCGCCTGCACGACGCCTACCTGAGACCGGTCGAAATCGATCGCAAGCCTGCCATCGGCGGCGGGCCATGCGGCAGCAGGACACTCGCATTCAGCCGATGCAGGAGTCGTCATCAAAATTGATGAGGCGCAAATGCAGGTCAATCACAGGTTGGTGCGACACACGCCCACGCCACTGCCGAAAATGTTGTCTGTAACCCCGCATGTGTTATGCTTCAGGCCGAAAACAATCCAAAACCTGAGGCCGGCATGAACGTTTCGAACGCTGTGCTGTCGCATGTCATCGGCAAGATCTACGACTGCGTGGTCGATCCCGGCTTGTGGGACGATGCACTCGACGAGATCCGTGCCGCCATCGGTTCGCACAATGCCGCGCTGTCGCTGCATGACAGACGCACCGGCAAAGAACTTCTGAGCATCCTGCGGAACTTCGACCCCGTCTGGCTCCCAGCCGTGGCCCAGTACCTGCCGGATTTCTTCGAACCCCTGATCTTGCGACCGGCCATGCTGGAAATCGAGGCGGCGGTCTATTCACGCGACAGCGATCCCATCATGGAAGCCAAGATCGAACGCTACCGACGGGAATGGGCGCTCCCGCAGGGCCTATCGGACGCGCTCGGCATTCCGCTGATTGTCGAGGAAGACACCGTGGCGACCTTCGGGGCCGGCCGGCTGCTCAGCGACGGCGACTACGAGCCCCATCAGATCCAGTTCGCCGAATTGATCGCCCCGCATTTGCGACGGGCGGTAACCATCAGCAATGTCCTTGATGTCGCCAATGTCCGCAGCGAGCTCCTCGAAGCGACCCTCGACGGTGTCACCACCGGTGTCGCGATCGTCGATGGCGCCTCGCGCCTGATCCATGCAAACCAGACGGCCAAGGAGATTTTCGATCGCGGCGACACGCTCCGCCTGGAGGCCGATGTGGTGACTGCACGCGGTAAGGCTGCGCGCGTATCGCTGAAATCCACGGTGTCGATCGCCGCCGGCAACGAATCGCGACTGCCCGGAACCGGCCGGGGGATCCGCCTTGGCGACATCGACGATACATCTGCGCTCGCCCACATCCTGCCGCTTAAGGCCGGCGAGCGCCGGCATATCGTGCCCGAAGGTGCGGCGGCGATCCTGATCAAGAACCGCCAGTCGGTCGCAACCGATGCGATTACCGTCTTTGCCGGAGCGTTCGACCTCACCCGCGCCGAGACCAATGTGCTGGCGCAGCTGCTGGACGGCGCAACGCCAGAGCGCATCGCCAAGACACTCGATATTTCGGAAAACACTGTCCGGACCCATATACGGGCTCTGTTCGGGAAGACCGGGACCAACCGCCTGCATCAGCTCGTTGCGTTCGCGCACCAACTGATGCGTTGAATCACCCCGGAAGCCGGGACGCGGAAAGACCACTGCCGTCACATCACTCCAGCGGACGACATTGGCCTCTAGCTCGATGCTGCTGCACGCCAGTCAGCCTTGCCGAGCTGGAAGCCTGGTTGGCCTGACCTCCGGACCAACCAAGATCTCCCGGCCACGGTTTGGACGCTCGAGATCAAGCCTCGACCGTATCCCGGACATCATCCAGCAAGAAATGCACCACCACGTAGCGGGTCGAGTATGGCCGCCCGCTGTCGGAGACGCTGTCGACGGTCCCCCCATCAGCGGGGTGCCATTGGCTGTAATGGGGATTGTTGACGATCAGCGTGATCGCCTTGCCGGCAAACCGGCCCTGGAGCCGATGGCGGGCTTCGGCCAGCGGCCAGATGCGCTCATAGTCGGCTTGGCTCATGCGCACCTTCAAGGCCTGGCGATGGATCGCCTCACTGTGCGAACCGTCCTCGCGGTCGCGCGCGACACTCTCGAGCGTGACCTCCTGTGCCTCGTCGAGAATGAAGCTGAATTCCTCTGGCCACATGCGTCTCATAAGATTGCTCCTCCCCGAGCGTTTCCATGGTCACGCACAGAGTGTAGCGCGTCTTGCTGGGGAAACAACGGATGAATGCGCAACGGCTGCTTCGACATGGACAACAAGGAGGCGGCGAGTATTGCTGGATCGGCGAAATGCCGGCCAAGGAACCTCCTCCGCTCCCGTCGGTTGGGTCTACATCACTCTTACACAGGAGCAGTCACATGCAGACGACCACAGACATTCACAACCCGCTCCCGGCTGACGAGACGCACGTCGTGCCAGCGCCGATCACACAGTTCGACGAACCTGTCCGAATTGAGGAACGGACCCGCGCAGAAATCCGTCGCAGCTATCCTGCCGCTGCCTTTCGCGGACCGCTTTTCGAGGCCCGTGACAGGGTCGCGCTCGTTATGGCCACGATCATGCTGATCGGCCCGCTCGTTGCCCTTCCGCTCGGTTTCTGACGGCTCGGCCAGACAGCAGGGGCGTTATTCGGTGCAGCCGGTATCTTTCAGCGCCTGAACGTGAAAACGACGCAGGGCGGCAGCGATATCGGTCTTGCTCATCGGGTGGCCGGCAGCCTCGAGATCCTGCGACAACCGGGCGATCACGTCGCTGTCGCCACGCTCGGTATGGTCGACCAGATGCAGGTCGCTGGCATAGCGTCCGAGTTCTTCCCCGTTCAGGCCGATCAACGAGCCGGCCCAGTATCCTGTCAGCAGATTTCGGCGGGCACGAATACTACCAAGACCCTCGTCCTCATGGTGGCGATGGTTGCCTTCCGCTGCGGAATGATCAGACGGGGTTTTGTCCTGCTTGTTGATCATGGGCTTGTTATCCTCCTCCGGGGTCATGGCTCAGCTTTCTGACGACTGTGTAAGATAGGTTGCGATCGGACCACAGGCGGGATTGCCGGCGTCGAGCAGTTCGGCCGGGCTGGTCACACCGGTGACGACCGAAATGACGGTCGACCCTGCCCACCAGAGGTCGTTGGCGGCCCTGTCCATCAAAACGGGCCCAGTCCAACCCAGGCAGTCGTTGACCTGCGAGACCACCGCGACCGGTGCCTTGGCCTGTTCGAGCCGAGCGACCACTTCGGCCTGGATCGGATCGACAACGAAAGCCGCAAAGAGCCAGGAAAAGAATTCGCCGATCATCGCGGCATCCTCCGATCAAGCGCACTGTCCCCGCAGGGGCGAGGAGAAGGCAGGCGCGGCGTCGGTTGCCCGCGACGCGCGCAGGCGTCGTCGGGAGACGGAAAACGGCCGGGGCCGAGGAGAACGGAGGTGTGGCGGTGCAAATGTCTGGTCCTTGGACCGGCATGGATGTCGAAACGGTCCGACATCGCAAGAGCGCCGGTGGCTCTTACCAGAGGGGCCCGGACCAGCGGGTTGACGCTTAGATGGGAAAGGATTCGGGCGCCTTCAAGGCATGATCTGAAAGGACCGGAAAGAACCCGGGAGAAAGTCCGGGCTCGGCATAGGGCGGGCCATGCAGGCGGGTCTTGTTCAGCCCACATCCGCATGGCCCCGGTGGCGCAGCGATCGCAACAGCGGACAAACGACCCGCCGCACCACCTGTCGTCAGCGTCCGATTACCGGGCAGCCACGAACATTGGCGAACACGATGCGATCGCGACCGCCATGGCGGAAGCCGGCGACGACAACACGACGCGGCGAGACGTCGGCGACGAAGGCGCGGCGCAATCCGTTCCAGCGGGCTTTTTCGACCGCCTGGTTGGGATGGCACTCGCCACGGCGATTGGGGCGACCCCAGCCCGGGCGGTGGCGGTCGTCATGACGCGGACGATCCCAGCCGCCACGGCCGTCACGCGGGCCGTCGATGTAGATGCCCCAACCGAAGCTGTCGGCCGATGCCGTCGACACGATTCCGGTCGTCGCCATGAGCGAGACCAGGGCTGCCATTCCAAGTATGCGAATCATGCCAGTCATTGTGGTGTCTCCTCTAAAGACCTCGGGCTGTCTGCCCGTTTGGTGCGCCCGCCCTCATGAGCGATTGAGAGGAGATTAGATCCGGCCGGCTGAACGCAGTCCGAAGCCTGCATTCAGCCGGCGTTCAGGTGATATGGCAGGCGATCAATCTGGCTCAAAGCGAGAGCACCACCTCGCGCCGATGCGGCCGGTCGCGATGCTCGACCAGATAGAGACCCTGCCACGTGCCGAGCAGCAGACGCCGTTGCGCAAAGGGGATGCCGAGCGACACCGGCAAAAGGGCCGCCTTGATAT
>JARXAQ010000267.1 GCA_029865825.1 Rhizobium sp.
GGCGCCCAGGTTCTGGTGCGCGTCAATGAGCGCGCCGTCACCAGCCATGTACTCTATGATCCGGAAGGCGTGACGCTGAAGGAAAAGGCCCTGGCCTTGAGCCTTCGTGCCTTCCATCCCGGCGTCAACAAGGTGGAGATCCTGGCCGAGCTTCCGACCGAAGCCGACCAGGCGTGCGACCCTTTAGTGCGTAGCAGCGCCCCACGCTTTCTCCTCTTGGAAGAAACGGGGCTCGTCATTCCCGAGCTTGCCCGCGTTGGCCGCATGCCGGACCTCGCCTCGCTCGTTTCGCGCGCCTATCCCTTCAACCACGACAAGGCGCTCGATCTCGTGGTCGATGCCGCCACACCCGGCCGGCTGTCGACAGCGGTCACGATGCTATCGCGGCTGGCGCTCGCCTCCGGCCACCCGCTGCCCGGCCATCTGGTGATCGGCAGTCCCGATCCGGCCTCCGTCACCAATGCTCTGGTGATCACCGCCGGGAGCCACGACCTGGCCATGGCGGATATCCCGCCTGCCAAGGGCAGCCGCCCCGCCGCCAGGCACATCGACGGTCTGACGACGGCCTCTGTCGTGTCGTCATCAGGGACGAACCCGGCTGCAGCTTCCTCCGATTCCCAGGCATTGCTGAATGCCTTCCAGGTGCAGACGGCCATGGACACGGACCGGATGTCGTGGACCACCAGAGTGTCATCCGGCATCCAGCACCTCACCGAGATGGTGGACCGCTGGCTGCAATACCAGGACGTGACCGAGGCCCCAAGAGCGATTCGCCCGGCGGATGCCCTGGTGACCCTGGGCCAGGACAGCCGCGCCGAGGGTGCGATCTGGACGGTCGTCACCGCCGAAAACGAAGCCGATCTTCTGCGCGGTGCCGGCGTTCTGCTCGATCCCACCCATTGGGGGGCGCTGAAGGGCGGCAAGGCGACGGTGCTTCGATCGGACCTGTCGATCATCACGGAAACCCCGGTGGCCTTCACCTTCTATCCGCTGACGGACATGAGCCTCGGCAATCTGCGCCGGCTCGCCGCCGCCTGGCTGTCCGATCATTTCGCCATCTATGTCGGGCTGATCCTGCTTCTCATCGGCGGCTTCGGCCTGTGGCTCGGCTATATCGTACCCCGCAAGGGCGTGAGGACCGTCGAATGAAAAAGTCCCTGCTGTCTGCAACTTTCCTCGCCCAGACAACCATCGGTCTGCTGATGGCGACGCAAAGCGGTTTTGCCGCCTCGCTGGTGCCCGAGCTTACAGCGCCAAGCGCGGCGATCGAGGCCAAGGCGAGCGTGGAGCCGGAAGTACTGGCCCCCGACGCCGTGGAGCTCGCAGCGCTCTATTATTATGCCAAAGAGGGCCAGATGGGCCGCGTCGAGCGGGAAAAGAAGCGGCTTGCGCTCAAATTCCCCGGTTTCGTCGAGCCCGAGGATCTGTTCCAACCGGAGCCGGAATTTAGCGTTGACGAGACGCCGCTCTGGCAGCTCTACGAGGCGGATGATTTTGCCGGCATCGAGGCAGCGATCACCCAGCTGGCGCTCGACAATCCAGGCTGGCAGCCGTCGCGAGATTTCCGCGACAAGCTCGCGCGCCGCAAGCTGCGTTTCGACATGACGGCGGCCCAGACGGCCGGCGACACGGCGCAGGTCATGGCGCTCGGCAAGGCCCTGGATCCGCAAGCGGAGATGGAGGTCGACCTCCTTTGGACACTGATTTCCGCCTGCCGCAGCCAGGGTCAGACGGAGGCCATGGTGCCGGTCTACCAGGGTATCCTGTTTCGCAACTCTGGCTCCGAACTGCCGGATGACGTGATCATGACCACGCTGCAGATGGCCGTGCAGGATTTTCCCGCAAAGGAATTGCGCAAGGTGATCGCGCTGTTGTCGGCAAAGCCGGAACTGGCAGACCGGATGAAGGACCTGACGCTCGACCTGATCCGCCGCGACGTCGCTGATTTTGCCGCCGACGAAGCGGGTGTCGTCGAGACGCCAGCGCCGGAAGCCGTGCTGGCCGTTCGCCGATCTGCGGATCTCGGTCATATCCGCCCAGATCAGACCCTGCTCGGCTGGTATTATCTCAAACTCGACCGTCTGGACGACGCCGAAACCTGGTTCCGCAAAGCCTTCGATGACGAGCCGCAGATCGAAAGCCTGAAAGGCCTGACGCTGACGCTTGATCGGGCCAACAAGCGCGACCAGGCCTTTGCGCTGGTAAGCACTCATCTCGACCTTTTGGCCGACAAGGCGGACACCTTCCTCGACATCCTGTCCTATCCCTTCCAGACGGGAAGCGAGGCTACCATCGACCCGAAGCTTGCCGCTATCTATGCGAAGGCGATCCAGTCCTCACAATCCGCAGACCATGCCGTGCTGATCGGCTGGTATGCCTATAACGGCCGGCAATTTGACGCGGCCAAGGCCTGGTTTGCCAAGTCGGCCGAGTGGAAGGTTGGGGAAGACAGCGTCAAGGGCATGGCGCTGTCCGCCGTGCAGATGAAGGACGCAGCTGAAGTCGAAGCGCTGAAGACACGCTTTGGCGACACCTATCCTGAGGTGTTTGCCGGTTTAAAGAAGGCCGTCGCTCCGAAGGGCGGCTCTGCCGGCACGGTCGGCGAACCGGCGCGCGACAACCAGGCCCGGTATGTGGTGAGCTTCCGCAACAAGCGGTATGGGGACTGCCTCGCCGACCTCGAACGGCTCGCCGCGCGCGGAAATCTATCGGCCGAGGCCCAACTGATCCGCGGCTGGTGCCATCTGGAGCTCAACCACCTCGCCGAGGCGCGCGCCGCCTTCCAGTTCGCCCTTGCCGGCAATGTGGCCAAGGGGGATGACGCCCTTTACGGCCTCGGCCTGTCGCTGCTGCGCGCCCGCATGACCGGTGATCTGGAAGCGCTGCTCGCCAGCCGTCCGCTGTCGGAGACCCGCGCGAAGGAATTGAGGGCAGAGATGCTCTGGCAGAAGGCGGAAAGCGCTTTCAACAACAAGGATTACGAGATCACACTGGCCAACCTGAACGCCCGCCTTGAGAGCGCGCCCGAACCCGTCGGCATGACCCAGATGCGCGCCTGGGCCCATTATCACCTGGGGAATATGAAGCAGTCGCGGACGATCTTTGCCGAACTCAACCAGATTGTCGACGACCCGGCCAATCGCCGCGGCCTTGCCGCCATTCAGGATCGGATGGGGATCAAGCAATGAAACCACTTTTCCTTCTCGCCCTCGCCTGCCTGCCGCTCGCCTCCTGCACATCCGTGGTCGATGACCCCTGGTTGACCGATCGTGGCGTCACCTCCTCCGTCGGCAAACACCAAGCCAATCGCGAGCTGTCCTCCGAGATGGCATCCATGCATCTGGCAGCGCTTGGCGAAGCGCCGATTGCCGTGCGGCGCTTATCGCGTGACGGCGTACGCGTGGAGCAGATCGTCTATGCCAACAAGACGACGGTTGCCGGCGAAAACATGCTGACGGTGGAGACCGCCAGCACGGCCGCGACGGCCAAGGCTCCGAGCCGCGAAGCCCTCGCCCGCGAGATGCGCGCGGCCATGCCGGACGTCGCGATGGCCACCACGCCGGTGCTTGGGTCGAACGCCTATGGGCGTTATGGCGCAGCCGTCGGCGCGATGCAGAACGGGAGCAAATGCGTCTATGCTTGGCAGATGATCGACAAGCTGCCGGTCGCCGGTCGAAACGGTCTCGGGGGATCGGCCCAGGGGTCCGCCAAGATCCGGCTCCGCTACTGTGAGGCTGGCAAAGGTGGCCGCGACCTCGCATCCCTCCTGTCGTCGCTGGCGGCAGGTGCAGGACCCGCCCGCTCTCTTTCTTTCACCTCAACGCAACCCGTGAGCAGCACGGCCTATGCCTATTCGGCCGCTCCCCCTGCGGAGCCGGAGGTCGGTAGCGTCGCTTTAACCGCGAAGGCCGTGGAGACAAAAACAACAGCCGCAGTCCCGACACCGCAGGTGTCGACAAGCATTGTCGCTACCGCGGCCAAGTCCGCTGTCATTGTACCGATTCCCCTGCCACAATGACGATCTCATCGGCGGGCAAGGCTACGGCTCTCAGCCCATTAAAGCGCAGTTGTGTTTCCATCACGCTTGTCGCTTGACAAAGCACCTATGAGCAGATTTTAATCAAGCTTAGAAAGTAAGCACTTCTCGCTTCCACCTCACATCAGGCGCTCAGCGCCACCGGGCAACAAAGCCCACAACGCCCCGCCATCGGGATCTGCGTTGTGGGCTTTTTCGTATTTGGAAATCGCATGCAGCAGACGGCAAAGATCGGCGTCCTCTACTCGACCACCGGGCCTTACGGCGCCATGGGGCGGGATGCCCATGGCGGTGTCGCTTTCGCGTTTCATGAATACCATGCCCGTGGCGGCGATTGGATAGAGCCGGTCTTCTACGATCCGCAGGGCGATCTCTCCGCCTATCTGGAAGGTGCCCGCAGCCTGATGCGCGACAGCGGCTGCCGGCATATCATCGGCACCATCACATCGGCTGCCCGCAAGGAAGTGCTTCCGCTCGTCGAGAAGCATGACAGCCTGCTCTGGTATGCCTGCCCCTATGAAGGTTTCGAGGCCAACGAGAACGCGCTTTATATCGGCGGCTGCCCGAACCAGCACCTGATCCCGCTCTTCGAGCACCTGATCCCCCGCTTCGGCGCGCGGCCCTATCTAGTCGGCGCCAATTATGTCTGGGGCTGGGAGATGAACAGGCTCGCCCGCGAACTGATCGCCAATGTTGGCGGCTCGGTGCTTGGCGAACGTTATCTGCCGCTCGAGGAAACCGCCGTCGAGCGGATCATCGCCGACATCGCCGAAAAGCGCCCGAGCTTCATCCTCAACAACCTGATCGGCCCCTCCAGCTATGCCTTCCTTGAGGCGATGAGGGACCTGGGCAGCCGCGACCCGGCCTTCCTGCCGGAGAACTGCCCGGTTGCCAGCTGCGATCTGCAGGAATCGGAACTCGACGAAGTCGCAGACGGCGCAGCGCTCGGCCAGCTCTGCGCCGCCGCCTATTTCAACACCTTCAACAGTGTCGAGAACCGCGACTTCCAGGCGCGCCTGAAAGCCTTCGATCCTGACATCGGTGCTGTCTCCAGCATCTTCGCCAGCGCTTATACCGCAGCCACCCTCTGCATCGCCGCGATCGAGGCCAATGCCGGCGATGCGCCTGCAGGCGTGCGCGAACACATCCTGTCGCGGACATGGCCGGGGCTTTTCGGCGACATGGTCTTCGATAACAAGACCAAT
>JARXAQ010000361.1 GCA_029865825.1 Rhizobium sp.
CACCCCGGCAATGAGAGATGAACTCATGAAGGCGCAGGCAAGCGCCAGATGACGGGGCGCGACGTGTTCGGCAACGAAGGTCCAGGCCCCGGGAGCCTCACCCCCGATCGCGACCCCTTGGCAGATGCGCAGCAGGACAAGAATGAGCGGCGCGATCCAACCGGCTGTCGCATAACTTGGGATGAACGCGATGCCGGCCGTCGCAACTGCCATGAGCAGGATCGAGAAAAGGAACACCCGCTTGCGGCCCGAGCGATCCCCGAAATGCGCCATGACGAGGCCGCCGAGAGGGCGGAAGACATAGCCAGCCGCAAAGATGCCGAGTGCTTGCACATCAGCCAACCATTCCGGGGTATCGGGCGGAAAGAAGGTCTTGCTGATGACCGGCGCAAGGAAGAGAAAAATGACGAAATCGAAAAACTCGAGGGCGCCACCAATGCCGGAAAGCGCAAGGAGACGGGTCAGCCGCACTGCACGTTTCTCCATCTTTGCCTCTGTTGATAGGGTGTTAAGACAATCCTCGCTATCGGATATGCAAGTGCGACAGCAAGCTCGCGCCTGGTTCTCGGATCCACGCACTGAGACCCCAGATATTCCAGATTGAACAGGATGCGCAATGACTGCTTGTTATTCGGCAGCTCTTGATGGCTTCCGGCGATCAGACCACCTGACTAAGTCTGTCTCTCGTAACATGAATTGATAGTCTTCAAACCGCGGTCACACATCACCTGTCGATGCTGCCCTAAATCACCACAGCCGGTGTGACTGTTATGAAGGAAGCCCAGTTTGACATTTGACCTTGCAGGACAAAGGCCGTCAGCCACGGAAGACGCGAGCGAAGTGAATGCGCTCGACGTCTGGCACAATACCTGTCCGCAGGACATCAGGCAGTAGCAGGCTTAGAATATCTCTCGGTCAATCGTGGATGTGCAGTCTCGCTTCCACGTCGCTTGTCCCAATTCTTAGCCGCATGCTCGGCCTGCCACAGAAAGTTCGAAAACCTCAATCCTCTTCCTGGAAGACCTCCTCGCGCTTCTTCTTGACGCTCGGCAGGAAGACCACCACCAGGACGCCGAGGGCGATCAGGAGCAGGATGGCACTGATCGGGCGGGTGACGAAGGTGGATGGATCGCCGCGCGAGAAGATCATCGCCCGGCGGAGATTTTCTTCCAGAAGTGGCCCGAGTACGAAGCCGAGCAGAAGGGGTGCCGGTTCGCAGCGCAGCTTGACCAGCAGGTAGCCGACGAGACCGAAGAAAGCGACGGCATAGAGGTCGAAGACATTGCCGTTGACGCTGTAAACCCCGATCGAGCAGAAGGCCATGATGATCGGGAACAGCACGTAGTAGGGGATGGTCAGCAGCTTCACCCAGAGCCCGATCAGCGGAAGGTTGAGGACCAGCAGCATGAGGTTGCCGATCCACATCGAGGCGATGATGCCCCAGAACAGGGCCGGCTGTTCGCTGGCGACGTTGGGGCCGGGCACGATGCCCTGGATGATCATTGCGCCAACCATCAGCGCCATCACCGGATTGGCAGGTATGCCGAGCGTGAGCAGCGGGATGAACGAGGTCTGCGCGCCGGCATTGTTGGCCGATTCCGGGCCGGCAACGCCCTCGATTGCGCCATGGCCGAACTCCTCCGGGTTCTTCGCCATGCGCTTTTCCACCGTATAGGAGGCAAACGAGGCGAGGATGGCGCCGCCACCGGGCAGTATGCCGAGCGCCGAACCGATGCCCGTGCCACGCAGGATAGGGCCGACCATGCGGCGGAAATCGTCGCGGGTGGGCATCAGGCCGGAGACCTTGGTGATCAGCACCGAGCGATTGCGGTCGCTTTCTAGGTTGCGCAAGATTTCCGCTACACCGAAAACGCCGACGGCGACTGCGACGAAGTTCAGCCCGTCGGCATATTCGCGGATGCCGAGCGTGAAGCGCGGCGTTCCGGAATAAATGTCGGTACCGACGAGCCCGAGCAGCAGACCGAGCGACACCATGGCGAGCGCCTTGAGGATCGATCCATGGGCAAGCGCGATTGACGAAACGAGACCGACGACCATCAGTGAGAAATATTCCGCCGCGCCGAACTGCAACGCGATCGAGGTGAGCGGTAGGGCAAAGATCGCAACGAGGAAGGTTGAAACCGTACCGGCAAAGAACGAGCCGATCGCGGCAATGGCCAGCGCCGCACCGGCACGCCCCTTGCGCGCCATCTGGTAGCCGTCGATGGCGGTCACAGCCGAGGAGGATTCGCCCGGCATGTTGATCAGGATCGCCGTGGTCGATCCGCCATATTGGGCGCCGTAATAGATGCCGGCGAGCATGATCAGCGACGAGACCGGCTCGAGCTGGAAGGTGATCGGCAACAGCATCGCGATGGTGGCAGTGGCGCCGATGCCGGGCAGCACGCCAATCAGCGTGCCGAGAATGACGCCGATGAAGCAGAAGAACAGGTTCTCGATGGAGCCTGCGGTGGAAAAGCCAAGGGCGAGATTGCTGATGAAATCCATGGTCGGCGCCTCAGAATCGGAACCAGGGGCCGAAGCGTTCGAACGGCAGGCCGAGGCCGTAGCTGAACACGAGGACCGAGAAGAAGGTGATGCCCGTCGCCAGCGCCAGTGCCGCCGGCACCTTGAGGCGCTCGGAAGCGAAGCTGGCGATGAAGGCGGCGACAAAAAGGGCCGGCACGAAACCGGCGCCGCGGACCAGGAGGCCAAAAATGATCGGTGCCGGCAGGATGAACAGCATGCCGCGCCATGCGAGCATGCCGACCGGCTCGCCCGTCGCCTTGATCGACTGGACAAGGATGATCACGCCGAGCAGCATCAGGATCGAGGCGAGCACCAGCGGGAAGTAACCAGGGCCCATGCGAAACGCGGTGCCGAGCTCCAGGCCCAGCGACTGGACGGCGAAAAACAGGCCAAGCGCGATGAAGATCAGGCCGCACAGGAGATTGGCGGTGTCGAAACGTAACGAATTCATGGATGCCCCCGAGGCAAGAGGCGCCGGACGACCAATCGAGAAGCCGGCGCAAGACGTCGAGCGGAACCGGCTCTTTGCCGGCTCCGCCCGCATGTGTCGATGACCTCAGTCAGCGTACTGGCCGGCAGCCTCGATCACCGGCTTCCAGCGGGCAATTTCGCCTTCAAGCTTCGCCTTGAGCGCTTCCGGTGTGACGTCGGCGTCAGCGGAAGGGGCAGTGCCCAGTTCGGCGAAACGGGCAACGACGTTTTCGTCCGTCAGCGCCTTCTTCAGCGAGGCATTCAGCTTGGCAATCGCGTCCGCTGGCGTGCCCTTCGGTGTGTAGACGCCGTGCCAGATGCCGACCTGGAAGTCGGTGAGACCGCCTTCGGCGGCCGTCGGCACGTCGGGCAGAACGTCGAGACGGGCCGGCGACGTGACGGCATAGGCCTTGATGGTGCCACCCTGGATTTGCTTCGTGGTGTTGGTGGTCTGGTCGCACATGATATCGACCTGGCCGCCGAGCAGATCGGTCATCGCCGGGCCTGTGCCCTTGTAGGGAACGGTGACCAGCGGGGTCTCGATCTGGCTCATGAACAGCATGCCGCACAGATGTGAGGCAGCCCCGATGCCGGCATTGGCCACCGTCACCTTGTCCTTGTTGGTCTTCACATATTCAACCAGACCCTTGAGATCGGTCGGTTCGAAATCCTTGCGGGCAACAATGGTCATCGGCACTTCGGTGACGAGGCCGACATAGTCGAAGGCGTTCAGCGTGTCATAGGCGAGCTTGCGATAGAGCGTGGCGCTGGTCGCCATGCCGATATGGTGCAAGAGGACCGTGTAACCGTCTGGTTCCGAACTCGCCACGCGGCCAGCACCCAGCGTGCCGCCGGCGCCGCCGACATTTTCCACCAGAACCTGCTGGCCGAGATCCTTGGACATGGATTCAGCCACGAGCCGGGCAACCGTATCCGTTGGGCCACCGGCGGCGAAGGGGACCACCATGGTGATCGACCGCTCGGGGTAGCCCTCAGCCGAGGCTGAGGCTGCAAAAAGGGTGGCCGCAAGCGCGGTTGCGCTGAAAAGCGACTTGAACAAGGTCATGGATATCCTCCCGAAATGACATATCCCGCCGGATCGGCTCCTCCCGCCGGCTCTGGATGGCGTGATCATCGCCGCCATCGACGCGCCAGCAATGGCTAGGCAGGCGTGTCAGCCCGAAATCATGGCAAAGAGATGGGCGGATGGGTGGTTTCCCTCCCATCAAGGGGAAATGATGGGTGGAAATCCACCCATTTGCGTCTCGGTCGGGCTCCCGGCCTTACTCACCCAGATCCAAGGCAAGGGTCTTGTCGAGGCCATGCTTCTGCATTTTCTCGTAAAGCGTCTTTCGCGAAATGCCGAGTTGCTCGTAAACGGGCTTCAATGCGCCACCGTGAGCGGTAATGGCATTGGCGATCAGTTGCTTCTCATAGGCCGCCACCTTGTCCGCCAGTCTCGGGCTGGTCTCGGTGAGGGAGGCAGTGCTGTCGAGGCCCGTATCCAGCCCGAGCGCCAGCCGGTCGGCGGCGTTGCGCAATTCCCGCACATTGCCAGGCCAGTCCCGTTCGCCGATCTCCGATATCACATCAGGCGCGACCTTGATGTCGTCCCGCCCGTAACGCGCGCACGCCTCGCGAACGAGATGCAGGAAGAGCAGCGGAATGTCGGCGCGGCGCTGGGCAAGCGACGGCACGCGGATCGTGACGACGTTCAGCCGATAGAAGAGATCCGCCCGAAACCGTCCGGCTGCCACTTCCGCGACCAGATCCACCTTGCTGGTGGCGATGAAGCGCACATCAAGGGGAACGCTCTCGTTGGAGCCCAAGCGGGTGATCGTCCGCTCCTGCAACACGCGGAGGAATTTCGCCTGCAGGTCGACCGGCATCGACCCGATCTCATCCAGCAGGATGGTACCGCCGCGTCCATGTTCGAACTTGCCGTAACGGGCCCGAAGCGCTCCGGGAAAGGCGCCGGCTTCATGGCCGAACAGCTCGCTTTCGATCAGCGTTTCGGGAAGTGACGCGCAATTGATGGCGATGAAGGGCCCCTTGGCCCTGGCGCTGATATCATGCAGACCGCGCGCCACCACTTCCTTGCCGGCCCCCGTCTCGCCGATGATCAGCGTGTCGGCCTCCGTCGCACCGATCGCCCGCATCCGGTAACGAAGGTCGACCATCACGGCCGTCCGCCCCGGCATCCGGGTTTCGAGATCGTCGCGCTTCCCGGCAACGGCCTTCAGCCTGCGGTTTTCCAGCACCAGCGACCGGCGGTCGAGTGCATGGCGTATGATGCCCGCCACCGCCTGTGCCGTGAAGGGTTTTTCGATGAAATCATAGGCGCCCTCGCGCATGGCCTTGACCGCGAGTTGCACCTCGCCATGGCCGGTCACAAGGATGACCGGGATTTCGTGATCCAGTTCGCGGATCCGGTGCAAAAGCGTCATGCCATCCATGCCCGGCATGCGGATGTCGGAAATCACCACGCCGCCGAAGCCGAACCCGACATGGGGCAAGACGTCCTCGGCCGAGGCGAAGGTCCGGACCTCCAGCCCGTGCAATTCGAGCGCCTGACGGGTGGAAAGTCGAAGCTCCTCCTCGTCGTCGACCAGGAACACCACGGCATTGTTCATTCGGCTGCCTCATTCATCGCATCGGCCACCAGAAGTGCGACGCAAAACACCGCGCCGCCGCCATCCCGCGGGCCGACCGTCAGGCTGCCGCCGAAATCCTTGATGATGTTGTAGGAGATGGAAAGCCCGAGGCCGAGACCCTTGCCGACACCTTTGGTCGAAAAGAACGGATCAAAGATCCGCTCAGTAATCGCCGCCGGCACGCCCGGTCCCCGGTCTGCGATCTCGATCACAACGAGATCACCCCTCCGTTTCGCCGTCAGCTCTATTCTGCGATCGGAAAGTCCCTCGATGGCATCGCAGGCATTGGTCAGAATGTTGACGAGCACCTGTTGCAGGCGAACCGAACCGCCTCGGACCGCCGGCAGACCCGGCTCGATCTCGATCGAAAGATCGGCATCGGCCGTCGCGAGTCGAGCAGCGACGATGTCCAAGGTGTCTTGCACCACGTCATCGATGGGCACGGCCGAAAGCTTCTCGTTCGGCTTGCGGGCGAAGTTGCGCAG
>JARXAQ010000046.1 GCA_029865825.1 Rhizobium sp.
GGAAAATCATCACCGCCGGAAAAAATGTTGTCGCCGAGCATCAGGATCACGTCGTCGGAGCCGACGAAATCCGCTGCGATCAAAAATGCCTGCGCAATACCCTCCGGTCGCGGTTGCTCACGATATTCAATCGACACCCCCCACTGTTTCCCATCTCCTAGCAACTGTCGATACCGGGGCAGGTCTGCCGGTGTCGAGATGATGCAAAGTTCGCGAACCCCTGATGCGATCAGCACGGTCAGAGGATAGTAGATCATTGGTTTGTCGAAGACGGCCTGCAGCTGCTTGCTGGAAATTTGCGTCAGAGGGTACAGCCGCGACCCCGTGCCGCCGGCAAGAACAATCGCTTTCATGGGCAGTCCGTATGTTCGTAGTTGAAATCTATACTTGAGGTGTTGACGATGGCTGGAGATACGGCGGGCGTTTTCCCTGTCCCACTCTGTCGCGTGTATCGGTCCCGTATTCGCATGCGCCGCCCGGCTACTTCTTCATGATCGCGACTGCTATCACATCTCAAACGGTGAGTCTTAGGTCAACAGAACGCCTTATGTGCGGCGCGAGTAGGCCAAATGAACGATCTGCACCATTTTCCGACGACTAATGCTATGGTCGACGCCCCGGGATCACTGGATTTGTAACTCACGTCGCTTGATAAACTTGGCAGGATTCCCAGCGCTCACGGTGTAGGCTTCTACATCGCGGGTAACGACTGAGCCGGCGCCGACGACGGCTCCTTCTCCAATCGTCACGCCCGGCAGGATAATCGAACCGCCGCCAATCCATGCGAAGCGTTGGATCCGAATTGGTGCCGACATATCCGGGAGATCCAGCCGGGAGTAGTCATGTGTCGCGGCAAACAATTTAACTGCCGGTCCGAGCACAACGCCGTCCTCAAGTGCGATGCGCCCATGACTGGTAGCTATCGACGGATAAAATTCGCAGCCACGATTGATAGCTACATTGTCACCTATGTATACTTTCCAAGTGTACCGAATGAAGGTTCGATAATCGATGAATGACTTCTTGCCGTAACGCTCCATAACAAGTCTGAATACGAGGTTGCGAGCGAAGTGGGGAAGCAGGTCCAGAATCAAAAAAACCAGATTTAGGAGCCAGCTGTAAGTCATGTAAAGGAATAGAAGTCGGTTCTGGCCCGTTGCATTTTTCATGTGTTCGCCTTGTGGACAAAGAACTTGTTAACAAGAAAAAGAATCACAGAAACAAAGATCACTGAGAATAGTTGGACATATTCAGCTGGAATGCCGGCGGCATCAACAAATATAACAATGATCGTAAGGTTTATACATAGAGCCACAAGATAGGTGATTATGCTTCTCCAGAAGCTTATTCCCAAATCAGCGCCAGATCTGAAAACATATAGTCTGTTTGTCCAGAATATGATTGAAACGGAAAAAAGGAAAAGAACCGTCGAGCTAGTTTTAGGACCAACGCCGAGATTCAGGAGAACAAGAAACGCGCCATAACCTGCCAGATTAACAAGAATTCCGGTCAGATAGTAACGAAAAGCCTGTTTCAGTGTTTCGGCCTTGATGAGGGTCAATATCTTCTATTCCAGGATAGCTAAGCCTATGCCCGTTCGGCCATAGTCGTTCCCATTATAAAGCATATATGTAGCGCCGCCATGATGGAAAACGAACGGATACTCAATCATATCGCTATCCCATCCTGTTTCTGCGACATTGATGCCGGCGTGGTCATCCATCCTCTCCCAATCAATCCCGTTGTCCGACTCGGCATATCCGATGCGATATCGATATCCCCGGAAGGAGTACCACATCTTCCAGGCATCGCCGGCTTTCGTGACGCTGGGGCGTGAAATCGCATATTCGCTATCGTTTTTGAAATCGATGCTTATGTGTCCACTGCGGTCCCAATCGAGACCATTGCTGGAGCTAGCATGTTTGATGTGGTAGCGATGCTTGGGCTTGCCAGCCTCAAGTTCCCATCCGACGCAGGATAGATACCACATATTCCAACGTCCGTTCTCTTCGAGAACGCAAGGTGTGGCTGTAAAGTGCGGCTCGCGTGCTGTGCGGTCCAGAATTGGTCCTTCGAATAGGCGCTCGAATTGCCCTGTGTCTCGTCGTACGGCTACGCCGATCGAGTTTCGAAACGGCACAGTGACTCCGAGGTTCCAGCCTTGGTAGTAGAGGTAGGTGTTCTCGCCGGCAGTAGTAAGCCAGCAGCCCATAGCGCCGCTGTCATCAAATGTCCCTAGCCTACCTGGGGCGAGAACGGGGTTCTCTCCGATGTTTAGGGTTTTGGATGGTCGGGTGATGTCCATCAAAGCGTACGCTGTATGGGAACGGTTCCAGGCGTCGCGTGTCGTGAAGTATACCTTGAATATGTCGTCGCTGACATGTTCCGCAAACGGGACAGCGGAATGCGAAACAGCCCAATCCTTTTGATTGGAGATCTCCAGCAGTCGCCCGATTTTCTTCCAGGAATGCGACATGGTTAGATCGACCGTAAACGATTGCTTGGAACACGCGAGCGCTCGGTTTCCGCCGAGACATATACGCCATTCGGCTCCGCATCCGACAGGATAAGCGCTCCCGCGCCGACAACGCATCGGTCGCCTATGGTGACATGGTCACGTAGCGTCGCGTTCACGCCTATGAAGCATTGCTCGCCAATCTTGACGCCGCCGGAGACGACGACGTGCGACGAAATGAAGGTGTGACTGCCAATATGCGAGTGGTGCCCGATGTGGTTTCCACTCCACAAGGTAACGTTGTCACTAATCTGGCAGAATGGCTGAATGGTGTTGTCTTCGAGAATAAAGCAATTGCGGCCGATGGCGCGCTCGTTCAATACGGTCGCCTTCGAGCTGATGTAGCTCGCAAGGCCGTATCCAAGGGCTTGTGCCGCTTCAAATTTCTGCCTGCGTACTGAGTTCAGCTTGGCGTAGCTGACCGCGACGAAGAGCGCATGGTCAGACGGTGGATACGCGTCGGTAATATCATCGAAGGCAACAACCGGCAGGCCGCAAAACTCGGTTGAGGTCAGATAGGACCGGTCAACTGTAAATGCGACGACCTCGTACTCGCTGTCATGACGAAAATAATAATGTGCAAGTTGCCCAATATCGCCGGTGCCGAATATAACAAGCTTTTTTGCCATCACGTTTTCCTCACTATCATAGTGAACTCGTATAGCTCGTAATCGTGCAGTATGGCCACTTGGCGCGAATATCGCCGCTTACAGAGGTCGAAAAGATGAAGCGGGTCGGCGTAATACAGGTCTTTCCGCATGCGATCTGCATCGGAATAGGACGTCAGGCAGTTAAACGAAAAACCCCGCAGGCTATGGGCATTCATCATGTCAAGGGTTTCGACGAGGTAGGCGAGCCACTCTTGGTCCGTGCGAGAAAAGCGAACATTGAATATGCCGGAAGCGACGCAATAGTCGAAGACTTCACCCGGAGATTTGTCGAGTTCGAATGTAACATCTTCAGCCCCGGCAAATCGGTTCTTTGCTTCTTCAATCATCGGCGCAGCGATGTCGATACCGGTGTACCGGACAGCGTGACCCAAATGTCCTATGTGGTCGAGAAGCGCTCCGTAGCCGCAGCCAATATCCGCAATGGAATACGGCTGCAGAGGATCGACAACTTTCAACAGCTGATCGAAGCGCATGATCTGGCCAGCCTGACTGTTCCAGTCGACACCCGCCGGCGTCTGGCCGTGTTCCTCGATGCGGCGGGCGTAGTAGCTCGCTACATCCGTCAGGATGTCGTTATTTGTTCCGACCATAGATGTGTCTCACGATTGTGTAAGGGCGCTGTTTGGTTTCGGAGAAAATCTTTGCGAGATAGATACCGACGACACCGATGAATGAGATTATCAACCCGCCGAGCAACCATATTGAAGCCATCACGGAGGTCCAGCCGCCAACGGGAACCGCCCAGAATAGCCGTTGCAAAATGATGTATGCGAAATAGGCCGCCGAGAATATAGATATGGCTGATCCGACGTAGAATATGCTGATTAGAGGGGCGTTACTAAAAGATGTTACAGAGTTTACGAGTATTGACATCTTTCTGCGAAAAGTATATGTAGATTCGCTTGTGCTGTGCTTCGTCACCTTGTGCGCTGATTGGGCGAAGCCCGTGATATGCCACAGCCCCGCCATGAACACCTCCCGCTCCTGATGCTGCAATAAAGCATCGACATATCGTCGGGTCATCACCCGTGCCGTGACGACGTTTTGGGGTGGAGCAAAGCCGGTCAGCAGTTTCAACAGGATGTAAAACCACTGGCCGCTCCAGCGTTCGAACCAATTGCCTTTTCTCCGCTCTTGAATTCCGTAGACCACGTCGGCGTTTTCCTCTTTCATTTGCTTATGAAAGCTGGATAGCCACTCAGGCTCTTCTTCAAGGTCGCTGTCGATCAGAAAGACAAACTCGCCCTTGGCGTGCGCGAGGCCGGTCATCATCGCCTTATGGTGGCCAAAATTGCGGGAGAGGTCGACAACAACGACACGATCATCGCGATCGGCAAGCTTGACCGCGATGTCGAGGCTGTCATCCGGAGAACCGTCATTGACCAGGACAATCTCGTAGTCGCCGCCTGCCAAGCGTTGCGCGGCGATCGTGGCGCGTTCGTGGAATTCGACGATGTACGGAGCTGAACGATAGAGCGTTGCTACGATTGAAAGCTTCATGTTGCGAATCTCATGTAACGTCGAGAGTCTCGTCCGCAGTTGAAAAGTAGGTCCAGTATTGTTACGCCGTGCGTAAAATCGCCCCAGAGCTGCGGGTACTCTTGATAGCCGGCATAGTCAAACCACGTGAGACCCAACCCAAGCTCCTTGAATTCGTCTTCATTCATGTAGTCTTTTGCTGCGGGACCAGACACATACTCCGTACCGCCTGCTTGCAGGCAGAGGGAAGCCAGTCGAAGCGTTTTTCCCTCGACCAATTCGTAGTCCCAGGAATTGGAAACCACGGTTTTGATCGCAAGATAACTGCATATGGCTTCAATCATCTGTCGATTGAGCTGCGACAGGTGGCTTGGCGGGTCGCGAAAATAGAGTGGCTCCAGCCACTCGGCGATTTCATCGAAGTGGGGTGCGCGACGATAGTTCTGCACAAGCGACTTCCAGTGGGTGGCGGCCCATTCGGAGCCTTCAATTTCTGTCTCGCGGATTTTTTGGTGGTATTTTCCTTTAACCCTCACGGGTACCGTAAGCCATTGCACGCCTTGAGGAGTCTTGATTTGGTTCCGGTTTCGCCAGTCGCGCCGTGTGTATTGCATGTCGTCGTATAGTATAAACTCATCCACTGATGCGATCATGTCAAAATACCCCTTCCAGGGAATGTAATTTGACTGGACGATAGCTACCCGTTTCATTCGGCGGCCTTCTCTCGCAGGGAATTGCATAATCTTATGGAACCGGCAGGATTTTTCGGTCGATAAAGATTCTGATTTCGGCTTGTAGCATAGCCGCCCGCCCCTTGGGGGGTGTTCCAGGAGGCTGCCAGCTGGTAGTTTTGTGGAAACGCCGCTCCCAGATCTGCCAACATTTCTGTTGGAATGCTCCGTGGCCCTGAAGGCTCCACCAGGAGCCAAGCCTCGGAGATTTTTTCACACGAGACGCGGCCCAATACTGCTTTCGCATACTGCGAACTGCCGGGATAGCCACCGATCAGCCACGCAGCTCCAATGTTTTCGGCGCCGATGGCATAGAGGAGCGTTGGAGATTGGCCGGAAAGATCGATGACGGGGATGCCAGGTTCGAATCCGCCGCCTTTAGCAGCGAGCACGGCATCCGATATGTAGGAGGCGTACTCCTTCGATACAGTGAGTTGAGATTGCTGAGGCCCGATTGAGACGATTGCATCCTGGCTCCTGACGGATTGAGGCTGACGATACGGATGCTCTAGAGCTGTTTGAAGCAGCATGACGGTTAGAGCTTGGGAAGCCAAGACAAGCGGGAGCGCAAATGCCCATGTCGAGCGCTCACGAGCAATGGGACCGATCAGCACAAAGCCGGCGAGAAGCCAAAAGAGACCCGCCTGAACTCCGCTTTCCCAATAATTTCGGTTGGTTCCAAAAGCATACATATGAGGGGTTATCAAAAACAGGCTCGCCACGCTCCATTGGACGACGGATAGGCCCTTCAGGAATTTCTGTTTGCCTAGCATAAGCCCCGAAAGCGTTGCAGCGCATAACACACCGAATAACGACAATCCTTGAAATCGTCCCAGCCCTGAGACGCTGGGAAGCTGATCAAAGATAATGAGGGTTGTCGGCAGAGAAAAGCCAACTACGCCGATCAGTGATACCGCCAGGCCTGCCGCACGTCGGGACAGAAAGCCCCAGACGGCAAGAAAGGCCATCGCAAACACGGTGAGGATCAGGAGTGTGCCCTTGCTGGTCAGCGCAAAAGTATCGATGCGCAGCAGCTTGCTGAAGGTGTGGCCGCCACCGATCGCTTGACCAAATTCAAGCCCTAGCTGCAGCCGCTCTGCAAATTTCCAGAGTGACCCGTCGATCGCAATAGCGCTGAGTATGAGGGGGATGACGGCACTGGCGACCGTGATTGTAAGCAGACGAGGGCTCATCTTCTTGGAAGCCAGCATATACAGAAGTGCGCATGCGCCTAATGCAGCAGCGGTGCTCGGCTTGGCCATGAAGGACAGCCAACCGCCCATGCCCGTCATTACGGCGCCTGCCACGCTTTTGAAGTGCCATTCTCGCTCAAGCGTGAGCAAGCCCAAGCTGGTCAGCAGCAGAGACTGAAGCGCCAAACCCTGGTAGCTCGGAGTAAGGAGCCATAAGTTGAAGGCGACCAAAACGCTTGTCGCCAATGCGGCTGCCACAGCCTGGAGTGCGGCGCCATCTGCCCTGGCTTCAGGTGCGAGGGTAAAGAGGAGCGTGTGCGTCAGCGCCCAGGCCAGAAAAAATGTAGCCAGTATGTTGGCTTGTCTTAAAGCCGCGATGTCACCGCCAAGCAGAACATGCAGTGGATGATAGACGAATCCGAATTGTGTAATCGAAAAATCGTAGAGGAACGGATTTGAGATCGACGCAAGATAAAATCCTTCATCTGTGAAGTCGATGCCATAGGAGCTGAATTTGAGCATCCATCCGAGCATCAGGATTGCTATCGCCGAGCTAAGGACGATCAACACATGACGGCCGCTTGCCGCAAGCGCGCTG
>JARXAQ010000238.1 GCA_029865825.1 Rhizobium sp.
AAGGCGGCAAGCACGCTGGAGCAGGTCTGGAAGATCGACCCGCATCCGGAAATCGCAGCCGCCTATCTGCGGGCAAGGAGCGGCGACAGCGCAGCCGACAGGCTGAAAAAGGCCGAGAAGCTGGAAGCCCTGAAGCCGAACAACTACGAATCCCTGCTTGCGGTTGCCGAAGCCGCCCTCGACGCGCAGGATTTCGGCCGCGCGCGTGCCAAGGCCGAAGCCGCCGCCCGCATGGGCTCGCGTGAACGCGTCTATCTGCTGCTGGCGGATATCGAGGAGGCCGAAACCGGCGACCAGGGTCGGATCCGCCATTGGATGGGCCAGGCACTGAAGGCCCCCCGAGATCCCGCCTGGGTGGCAGACGGCCATGTCTCGGATCGCTGGATGCCGATTTCCCCGGTGACCGGGCGACTGGATGCCTTTGAGTGGAAAACGCCCTTCGATCAGTTGGAAGGCCCGATCGAAGAAGGAAGCTTGTCCCAGGGCGAACGCGCATTGGCATCGCTTCCGCCGGTTCGTGAGCCGGCCGAGTTCTCTGCGGACCAAGTGGGCGATGCCGTAAAGTCGGAGATCGTCGTGCTTGAAGAGGCGAAGCCAGCGCCGTCGACACCGACGAAAGCGAATGGTGCGACGAAGGGTGCTGCCGAAGCGGCCCCCGCACTCGCAGACGACAAGGTGCCGGAACCGTTTTTCGGCCGGCCGCCAGATGATCCCGGCGTCAGGGATTCGCTGACGGCAATTGCGGAGCCCAAAACCCGTCTCAAGCTGTTCTGACAGGACCCAGATGCTGCTCGATCGCCTCCAGACTTTCTTCCAATCCGTCATGCAGGACCATCCCAAGGCCGTCTTTGCTCCGGATGACCCACGCATTGCGGTGGCTGCACTGTGTTTCCAGGTCATGGAAGCCGATGGACTTGTGCGGGATTCCGAGCGCGACAAGCTGCGCGAGATCCTCGGCCAACAGTACGGCCTGGCGGGCGAGCAACTGGATGCCGTACTCGCGGCCGGCCAGGAGGCCGAAAACCAGGCGGTCGACTACTACCGCTTCACGAACGATTTGAAGCGTCACCTGAACGAGGCCGAGCGCCACCAGCTGGTCGGCATCCTCTGGGATATCGTTTATGCCGACGGCACTCGTAGCGAGATGGAAGACCACGCCATCTGGCGGGTAGCCGACCTGCTCGGTGTTTCCGCTCGCGAACGCGTCGCCCAGAGGCAGGACGCCGCCGCGCGGGCCGGCCTGGGAGCGATCGACGATGCCCTCTGACCGCCGGCCGCCGAACGGCGGTCGCAAGCAGCCGGTGCTGATCGTCCTCCATCAGGAACGGTCGAGCCCAGGACGGGTTGGCCAGATGCTGGAGCACAAGGGCTTTCCGCTCGACATCAGACGCCCAGTCCTCGGACAATCATTGCCGGAAACACTGAGGGAGCATTCCGGTGCCGTCGTCTTCGGCGGGCCGATGAGTGCCAATGACCCCGATGACTATGTCAGGCGGGAAATCGACTGGCTCAAAGTGCCGCTGAAGGAAGATAAGCCATTTCTCGGCATTTGCCTTGGCGCCCAGATGCTAGTGCGGCATCTCGGAGGCAAGGTGGAGGCGGATCGCGAGGAGCGAACCGAAATCGGCTGGTATCCGATCCGGCCGACCGAACACGGGCGCCTGCTCTTATCATGGCCGAAGATGGTCTATCATTTTCACCGGGAGGGATTTTCCCTGCCGCATGGCGCCAAGCTGCTGGCGACCGGTGACATCTACCCGAACCAGGCTTTCCGCTATGGCGACAACGCCTGGGCCGTTCAATTCCATGCGGAACTCACCCGCGCCATGATGCATCGCTGGGTCGTGCATGGTGCACATCGCTTCGTCCTGCCGAATGCCCAGCAGGGCCGCGAGCATCTGGAAGGCCGGATGATCTTCGACGCGCCGCTGAAAGCCTGGCTGTCGGATTTCCTCGACTTGATCTTCGAGCCGCCTCAGCGCGTCTCGTGACGTTCGGGTGCCTCCAGCCCATCGATCTTGCGCAATTGCGGAAAACCGAAGGCCCAGATCACGGCGACCGCCAGCGTTCCGATACCACCGAAGACCACGGCCGGAACTGGGCCGATGAAATGCGCCATGGTGCCGGCGCGGAACTCGCCAAGTTCGTTGGAGGCCCCGACGAACACCATATTGACCGCATTCACCCGGCCACGCACCTCGTCTGGGGTCCAGAGCGCAATCAGCGTCTCGCGCACATAGACGGAAGCCATGTCGGCCGCGCCCATCAGCATCAGCGCGACGATCGAGACCCAGGCCGTCTCTGATAGGCCGAACAGGATCGTGCCGACGCCGAAGAGCGCGACCCCGACGAACATGAAGGTGCCGGCATTGTGGCGGATCGGAAAACTGGCGAGCGCGATGGCGACGACAATGGCACCGACACCGGGTGCCGCCCGCAGGAGCCCAAGCCCCCAGGGCCCGAGGGTCAGGATGTCCCGTGCAAAGACCGGCATCAGCGCGATGGCACCGCCCAGGAGCACCGCGAAGAGATCCAGCGAGATTGCGCCCAGCACGATCTTCTCGCGAAAGATGAAACGGAAGCCGGCAAGCAGACTGTCGCGCGTGACGGCTTTATTGGCCACCCGCTGCGGCGGGCGCGGGATGGTGAAGACAAGAAGGGCAGCGGCGACAAAGAACAGAAGGCAGACGGAATAGGCCACCGTCGGGCTCGCCCCGTAAAGCAGGCCGCCCGCGACAGGTCCGACGATCGAGGCCGTCTGCCAGGAAGATGAATTCCAGGCAACGGCATTCGACAAGTCCTTTGGCGGCACCAGATTGGGGCTGAGCGATTGGACTGCGGGCGCCGCAAAGGCCCGCTCGATGCCGAAGACGACCAGGATGGCAAAGACGATCGTCGGTTCGAAGGCATCCGCAACGGTCAGAGCCAAGAGTGCGGCGCCGCACAGTGCACTCAGCACCATGCAGGCGGCGACAATGGCACGCCGGTTATAGCGGTCGGCGACCGAGCCTGTGACCAGGATGA
This sequence comes from Rhizobium sp., assembly GCA_029865825.1. Lineage (GTDB taxonomy): Bacteria > Pseudomonadota > Alphaproteobacteria > Rhizobiales > Rhizobiaceae > Allorhizobium. The sequence goes on from JARXAQ010000238.1 coordinate 3,025, forward strand.
GGAGCAGCGAGGGCAGAAACTGCACCAGGCCGATCAGGCCGAGATAAAAGGCGCTCCCCGTCTTGTCATACATCTGCCAGCCGACCGACACGCTGAGGATCTGTGTCGCGAAGGCTCCGAGGAAGCGAGCAAAGAAGAAGCGGGTGTAGGAAGAGTGCCGGAACGCCGCGAAACGGTCGTCGGCTGAGGACGGGTGCATGGTTTGAAAAACCTTGAGCTGCGGGCGGACGCCCCTGCGTTAAACATGATTCGGATTGCGTGGGCCCCATCCACTTGTCCGTTAAGTCGCCAATGTCTACATCTCTGTCAACCAAGAAATGGAGACTTGAATGGTTGCCCTCTTTCAGACGATCGACCTCGCACTGAGCATCTTTACCTGGATCTTGATCGGGAGCGCGATCTTCTCGTGGCTGTACGCGTTCAACGTGATCAATTCCAGCAACCGCTTCGTTGCGGCGCTCGGCCAGTTTTTCTTCAATGTGACTGAACCCGTCCTGCGCCCGATCCGTCGCTTCATGCCCGATCTCGGCGGCATCGACATCTCGCCGATCGTCGTCTTGCTGATCATCTTCTTCCTGCGTTCCTTCCTCTGGAACACGATTTTCCCAATGGTCGCGTAAGCCTCGCCGGATTGGACCACTGATCCACCCAGACAAAAAATCCTCCGGATCGAAACGACCCGGAGGATTAAAAATGCCGAAAAGAAGCGCCTGATACGGCTTACTTCTCGTCCTTGGCGCGCTGGATCGATTCCAGGATGATCTGCTTGGCAAAATCAACATCCTTCCAGCCACCGATCTTCACCCACTTGCCGGGCTCCAGATCCTTGTAGTGCTCGAAGAAGTGCTGGATCTGCTTCAGGGTGATTTCCGGAAGATCCGTGTAGTTGGCGATCTTGTCGTAGCGACGGGTCAGCTTCGGAACCGGAACGGCGAGGATCTTCTCGTCCATACCGCCATCGTCTTCCATCATCATCACGCCGATCGGGCGAACATTGATCACGCAACCCGGCACCAGCGGACGCGTGTTGCAGATCAAAACGTCCAGCGGATCGCCATCAAGGCAGAGCGTGTGCGGCACGAAACCGTAATTACCCGGATAGGTCATCGGGGTGTAGAGGAAGCGGTCGACGACGAGCGTGCCGGCTTCCTTGTCCATTTCGTACTTGATCGGTTGGCCGCCGACCGGAACCTCAACGATGACGTTGATGTCTTCCGGCGGGTTCTTGCCAATGGCAATTGCATCGATACGCATATCTGGACCCCGTAGAGTGTTGAATTCTTGCGCTACCTAATGCGAAATATGGCGCAATGCAACACGGCTTTGGGTGAAGCTTGGGTGACATAAGGGCCACGAAGCCATGGGAGGGGAAACGCGCCATGAAGACCAAATGGATCTTGCCGATCATAATGCTCACAGTCGCCTGCCATATCGTGCCTAAGTCCGCCTCGGCCAACGATAGCCTTTATACTGACCTCGATCTGGATAAGTGCGAGACACTGTCGGAGGATCCGATGGGCGTGTCCCTAAAATGCAAGGGCTATCAGGATTATCCGGTCTATTTCAAGGAAGGCGACCTGCGCCAGAGCGTGTTCTACGGCCGGGTCGACAAGGAGTTGATCGACGGTGCTTTCGAGACCTTCTCCGCGTTCAATCACATCAACACGAAGATCGAATGGCGACTGGACGCGGCTGGCAAGCCGTTTGCAGCAATCCTGCGCTGGTTCATCGACAACCCGGGACCGGATGGCGCATCGACCCGCACATCGCGCGGTGAGATCCTGGTCGTATCGCGCGTCGGCACGGCAAACTATGGCGGTTCCTGCATGGTTGGGCTTGTCGACGCCAAGGCCAATCCCGATGCCAATGAAAAAGCCCGCTTGGTAGCCGACAATACGGCTTCGGACTTTGCCTGCGGCATGCAGGAACCGGAATGGGTGGGTAAACGCGGAGACCTCGTTAGCGAACGGACGCTCAGTTGGCCTGAGGGGTATGTGGTGGAGTAAGAGGAAACGACCGCGTCAGTTCCAGATGAAGCCGAGCTTCTTCAGGTGCACGTCATCGAAATCCTCCATGCCCTCGACGGCATCGACGCCGCCATTCGAGCGGAAGAAATTCGCGGCAATCTCGCTGTCTTCCAGGCACCAGACCACCATACCCTCGCAGCCGAGCGACTTCAAAAGGCGGCGCGCTTCGTTGAACAGCGCATGACCGAGGCCGATACCCTGGTATTCGGGGCGGAGATAGAGTTCGTAGATTTCGCCTTCATGGGGAAGCGCACGCGCCCGGTTGAGACCGAGAGAGGCATAGCCGGCGACGAGTCCGGCCACTTCCACCACGAGAATGGTTGCCGGTCCTCGGCTTGCTTTTCGCCACCAGCTTTCGCCGCGACGCTCGATCATCCGGGTCAACGCTCGGTGCGGAATGATGCCCGCATATGCATGCTGCCAGGCACTGCGATGGACATCGGCAATCGCCGCCGCATCTGTCGGGCCGGCCAATCGCATGTCTATCGATAACGTCTTCATAACGTCACTTTCGCCCCGTTGGAAACGACCCCGGCGTTCATGCCGGAAGCTTATGCGAAACAGTCCACCTGTCCTTGGCAAAATTTAACGCTTTTTTAACCGATCTCGCAAGCGCACAAGCGCCACTTACACAAACAAAAACCCCGGCCAAGATGACCGGGGTTTCAATTTAGTCAGACTTTTCAGCAGGTTCAGCCCTGCGCAGCACGCTGCTTGTCGAAGCGCTTGCGATCGTTTGCGTCGAGGAACATCTTACGAAGGCGGATGGACTTCGGCGTGACTTCCATCAGTTCGTCGTCCTGGATCCACGACAGAGCGCGGTCGAGCGTCATGCGGATCGGCGGGGTCAGACGCACGGCTTCGTCCTTGCCGGCCGAACGAATGTTGGTGAGCTGCTTGCCCTTCAACACGTTGACTTCAAGGTCGTTGTCGCGCGTGTGGATGCCGACGATCATGCCCATGTAAACCTTCTCACCCGGCTCAATGATCATTGGGCCGCGATCTTCCAGGTTGAACATGGCATAAGCCACGGCTTCGCCTGCCTGGTTGGACAACAGAACACCGTTGGAACGGCCGCCGATTTCGCCCTTGAACGGCTGATAATCGTGGAACAGACGGTTCATGATGGCCGTGCCGCGCGTGTCTGTGAGCAGTTCGGACTGGTAGCCGATCAGGCCGCGGGTCGGTGCAAAGAACACCAGGCGCACGCGATTGCCGCCCGAAGGACGCAGTTCCGTCATCTCGGCCTTGCGCTCGGACATCTTCTGCACGACGACGCCGGAATGTTCTTCATCAACGTCGATGACGACTTCCTCGATCGGCTCCATCAGAACGCCGTTTTCATCCTTGTGCATGACGACGCGCGGACGCGATACGGCCAGTTCAAAACCTTCGCGGCGCATGGTTTCGATCAGAACCGCCAGCTGCAATTCGCCACGGCCGGACACGAAGAATGAGTCCTTGGCGTCCGATTCTTCGATCTTCAGCGCGACATTGCCTTCGGCTTCCTTGAGCAGACGATCGCGGATGACGCGGCTCGTCACCTTGTCACCTTCGGTGCCAGCCAGCGGGCTGTCGTTAACGAGGAAGGACATGGTAACCGTCGGCGGATCGATCGGCTGAGCTGCCAGGGCTTCCGTCACCGACGGATCGCAGAACGTGTCGGCAACCGTGCCCTTGGAAAGGCCGGCAATCGCGACGATGTCGCCTGCATGCGCTTCGTCGATTGCCGTGCGCTCGATGCCGCGGAATGCGAGGATCTTCGAGATACGGCCGGCTTCGATCTGCTTGCCGTCCTGGCCGAGAACCTTGACGGACTGGTTCGGCTTGATCGAGCCGGAATGGATACGACCGGTGATGACACGGCCGAGGAACGGGTTGGCTTCCAGAAGCGTGCCGATCATGCGGAACGCACCGTCTTCGTCACCGACGCTCGGCTCAGGAACATGCTCGAGCACCAGATCGAGAAGCGGAGCAAGACCCGTATCCTTCGGGCCTTCCGGATTGACGTTCATCCAGCCATCGCGACCCGAACCGTAGAGGATCGGGAAGTCGAGCTGCTCGTCGGTCGCATCGAGGCTGGCGAACAGGTCGAAGACTTCGTTGATGACTTCTTCATGGCGGCCGTCCGGACGGTCGATCTTGTTGATCGCGACGATCGGGCGAAGGCCGACCTTCAGAGCCTTGCCGACGACGAACTTGGTCTGCGGCATCGGGCCTTCCGACGAGTCGACCAGAACGATCGCACCGTCCACCATCGACAGGATACGCTCGACTTCGTCGCCGAAGTCGGCGTGGCCGGGGGTGTCGACAATGTTGATGCGGACGCCCTTCCACTCGATCGAGGTCGCCTTGGCAAGGATCGTGATGCCACGTTCCTTTTCCAGGTCGTTCGAGTCCATCATGCGCTCGGCAGTACGCTGGTTTTCGCGAAACGAACCGGACTGCTTCAGGAGCTCGTCGACGAGGGTCGTTTTTCCATGGTCGACGTGCGCGATAATCGCGATGTTACGCATTTTCATGATTTGGATCTCTGGCGGCTAGGGCGCTAAACGGGAGGCAGCACCGATTTACTTTGGCGCGCTCATACCCTGTTTTTTGCAATTGCGAAAGGGGGAAACGCCCGGAGCGCCGGCGATGGTTACCGCCAGCGTCGCTGTTCGAGCAGACAAAGCCTTGTCAGGCGGCAAGGCCCCTCTTCTTCAGCATGGCCTCGGGGCTCGGCATCTTACCGCGGAATGCCTCATAGGCATCCTTCGGATCAACCGAACCGCCGACAGAATAAATGTGGTCCTTGAGTTTGCGCGCCGTCTCTGGATCGAAGGCATTGCCCGTCTCCTCGAAAGCGGAGAAGGCATCCGCATCGAGAACCTCGGACCACATGTAGGAATAGTATCCAGCCGAATAGCCGTCGCCGGAGAACACATGCTGGAAGTGCGGCGTCGCATGGCGCATCACGATCGAAGCCGGCATGCCGATCTTCTCCAGCACGTCGGCCTGAACCGCCATGGGGTCCTCGACGGCTGAGCGCGTGTGGAAGGCCATATCGACGAGGGCCGACGAGGTGAACTCGACGGTATTGAAGCCCGCATTGAAGTTGCGGGCCGCAAGAACCTTGTCGAGCAGGGCTTCCGGCATCGGCTGGCCAGTCTCGAAATGCACGGCATAGGTCTTCAGGATCTCGGGCACCGTCAGCCAGTGCTCGTAGAGCTGCGACGGAAGTTCGACGAAATCGCGCGAAACGCCCGTGCCGGACACGGTGGGATAGGTCACGTTCGACAGCATGCCATGGGCCGCATGACCAAACTCGTGGAACAGGGTGCGCGCATCGTCGAGGGACAGGAGCGCGGGTTTGCCTGCCTCCGGCTTGGCGAAGTTGCAGACATTGTAGATGATCGGGATCTCGCCGAGCTTGCCGTTGGCGAGCGGCAGGCGGTGCTGAGACTGGAAGCTGCTCATCCAGGCCCCGGATCGCTTAGACGAACGGGCGAAATAGTCGCCGAGAAAGAGTGCGACGAGCCTGTCGTCACGGTCGCGGATCTCAAAGACGCGCACATCGGGGTGATAGCCGACCACGTCCTTGAGCGGCACCGCATGAATGCCGAAGATGCGGCCCGCAACATCAAAGCAGGCTTCGATGATCTTCTCCAGCTGAAGATACGGCTTGAGTTCGGCTTCCGAAAAATCGAACTTCCGGGTGCGCAGCTTTTCCGCATAGTGGCGCCAGTCCCAGGGCGCGACCTCGTGGTTGCGTCCTTCCTCGACAATCAACGCGCCCAGCGCTTTTTCTTCCGCCCTGGCCTGCTCGACCGCCTTGTCCCAGACCTGCATTAGGAGTCCGTTCACGGCCTCGGACGTTTTGGCCATGGTATTGTCGAGCTTGAGCGCCGCATAATCGGAATAACCGAGCAACCGTGCCTTTTCCGCGCGAAGTGCCAGGGTCTCGGTGACGATCGCCCGATTGTCAGTCTCCCCGCCATTGATCCCGCGCGACGTCCAAGCCTTAAAAGCGATTTCGCGCAGGCCGCGGCGCTCGGAGAAGGTGAGGAAAGGTTCGATGATCGAGCGCGACAGCGTGACAACATGCGAATGGCCGCTACCATGTGCCTGCGCCGCAGACGCCATCGCCTCGCGCAGGAAGGCCGGGTTGCCGGCCAGATCGTCTTCACCCGACAGCGGCAAGACCCAGGACGATTCATCGGCGAGAACGTTCTGCCCAAAGGTTGCACCGAGGCTGGCGAGCCGCTCGTTGATTCCGGCGAGCCGCTCCTGTTCGTCCGCCGGCAGCTTGGCACCGGACTTGACGAAGCCCTTCCAGTGCCGTTCCAAAACGCGCGTTTCTTCGACGGTGAGGCCAAGCGAATCGCGCCGCGCCCACAGATCATCGATGCGCCGGAAGAGCGGCATATTCGTACCGATCCGGGAATAGTGACGAGACATTTTCGGGGCGATCTCGCGCTCAAGCGCCTGGATCTGCGGGTTGGTATGCGCACCAGCGCGATTCCAGAACAGTGCCGACACGCGCGACAGAGCATCACCGGCCACTTCCAAGGCGACAATCGTATTGGCGAAGCTGGGTGCCTCGGGATTGCCGGCGATGGCATCGATTTCAGCGTCGTGCTGCGTCAGCGCAAACTCGAAGGCCGGTGCGTAATCGTCATCGCCGACCTGCTCAAATTTCGGCAATCCTTGAGGGCCATCCCACTCGATAACGGCGGAATTGAACGTGGGCGAACCTGTCATGAAAACCTCCTTCGGCGGCACCTGGGATCGGCGAAGCATCTGCAGTGGATATGCTATCGCGACGGCTCCGTGACAAGCACGCAAAAAACGGTGAACAAGAATAGATTTTTGTTATCAATCGGAACATGACGATTGACGAATTTTCGAGGAAGGCGATAGATCGGAACATCCTATGAAAGGACGGTCACCGCCATGGAAATTTTTCCAATTCAGCCAATCGGCATTTCTACGCTGAAGCTGCGGGAAAACAGTGCCCAGCCGGATGTCAGGATGTCCGATCTGGCTCCCAGGTCGACGGCATCAAAGGAACAGGACGTCTTCGAAGAGGCCCTTTCGGTCTTCGCCAGCATGACCCCGCGTCGCCTGAGGGAAATTGCCACCGAGAGTTTTCAGCGCGACGAGATCGACGAAGGAACGTTCCGCGAGCTGTCGACGGAGCTGCCGCTGCAGGCCGTGGACCGGCACGGTAACGTAGCGGATCTCTCCACACTGACGGAAGACACCCAGTTCGACTACGCGGAATATTATCGGACGCAGCAGTCCCTCGCCGAAATGATCGGTGACATGGACGTGGCCGATTCCTATTCCAAGGTGCTCGACTTTTTCACCCGCTCGAGCTGACCCTCGCAAACATCCCGCCTATCCGAATTTTGGGGCTCGATCCGGGCTCCGTTTCGCCCTAAGTGATCGTCGCACCGCTGGCGGTGATTTGAATGATCGAGGGCGATTGCTGATGACGGAGCGGATGAGCGAGCGCCGGACGACCTTTCTCGGCACATTGCTGACCACCCTCGGTCCAATCTCGATGGCAATCTACACGCCGGCCATGCCACAGCTGGTGCAGGCTTTCGCCACAACAGAAGCCTCCGTCAAACTCAGCCTATCGCTTTTCTTCGGCGGCTTCGCGCTGGCACAGCTTGTAGCAGGCCCGCTGTCGGACGCCCTCGGGCGAAAAGCCGCCACCCTGATCTTCCTCACGATCTATATTGCCGGCTCCCTGATGGCTGTGTTTGCACCCACAATGGAATTCATCCTGGCAGCGCGATTGATCCAGGGCATCGGGGCATCGGTTGGCGTGGTGGTCGGGCGCGCCATCGTCCGCGACCTTTTCGTTGGGGCAGATGCCGCGCGCATTCTGAACACGATTGGCATCTTCCTGGCTATCGGCCCGGCCATGGGCCCGACCCTGGGCGGGCTGACGCTGGCCGCATTCGACTGGCACGCCGTGTTTCTGCTCCTCGTCGGCTTCGGTCTAACGGCAGGCCTGTGCACCCTCCTTTTCCTGCGCGAAACCGTGGAACCCGATCTCAGCCGTCTGCATCCCATACGCCTTGTGCGCAGCTATTTGGAGGTGGCCGGCAATGCCCGTTTCATCGCTGCCTCGCTGGTCCTCAGCGGCTCGATCGGCGCACTCTATGCACAGTCGACCATGCTGCCCTTCATCCTGATCAATCGCGTCGGCCTCACCCCCACGCAATTCGGTCTCGGTATGCTGATGCAGTCGGGTTCCTATCTGCTCGGCTCACTCACCCTGAAACTCGTGGCCTCCCGGCTCGGCGGGCCGCGGGCGGCGCAACTCGGCATCAGCCTGTGCGGGCTCGGCGGCCTCGTCATGGCGCTGTCAGTGGCCTTGGTGGAGCCGCATTACCTGACGATCATGGGCCCAGTTGCGATCTGCACCTTCGGGCTTGCTTTCCTCACGCCCCATGTCGTGACCGTCAGCATGTCGCCCTTCGCCCATATTGCCGGCTCAGCCTCCGCCATGACCGGCTTTCTGCAGATGAGTGCGGGCTTTCTCGGTGGTGTCACGGCCGCCGCCATGGGTGATCCGTTGCATGCCTTCGGGATCATCATCCCGATTATGGAGTTCTGCGCCGTTGCCGGTTTCCTCTGGCTGAGCGCCTTGTCGAAACGCCCCTGATCACGGCACGAAAAAACCCGCCTGCCCAGTGGGCAGACGGGTTGGATGTATCCTGAACTTCGACTTACTTTCCGAGATTGCGCTTGGCGAGCGTACGCAGGCGCAGAGCATTCAGCTTGATGAAGCCGGCCGCATCCTTCTGGTCGTAGGCGCCCTGGTCGTCTTCGAAGGTGACGAGCTGGTCGGAATAGAGCGACTTCGGCGATTCGCGGCCGATGACCATGACATTGCCCTTGTAGAGCTTCAGCGTCACTTCGCCTTCGACATGCTCCTGGCTCTTGTCGATCATGGCCTGCAGCATTTCGCGCTCCGGCGAGAACCAGAAGCCGTAATAGATCAGTTCTGCGTAACGCGGCATCAGCTCATCCTTGAGGTGCGCTGCACCCCGGTCGAGCGTGATGGATTCGATCGCGCGGTGAGCCGAGAGCAGGATCGTGCCACCGGGGGTCTCGTAGACGCCACGCGACTTCATGCCGACAAAGCGGTTCTCGACCAGGTCGAGGCGACCGATGCCGTTGTCACGGCCATAATTGTTGAGTTCGGCGAGCAGCGTTGCTGGGCTCATGCGAACGCCATTGATCGAGACAGCATCACCCTTTTCGAAGCCGACCTTGATGGTGGTGGCCTTGTCGGGGGCGGCTTCCGGGGAAATCGTGCGCATATGCACGTATTCCGGTGCTTCCACCGAAGGATCTTCCAGAACCTTGCCCTCGGACGAGGAGTGCAGCAGGTTGGCGTCAACCGAGAACGGCGCCTCGCCCTTCTTGTCCTTGGCGACGGGGATCTGGTTCTCTTCGGCAAAGGCCAGGAGATCCGTGCGGCTCTTGAACGCCCAATCGCGCCAGGGAGCGATGATCTTAATGTCAGGGTTCAGCGCATAGGCCGACAGTTCGAAACGAACCTGGTCATTGCCTTTGCCGGTCGCGCCATGGGCAATCGCGTCGGCGCCGGTCTTCTTGGCAATGTCGATCAGGTGCTTGGAGATCAGCGGACGGGCAATCGAGGTGCCGAGCAGGTAGACGCCTTCATAGACGGCATTGGCGCGGAACATCGGGAAGACGAAGTCGCGGACGAATTCTTCGCGCACGTCCTCGATGAAGATCTCCTTGATCCCCATCATCTCGGCCTTCTTGCGCGCCGGCTCAAGCTCTTCGCCCTGGCCGAGGTCGGCGGTGAAGGTCACGACCTCAGCGCCGAGTTCGGTCTGCAGCCATTTCAGGATGATGGAGGTGTCGAGACCGCCGGAATAGGCGAGGACGACTTTCTTCACGTCTTTGGGGAGTGCCATATGATGCGTTCCGTCTGGAGGGAGCGAGGCTCAAACCCCGCCTGGATCAAGAATGGCGGCACTTTTAGCGAGATTCCGCTGGTGTGCAAGGGCAAGAGGGGTTGAGAGCGTCAGAGATGGCGGCCGATATTCATGCGCTGGTGGAGGTTGCGGATGAGAATGATCGATTGCCGGGTTTTACGGTAGATGAGGTAATGGGACTGGTAAGACAGGCTGTGATAAGCTTTGGCGAGCTCCGGAATTCTCCGGCCACTTCTCTTCCCTTCACAGATCTGCTGAAGGGTGGACTTAATCCCAAGAGTATAGGCTACGGCCTGATCCAGCCCCCATCGCTCCTCGGTATGGTCAAACACCGCGTCGATGTCTTTCGCGGCACCCGGGGAAACGATTAGGTGCTTCATTCGGCGGCTGTAGAACGACGCCGTTTGCGATCCAAAAACTCTTCAAAGTCGAAAGGCTGCGGCTCGCCGGATGCCTCGCCCTCTTCGATGGCGGCTTTGACGGCGGCTAGGCCATCCACATCGTCGCGCAAAAGCGCAAGAGCGGCTTCGATAACCTCGACCTCCGAGGCATAATCGCCAGCGGATATCCTGGCCTCGATAAAGTCAGCCAGCTCTCCGGAAACTGTAACAGTGGTCATCCTGTTCATCGGCAGCAATCCTCCATCGACGGCTGTCACGTTGACGATGTCCGGCGAGGATACCATATCGCCACGATCGACAACACTGCATGTCTTGAAGGAGTTTGCCATGACGATCCAACATCCCGCATTCGCGAAGGGTCACGTCGCCGTTGTCACCGGCGCCGCATCCGGCATCGGTTTGGCGGCCGCCAAGGCATTCGCTGGCATGGGCCTCTGCGTCGTTCTGGTGGACCTCGAAGGCGACAGGCTGGCCGACGCCGCCCTTCAAGTAGCCGCACTGTCGGAAAGCGGCGAGACCGATGTCGTCGCCATCGGCACCGACGTCTCGAAGCTCGATGAACTCGAAGCGCTGGAGCGCGCCGTGATCCAGCGCTTCGGCCGCGTGCATATCCTGATGAACAATGCCGGCATCCAGCCCGGCAGTGCGCTCTTCGGCCCCCAAGCGAGTTGGGAAAACGTGCTTGCGGTCAACCTGATGGCCGTGATCAACGGCAGCCGGACCTTCGGCCCCGGCATGGTCGCGCACAAGGACCCGGCCGTGATCATCAACACCGGATCCAAGCAGGGCATCACTACGCCGCCCGGCGATCCGGCTTACAATGTTGCAAAAGCTGGCGTGAAAGCCTTCACCGAAGCCCTGCAGCATGAGCTTCGCAACACGCCGGACTGCAATGTGACCGCCCATCTGCTCATCCCGGGCTTCGTCTTCACCTCGCTCACCGCCAATGGCCGGACCGAGAAGCCTGCTGGCGCCTGGACACCCGAAGAGACCGTCGACTTCATGTTCGAAAGCCTCGACCGCGGCGACTTCTACATCCTGTGCCCAGACAATGAAGTCACCCGCGCGCTCGATGAGAAGCGCATTGCCTGGGCCGCTGGCGACATCATCGAAAACCGCCCGCCGCTCTCGCGCTGGCATCCCGATCACGCCGACGCCTTCAAGACCTACCTGTCGATCCCACGCGACTGATTGGCAATCAGACTGAACCCCGCTAGAGAAGAAGCACCCGCGCCTGGCGGGTGTTTCGCAATGCGGTGCCATCAATGGATTTCATTCCCAGCCTGCCCGTTTTCCTCGCCTTCAGCCTCGCCCTGCTCCTGCTCGCGATCACACCCGGTCCTGATATGACGCTCTGGATCAGCCGATCCCTGCGCGATGGTCGCGCCGTTGGCCTGATGACGCTGGCGGGCACCAGCTTCGGCATCGCAATCCACACCATGCTGGTGGCCTTCGGGATTTCGGCCCTTATCGTCGCCTCGCCGACAGCTTTCCTGCTCTTGAAGACAGGAGGCGCGGCCTATCTGCTGTGGCTGGCGCTGCAGGCGGTCCGGCATGGCTCGAACTTCGTCATCAAGGCGGAAGGGGATGCCGTAGTGTCGAAGAAGGGCGCATTCCTCAACGGCCTCTGGGTCAACCTCTTGAACCCCAAGGTCATCATCTTCTTCATGACCTTCCTGCCGCAATTCGTTACCGCGACTGACCCTGATGTCACGGGCAAGCTGCTGTTCCTCGGACTGTGGTCGATTGTTTTGTCACTGCCGATCGGCGTCGGCATCGTCTACGGCGCGGACTTCATGTCGAGCTGGCTGCAGGCGAACCGCAAGGTCTTGCGCGGCATCGACTACACCTTCGCCGGCGTCTTCTCGATCTTCGCCGTAAAGATCCTCATGACCCAGGCGAAGTAAGCCGAAAGCTTCGATGAGCCGAGGTCAACCGGCTCAGTCGTCGTCGTCTTCGCCATGGCCAGCGATCATCATCGCCTCGAAGGCCATGCGTTCGGTCTTGCGCATGCGTTCCGACTCCGATTTCAGCTGGCCACAGGCCGCAAGAATGTCACGGCCACGCGGTGTGCGGATCGGCGAGGCATAACCCGCCTGATTGATGAAATCAGCAAACTTCTCGATCGTTGCCCAGTCTGAACACTGGTAGTTGGTGCCAGGCCAGGGATTAAACGGGATCAGGTTGATCTTCGCGGGAACACCCTTGAGCAACTGGATGAGGCCCTTGGCATCCTCAAGGCTGTCATTGACGTCCTTGAGCATCACATATTCGAAGGTGATGCGGCGGGCATTCGACAGGCCCGGATAGTTGCGGCAGGCTTCGATCAGATCCCTCAAGGGATACTTCTTGTTGATCGGCACCAGCATGTCGCGCAACTCGTCGCGCACGGCGTGCAGCGAAATCGCCAGCATCACACCAATCTCGTCACCGGTGCGGTAGATCTCTGGAACCACACCAGACGTCGAGAGTGTGACACGGCGCTTGGAGAGAGACAGGCCATCGCCATCGGTCGCGATCAGCAGCGCCTTCTTGACCTCTTCGAAATTGTAGAGCGGCTCGCCCATGCCCATCATCACCACATTGGTGACCTTGCGGTCACTGGACGGCATCATCGTACCAACCGGGATCTCCCGATCGGGAAAATCGCCCAGCCGATCGCGCGCCAGAAGCAGCTGCGCCAGGATCTCTTCCGCTGTCAGATTGCGCACCAGCTTCTGCGTGCCGGTGTGACAGAAGGAACAGGTGAGCGTGCAGCCGACCTGGCTGGAGATGCACAGCGTGCCGCGGCCCTCTTCCGGAATATAGACACTTTCAACTTCCACCGGGCGCCCGGCACCGCGCGGTGGGAAGCGCAGCAGCCACTTGCGGGTGCCGTCATTGGAGACCTGCTCTTCGACGATTTCCGGCCGGGCGATAGTGAAATGTGTCTTCAGCATTTCCCGCATGTCCTTGGAGACATTGGCCATGTGATCGAAATCGGAGACGCCGCGCACATAGATCCAGTTCCAGATCTGCGCGACACGCATTTTGATCTGCTTGTCCGGCACGCCCTTGTCCCGCAGGGCCTCGCCGAGTGCCACCCGATCAAGGCCGACCAGGCTGGGCTTTTCGGTCAGGGAGCCGCTTCGCATGACAGGGGTCTGCGGACGTTCTGCAAGGGTGCCGGTGACAGCCATGAATGAAACCTCTGGGCCATAGGCCGGGGATGGCTCACTGGGAGCGAACCCGGTCTGGGCGATGCATGATCGTGAATGATGGGATGCGACGCATCGGCGTGCATCAAGCTTTGGCGCGGCCCATAGCAGCTTTTTTCCGCCTCGTCACGCGTATCATCACCTAAGTGTCCCGAACGGTAGCGATGGAAACGCAAAACGGGGCAGGTAAACCCGCCCCGTTCAAATCCTGCTGATGGCTCCGGGCTTACTTGCAGCCCTGGATCTTCTGCAGAGCCGCCGAGATGCCGGACAGCGAATAGGTGTAGCTCGTCGGGGTACCACGGGCCGAAGTGGCCTTGACCGTCATCGACGATCCGCCCTTCATGGCCGCAACCAACGCCGGCTCTTCCGCAGCATTCTCGACCCAGGCGGAGGTGTCCTTGACGAACATGACGAAGTTCTTGGCATCGATCGTCACGTTGACCTTCGAGTCCCCCTTCATGGGATAACCCATCATCGCCTGCGGCTCGTAGGAGATATTCTGTCCCGGGCGCTGGGAGATGACAAAGAAGATATCGCCGTGATTGACGCTGGCGGGTTCCTTCGTCGTCGGCACCGACAGCACGTAGCAAACGGTGCCGCCGTTGGACTTGTAGGAATAGGCGCCCCAAGCCTTGAATTGCTCGATCCGTGTCGGCGATTGAGCAGAGGCGAGACCGCTGCTCGCCAGGATGATTGCCAGTGCGGCTACGCTACTTCTTACGAACATGTCTTCCTGCCGGTTGTTTCCATCCATCACCCAGCCGAACGGCCGGGCGCTCATCGTCAAAACCTGTGTTCAGCTTGACTTAATTTACCTTACCAAACCATGAACGAGACGCAGTTTCTTGTCGCAATATGTGTCGTCGTCATGATCAGCCGTCGCAAGATACGGCGAGACGCGGCTTTGCACCGCGCCCTCCTCGTTCGGATGTAGAGGGAAAGAATCGGGCAAGAGTTGGGCTGGAAATGGTTTTCCGGAAGCGAGCGGCTCTCTCAAGCCGGCTTTTCGTCATCGGCCAGCACCCGATCGGCGGCATCATAGTGCCGTTCCTTGATGTGCCGGTTGATGAGCGAAAACGCAGCGGTGAGCACCGCAATGTCATCGGTAAAGCCGATCACCGCCAGGACATCGGGGACCGCATCGATTGGCAGCACGAAATATCCCAATGCGGCAAGCAGGATACCCCTGACGCGCAAGGGGGTCTCGCGGTCGATCGCGCAGTAATAGGCAGCCGCCACGTCCCGCGAAAACGGGATCTGCCGCGCGGCCTTTCGGAACGTCGGCCAGAAACGGCGACGCACTTTCTCCTCTTGCTTCTGCTGGGTGTCTTCGTCCCCCGGAAGCAGGATTTCACCGATTTTCACGTCATCCATGAGCCAACGATCCTTTCGTGCGGACCCTATCAATCATATGTGATCCACCACCTGGAAATTCAATTGGTCGCAGAAAAGCTCACGCAGCGTCCCGGCCCGCCATGTCCATCAGAACGGCCAGTTGGAAATCGAGTTCCGTGAGACCGTTTGCCGAATGCGTGGTGAGCAGGACATGCACCTTGCGATAGACATTCGACCATTCCGGGTGATGGTCGATCTTTTCGGCGGCGAGTGCAGACTGGGTCATGAAACCGAAGGCCTGGCGGAAATCGTTGAAGACGAAGTGCTTCTCGATGGCACGTCCATCCTGCACCAGGGTCCAGCCCTGCAATTCGGCAAGTCTGGCCGAGACCGCGGCCTCATCGAGTTTTTTACTGATCATCGATCTGCTTCTCCCAATTTCACCTGTGTCACCATGCCTGAACGACATGGCGCAAAGGCGCTGTCAGCCATGTCGGGCCGAGCGTGACGGAATCAAGATGCGCGTGGCGAGAAACGAAGGCGCGGAATTACAGCAGGCTCTTTTCCGCCTGCATCGTTCTGGACGCAAAATTGGAACCGACTGCCGCCTCATGCAGCGGAAAGATCTCTTCCGTCAGGTAGGGGCCACCGCCCACCGACTCCTTGGAAGAGAGGAGCACGAAACGGGATGCCTTGAATGGCAGGGTGTGGAAGTCGCCACGACCGCTGAGATAATGCACGACATCGTCGACCCGCGAGGCTTTCAACCTGGCAAGTGTCACATGCGGCGTAAACTTGCGCGGATCGGGCGCAAGGCCCAGCCGCTGGCAGATCCGCTCGATCTCCCCTTGAAGGGCGTAGAGTTCCGGTGCCGCCGAAACGCCAGCCCAGATCGAATGCGGCTTTTTCGATCCGAAGGAGCCGATACCGTTGAGCGTGAGGGAGAATTCGGGGCGGTCGATGCGATCGAGACGGTGGACGATTTCGTCTGCGGTTCGACCATCGACATCACCGATAAAGCGCAGGGTGATGTGATAATTTTCAACATCGATCCAGCGGGCCCCAGGGAGGCCACCGCGCAGCAATGAGAGGCTCATGGCAGCGTTGCGGGGAATTTCGAGGGCAGTGAACAATCTCGGCATAGAGAGCTCCCCGAATCTTTTGCAGGTGCTCACAGCGAATCACGCAATGGCTTGAGGCGCAAGCGATTAATTAGGCTTACCCTCTATGCTCGACACCCAAGATTGAGCGAGGGGCAACATGCGTTCGGCCATGACAGCAAGCCCTTCGGTGTTCGGATGCATGCCGTCTTCGAGCAACAGCTTGCGCTCCGTGATCACGCCTTC
>JARXAQ010000270.1 GCA_029865825.1 Rhizobium sp.
GATGTCGTTCTGGATAGTGCCGGAGAGCTTGTCGCGCGAGACACCCTGTTCCTCGCCTGTGACGATGAAATTGGCGAGGATCGGGATCACGGCGCCATTCATCGTCATCGAGACGGAGATGGCTTCGAGCGGGATGCCGTCGAAGAGGATCTTCATGTCCTCGACACTGTCGATCGCCACACCCGCCTTGCCGACATCGCCCTCGACGCGGGGATGGTCCGAGTCATAACCGCGATGGGTGGCGAGATCGAAGGCGACCGAGACGCCCTGCTGGCCCGCCAGAAGCGCCTTGCGGTAAAAGGCATTGCTCTCTTCCGCCGTCGAGAAACCGGCGTATTGCCGGATCGTCCAGGGGCGCCCTGCATACATGGTGGCGCGCGGGCCACGGGTGAAGGGAGCGAAACCTGGCAGGCTGTCGAGATGGTCGATTCCGGCGATGTCGTCCGCAGTATAGAGCGGCTTGACGTCGATGCCCTCGGGCGTGTGCCAAGTGAGTGCGTCCGCCGGACGCTTCAATTCCTTCTCGGCAAGCGCCTGCCAGTCGGCGATGGTTTTCTTGGTCATCCGGTCTTCTCCCTGCTCCGCACGGACTGCGGGCCGACGACTAGTATTCCTGTTTCCCCTCACCCTGCCCTCTCTCCGCATGCGGGGAGAGGGAGACGCAAGCGGTGCCATCTCGGCCTTCTCCCCGTTCACGGGAAGAAGGTGCCAGCAGGCTGATGAGGGGCTTCTCCTTCAAGGGAAAACGCTATCCCTCAAACTCCATGATCAGCTCGTCGACGGCCAAGCTTTGGCCGGGCTTCACGACAATCTTCTTCACAGTGCCGCGCCGTTCGGCTTTCAGGATGTTTTCCATCTTCATCGCTTCGACGGTCGCCAGCGCCTGGCCGGCCTCGACGGTCTCGCCTTCCTTGACGGCGACCCCGGTGATGACGCCCGGCATGGGGCAGAGCAGCATCTTGGAGGTGTCCGGCGGCAGCTTTTCCGGCATGAGTTTGGCAAGCTCGGCGACACGCGGTGAGCGGACGCGGGCGGTGACATCCATGCCGCGCCAGCGCAGCCGGATGGCGGGGCCCTTGAGGTCCACCTTCACCGAGAGCGTCTCGCCGCCGATGTCGACATGGGCAAGTGTCTGACCCGGCTGCCAGCCGGTGGCGATCACGAGCTCGCTGCCGGCCTCGAATGCGACGCGCGTATTGCCGGTGCCTTCGGTGACGGCCAGTGCATGGTTGCCACCCGCTAGATTGACGACCCAGTCCTTGCCGAGCTTGCGGGCATGATTGCCGATGGTGCCGGAGATCTGGATCGCACGCGCCTGCAGGCGGTGGTTGATGACGGCGGCGATCGCGGCGAGCTTTTCCGCCAAGGCCCCATCCGGGGTGACGCCGGTGAAGCCTTGCTTGAACTCCTCGGCGATATAGGCCGTGGTGATCTTGCCGGAGCGGAAACGGTCTTGCTGCATGACGGCCGAGAGGAAGGGCAGGTTGTGGCCGATGCCTTCGACCTCGAAACTGTCGAGGGCGGTGCTCATTGCGTCGATGGCCGTCAGGCGATCCGGCGCCCAGGTGCAGAGCTTGGCGATCATAGGATCGTAATACATCGAGATCTCGCCGCCCTCGAAGACGCCGGTGTCGTTGCGAACCACCGTGCCGTTAGCTGTCGTTCCCTCTGCCGGTGGACGGTAGCGGGAGAGGCGGCCGATCGAGGGCAGGAAGTTGCGATAGGGGTCTTCCGCGTAGAGGCGGCTTTCGATGGCCCAGCCGTTCAGCTTCACGTCGTCCTGGCCGAAGCCAAGTTTTTCGCCCGCCGCGACGCGGATCATCTGCTCGACGAGATCAAGGCCGGTCACCAGTTCCGTGACGGGATGCTCAACCTGCAGGCGGGTGTTCATTTCGAGGAAGTAGAATTTGTTCTGCTTGCCATCGACGATGAATTCGACCGTGCCGGCGGAGTGATAGCCGACTGCTTTCGCCAAGGCGACTGCCTGTTCGCCCATGGCCTTGCGGGTGGCCGGATCGTGGAAGGGCGAGGGGGCCTCTTCGATAACCTTCTGGTTTCGCCGCTGGATCGAGCATTCGCGTTCGCCGAGATAGAGAACCGTGCCGTGTTTGTCGCCGAGCACCTGGATCTCGATGTGGCGCGGCTCGGTGACGAATTTTTCGATGAAAATGCGGTCGTCGCCGAAGGAGTTCTTCGCCTCGTTCTTCGACGACTGGAAACCTTCGCGGGCCTCCTCGGCGTTCCAGGCGATGCGCATGCCCTTGCCGCCGCCGCCGGCCGAGGCCTTGATCATCACGGGATAACCGATCTGATCGGAGATTTTTACGGCTTCGTCAGCATCGGCGATCAGGCCCATATGACCCGGAACCGTCGAGACGCCGGCTTCGGCTGCCAGCTTTTTCGAAGTGATCTTGTCGCCCATCGCCTGGATGGCATTCACCGGTGGGCCGATGAAGGTCACACCCGCCTTTTCCAGCGCTTCAGCAAAAGCGGCGTTTTCCGAGAGGAAGCCGTAGCCGGGATGCACGGCATCGGCGCCGGTCTGTCGGATGGCATCGAGGATCTTGTCGATGACGATATAGGACTGGTTCGATGGCGCCGGGCCGATATACACCGCCTCATCGGCCATCTCGACATGCAGGGCATTGCGATCGGCATCGGAATAGACGGCGACCGTCTTGATGCCGAGCTTCTTTGCGGTCTTGATCACCCGGCAGGCGATTTCGCCGCGGTTGGCGATGAGGATTTTCTGGATCATTTGCCTAATAACCTTCGGTGTTCTTCCGCTGTCTTCATGTCGCCAAGGGCCGCCGAGGCGAGCATCATTCCGACATGCGCATCCCGATGATCGGGGTTGATGCTCAGGGATTTCTTGAAGTACACGATTGCTCGCTGGCTCTCGCCCCGCTGCTGTAGCACTCGTCCATGATCGGCGAAGAGTGCGGCATCGTTCTTCTTGAGATCCTCCGCCTGGGCGAAATGTCGCTCCACGGTTGCCAATGGTGCCCCTTGAAGAGCGGTTGCGACAGCAAAACCCCAATGAATGTCAGGGTTATCTGGTTCAAATAGCCAAGCCTGATTGAACCGTTTGATGGCCATTTCGGGATCCCCCTGTGCAACAAACTGCCAGCCCAGCTGGATCGCGCGATAGGTGGCCTTGGCCAAGGTGCCGCCGCCGGCTTTGCGCGCTGCCTCTATCAGCTCAGTGTCAGCTTTCTGCTGTTGCTGGCTCTTGGTGAGACCTTCCCACATTGGGATTTCCTTCGCGCAGGCGAAAGAGGCCTGGAGCACCAATGCCACAACGGCCAGGTACTTGAAGACATCTCTGATCATTCTCTTGCCCCCTTGATTTCGCCGATCTTTCCCGCCGAGATGTAAGTGACAAGCGCCTAGGATGCCGTGCAATCCCTTTGTTTTCCGGCTATTCCCGCGCCTGTTTTTTCAGACCCTTCGCCACGCTCTGCTCGTTCTTCACTTCGCCAAAGGCTTCCGGAAAATTCTTCCGTGCCAGCGGTTCATTCAGCTTCAGCTTGGCAAAGTACGATTGCGGATCAAAGCCGCGTTCGGCGGCGATGACTTCGCGGCCGAACACGCGGCACAGCCGCTCGCCGTCGAGATTGCCGCGCTCGAAAGGTTCGGTGCCAAAAAACTGCCAGAGCGCCTGGACGAAGGCGAGGTCGGCCAGCGCCACGGTCGGGTCCATCGTGCGGTGGCGCGGCCAGTTGGTGAGCGGCGTCACCTTGGGGTTCGGCCGGCGTATCGTGAATTGCCACTGGGTTCCGGGCAGACCGAGCGGAAAGCCCTGGTGTTTCGGCATCAGAGGATCTTTAGCCATGGGTCAGACCTCAAACACGTCGTCGAAGGATTCCGGGAAGCTCTTGCGGGCCACCCGTTCATCGATCTTCAGCATGGCATCGTAGGATGTCGGGTCGAACGGGCTTTCAGCCGGCACAACCTCGCGGCCGAACAGCAGGTTCAGCCGTCCGGCATCGAGATTGCCACGCTGGAAGGGTTCGTCACCGAAATGGTGCCAGAGCGCATGCAGGAAGGCGGCATCAACCTTCTGTTCGATGGTGCCGGGGCGGGCGAGACGCTGCAGGGGCTTGAGGGGTGTCGCGCCCTTTTCGTTGGCGCGACGGATGGTGAAGTGATGGCCATGGCCCGGCAGCCCCGAGGGGAAGCCACGATGCTTGGTCATTTCGGGTGGTCTGGCCATCCTGGTTTCCTTTACGCCTGCGTCAGCTTGTCTTGCGTCTTCGTGTCGAAGTCCGCGGCGTCGTGGCGTTCATGCAGCTGTTCGGAGAGCGGGCCGGTTGCCTTGTTGACCATGACGCCACGCTTCAGAGCGGGGCGTTCCGCAAGCTGCTTGGCCCAGCGCAGGACATGGGCGTATTCATGGGTCGACAGGAAGGTGCCGGCATCCGGATAGGACTGATCGAGCGCCAAGCGGCCATACCAGGGCCAGATCGCCATGTCGGCGATGGTGTAGTCGCGGCCGGCGACGAATTCGTTGTCGGCGAGCTGGCGGTCGAGAACGTCCATCTGGCGCTTGGCCTCCATGGCGTAACGATCGATGGCATACTGGATCTTGACCGGCGCATAGCTGAAGAAATGGCCCAAGCCGCCGCCGACGAAGGGGGCGGAGCCCATCTGCCAGAACAGCCAGTTCAAGGTTTCGGCCCGGGCGCGGGTTTCCGACGGCAGGAAGGCGTCGAATTTTTCCGCCAGATACGTCATGATCGAAGCGCTCTCGAACAGGCGGATCGGCTTGCCGCCGTCCTTCGGCGCATGGTCGGCGAGCGCCGGGATCTTGGAATTCGGGTTGATGTCGACAAAGCCGGAGCCGAACTGGTCGCCCTTGCCGATATTGATCAGCCAGGCATCATATTCAGCGCCAGAATGGCCGGCTGCCAGAAGCTCCTCAAGCAGGATCGTGACCTTCTGGCCGTTCGGCGTCGCCAGCGAATAGAGCTGCAGCGGATGTTTGCCGACCTGGAGCTCGACTTGCGCCTGCGCGCCTGCGGTCGGACGGTTGATGCTGGCGAACTGGCCGCCATTGCCGGCCTCCCAGGTCCAAACCTTCGGCGGCACGTAGCCAGCCGGCAGGTTTTTCTCGGGCGGGAATTTTTCGTCGGTCATGAAATTGGATCCTTTCTCGGTCAAGCGCCTCGGGCGCACCGAGCGTTATATAGGCCTTCCATGTCGTCCTTGCCCACTCTCAATTCGCTGTTACAGCGGGCCGCTGTTATAACGGGATCGTGTCATGCTTCTTCCAATGCGTGCCGACCTGCTTGTTCCTGAGGCTCGCAAAAGCCTTGGCGATGCGGCGGCGCGACGAATGCGGCATGATCACTTCGTCGATAAAGCCGCGCTCCGCCGCCTTGAAGGGGTTGGCGAAGTTGACTTCGTATTCTTTCGTCCGCGCCGCGATCTTCTCGGCGTCGCTGAGTTCCGAGCGGTAGAGGATTTCTGCCGCACCCTTGGCGCCCATCACGGCGATTTCGGCGGTCGGCCAGGCATAGTTGACGTCAGCGCCGATATGCTTGGAGGCCATGACGTCGTAAGCGCCGCCATAGGCCTTGCGGGTAATCAGCGTCACCATCGGCACGGTCGCCTGGCTGTAAGCGAACAAGAGCTTTGCGCCGTGCTTGATGACGCCGCCATATTCCTGGGCGGTGCCGGGCAAGAAGCCGGGCACGTCGACCAGCGTCAGGATCGGGATCGAGAAGGCATCGCAGAAGCGGACGAAGCGGGCAGCCTTGCGCGATGAATCGATGTCGAGGCAGCCGGCCAGGACCATGGGCTGGTTGGCAACGACGCCAACCGTCTGGCCTTCCATGCGGATGAAGCCGGTGATGATGTTCTTCGCAAAGGCTTCCTGGATTTCGAAGAAATCGCCTTCATCCGCCAGCGCGTAGATCAGCTCCTTCATGTCGTAGGGCTTGTTGGAGCTGTCGGGGATCAATGTGTCGAGCCGCATCTCGATGCGGGCCGGATCGTCATGGAAGGGACGAACCGGCGGCTTTTCGCGGTTGTTCAGCGGCAGAAAGTCGAAGAGCAGGCGAACCTGTTCCAGCGCCTCCACGTCGTTCTCATAGGCGCCATCGGCGACGGAGGATTTTTTCGTGTGGGTCGAGGCGCCGCCAAGTTCTTCCGCCGTCACGATCTCGTTGGTGACGGTCTTCACAACATCGGGACCGGTGACGAACATGTAGGAGCTATCGCGCACCATGAAGATGAAGTCGGTCATGGCGGGCGAATAGACGGCACCGCCGGCGCAGGGGCCCATGATCACGGAGATCTGCGGGATGACGCCCGAGGCATCGACATTGCGCTTGAAGACATCGGCATAACCGGCGAGCGAGGCCACACCTTCCTGGATGCGGGCGCCGCCCGAGTCATTGAGACCAATGACCGGTGCGCCGACCTTCATCGCCATGTCCATGATCTTGCAGATCTTCTGGGCATGGGTTTCCGACAGCGAGCCGCCGAGCACGGTGAAATCCTGGGAGAAGACATAGACCTGGCGGCCGTTGATCGTGCCCCAGCCGGTGACGACGCCATCGCCCGGCACCTTCTGTTCGGCCATGCCGAAATCGGTGCAGCGGTGGGTGACATACATGTCGTATTCTTCGAAGGAGCCTTCGTCGAGCAGGACTTCCACGCGCTCGCGGGCGCTCAGCTTGCCCTTGCCATGCTGGGCGGCAATGCGCTTTTCGCCGCCGCCGAGGCGGGCCTCGTCGCGGCGGGCTTCGAGCTGGTCCAGGATCGTCAGCATATGTCCTCCCGAATGGTCTTCTGGCTTCAGAGCCTTGATGTGACACCTAGTCCACTGTGCCGCAGAAGAAAACGGTTGAACAGGTGCATCTGTGGATTTATGAATTGGCAAAGTGAAAATTGCGAATTTGCGAAATGGCCATCGGGAAACTCTTCATCGGCCGCAAGGTCCGCGACATCCGCCAGGCGAACGG
>JARXAQ010000004.1 GCA_029865825.1 Rhizobium sp.
GTTCATCTACGTCCTGTTCCTCCGGATCGTGGCGCTCGCCTGCCTGTGGTTTGGGCTGCAATACTGGGCCATGCTCGTCGGCTATAGCCATGCTGGGCTCGGCCGCTTCGATCTTTTGTCTCTGCCGTGGCGCGTGGCCGGTGCCGGGCTTGCCGTGGTCTTTCCCGTTGCCGCCCTCGGCCTGTGGCTCGCAGGCTCCTGGGGGCCGGTCATGTGGCTGATCGCGGCCGGCGGTCAGATCCTGATGTTTGCCGTCTGGCCGGAGATCTTCGGCCGCAACATGCTGGCCATTGTCCTGCATCTCACCGTCGCCCTGGTCTATCTGGCTTTCCGCCTGGCGTTGTGGTTCGAAAGCAGACACAAGCGGGGAGCGATAACCGTTGATTTACCCTGATCGCACAACGGGCTTTGGTAAGCCTCTGTTAAGCCTGCGTTTTAAATAGAATTTTATGCGCATTGGATACTGTCCTCATCAAGGCGGGAGAAAAACCAACACCGCCAAGCAAAACAGTGAGGCAGATCGATATGAACACCAAGCTCAAGCCGCAGTCGGCCCCCCTTGATCCGCAGGAAGAAGCAATCCGTTCGCTCTACCTGGAATCCCTGCACCTGGTGGAGCGTCTCCACCGCCGCCTTCTCGATGTCATCAAGGACGAGTTCGACCGCAAGGGTCGCTCCGACATCAACGCCATCCAGGCGCTGCTCCTTTTCAACATCGGCAATTCCGAACTGACCGCCGGTGAACTGCGGTCCCGCGGTTACTACCTCGGCTCCAACGTCTCCTACAACGTCAAGAAGCTCGTCGACCTCGGCTTCATCAACCATGCCCGCTCGCGCGTCGACCGTCGCTCGGTCCGCATCAGCCTGACGGATGCCGGCCAGGAGATCGCTGAAACCGTTGCCAAGCTCTATGAGCGCCACGTCGGCTCGATTCAGAAGGTCGGCGGCATCGGCACGGACGAGTTCACCCAGATGAACAAGCTTCTGCAGCGCCTCGACCGCTTCTGGAACGATCAGATCCTCTATCGTCTCTAAGCGAGCCGCTCGACGACCTCCAGATTTGCGATCCACCGCACCAAACCGGACGCTCCCTCGTGGAGTGGCCGGTTTTGTCGTTGTCCGGTCACAAGGCATCGGCAACGGGACACGCTCTCGTGACACAACCTCTTGGTGACACGAATTGGCCATATTGATATGGGACCGCCGGGACGAGCGGAGTGCGTGATTTGACCGCCTCCCGAACACCCAACAACGAGCTTGATCGCCATTTGGCGGCGCTTTGTTAACCATGAAGCAGTATGCGTCTGGTTCTGGTTCAGGATGAAACGGTAGGGAATATGTCCAAGAAATCTGGAATCGTCGATCTTTCGCGCCGGTCGCTTCTTCGCGGAGCAGCCGCAGTCGGTGCCGCTGCCATCGCAGGGCAGGCGCTCGCGCAAACGGCAGTGGACGAACTGATCAACGCGCCGCGTCGCGGCAACTGGGACGACCAGTTCGATGCGCAGGCCTCACGCACGACGACCGCCGTCGTCTCCAACACGGCCATGCTCAGCCCCTCCAGCCTGATGAATATCCAGCAGGCCATTGCGCAGTACCAGATGATCGTCTCGAATGGCGGCTGGCCGCAGGTCAATCCGTCCGTCAAGCTTGAGCTCGGCGCGACCGATCCGTCCGTCCAGGCCCTGCGCCAGCGTCTGATGATTGCCGGCGACCTGCCGCAGGAAGCCGGCATGTCGAATTCCTTCGACAGTTATGTCGATGGCGCCGTCAAGCGCTTCCAGGCCCGTCACGGCTTGCCGGAAGACGGCGTGCTCGGCGAATTCTCGCTGAAAGCTTTGAACATCTCGGCTGACGTGCGCCTCAATCAGCTCAACGTCAATTTCCAGCGTCTGCAGGACACCTTGGCAAA
Organism: Rhizobium sp.; assembly: GCA_029865825.1. GTDB lineage: Bacteria > Pseudomonadota > Alphaproteobacteria > Rhizobiales > Rhizobiaceae > Allorhizobium. Next base: position 1,910 of record JARXAQ010000004.1, read on the forward strand.
GCCGCTGGAAAATCGCTACATCGTCGTGAACATCCCGGCGGCCTATGTGGAAGCGGTCGAGAACGATCAGGTGGCCCTGCGCAACACCGCGATCGTCGGCCGTATCAGCCGTCCGTCGCCGCTGGTCAGCTCCAAGGTCTCCGACATCATCCTCAATCCTTACTGGACCGCGCCGCGTTCGATCGTCGAAAAGGACATCGTGCCGCTGATGCAGAAGGATCCGACCTATCTCGAGCGGAACGCCATCCGTCTGATTGACGGCAACGGCAACGAAGTCTCGCCCGAAAGCGTCGACTGGTTCGCGCCGAAGGCACCGAACCTGACCTTCCGTCAGGATCCGGGCAAGATCAATGCGATGTCGTCCACCAAGATCAACTTCCCGAGCCCGGATGCGGTCTACATGCACGACACACCAACGCAGGGCTTGTTCAACAAGCTGATGCGTTTTGAATCCTCCGGCTGCGTCCGCATTCAGAACGTGCGCGACGTGATCGTATGGGTGCTCAAGAACACGCCCGGCTGGAACCGCCAGGAGATCGAGCGCGTCATCGCGAGCCGCGTCAACACGCCCATCCAAGTGGCCGACGAGGTCGGTGTGCACTGGGTCTACATCACCGCCTGGTCGCCGAAGCAGGGCGTCGTGCAGTTCCGCGACGATATCTACGAGCAGGACGGCGATCAGCAGCTGGCCCTGCAGACCAATCTCGGCCAGGAACAGATCAGCGGCTCCGTCGAGGACGACATCCTGCCGCAATAAGATCGACGTCTCACAGAGCTTTTTCACAAAGCCGCGCCCCAGGGCGCGGCTTTGCACATTTGTCACAGGGTCAGGCGCTATCCCCGCGCCAATTGATCCGCAAATGTCGTTCTTCGTATTGCTCTGATGACGCGGCAGCGTTAAGACCCCACAGCATCAAACTCTTTGAGGAGCCTGCGATCATGTCGAACAACGATGCCTTCTTCTCTCGCCCCCTGGCTGAAGCCGATCCGGACATTTTTGGTGCGATCGAGAAGGAGCTAGGTCGCCAACGGCACGAGATCGAACTGATCGCCTCTGAAAACATCGTCTCCCGCGCCGTGCTCGAAGCCCAGGGCTCGATCATGACCAACAAATATGCCGAGGGCTATCCGGGCAAGCGCTATTATGGCGGCTGCCAGTTCGTCGACATCGCCGAAGAACTGGCGATCGAACGCGCCAAGAAGCTCTTCGGCGTCAACTTCGCCAACGTTCAGCCGAACTCGGGTTCGCAGATGAACCAGGCCGTGTTCCTGGCCCTCCTGCAGCCGGGCGATACCTTCATGGGCCTCGACCTGAACTCGGGCGGTCACCTGACCCATGGTTCGCCGGTCAACATGTCCGGCAAGTGGTTCAATGTCGTCTCCTACGGCGTGCGTGAAGACGACCACCAGCTCGACATGGAAGACGTTGCCAAGAAGGCCGAACAGCACAAGCCGAAGCTGATCATCGCCGGCGGTACCGCCTATTCCCGCACCTGGGACTGGAAGCGTTTTCGCGAGATCGCCGACAGCGTCGGTGCGTATCTCATGGTCGACATGGCCCACATCGCCGGCCTTGTTGCCGGTGACCAGCATCCGTCGCCGTTCCCGCATTGCCACGTTGCGACCTCCACGACCCACAAGTCGTTGCGCGGCCCGCGTGGCGGCATGATCCTCACCAATGACGAGGATCTGGCCAAGAAGTTCAACTCCGCCGTTTTCCCCGGCCTGCAGGGCGGTCCGCTGATGCATGTGATCGCCGCCAAGGCCGTCGCCTTCGGCGAGGCGCTGAAGCCGGAATTCAAGGATTACGCCGCCCAGGTCGTCAAGAACGCCAAGGTTCTCGCCGACACACTGATCAAGCACAATCTCGACATCGTCTCCGGCGGTACCGACAACCACCTGATGCTGGTCGACCTGCGCAAGAAGAACGCCACCGGCAAGCGTGCGGAAGCCGGCCTCGGTCGCGCCTACATCACCTGCAACAAGAACGGCATCCCGTTCGACCCCGAAAAGCCCTTCGTCACCTCCGGTATCCGTCTCGGAACCCCGGCCGGCACGACCCGTGGCTTCAAGGAAGCCGAATTCACCGAAATCGGCAACCTGATCGTCGAAGTGCTCGACGGTCTCAAGGTCGCCAATTCCGACGAAGGCAATGCTGCCGTGGAAGCAGCGGTGCGTGACAAGGTCGTGGCCCTGACGGACCGCTTCCCCATGTACCCCTACATGTAAGGTCGACGCATAATGCGCTGCCCCTTTTGTGGATCGGACGAGACTCAGGTCAAGGATTCGCGGCCGGCGGAGGATAACACCTCCATTCGCCGGCGGCGGATCTGTCCCGATTGCGGGGGGCGCTTCACCACCTTCGAACGGGTCCAGCTGCGCGAGCTGATGGTCCTGAAGAAGACGGGCCGCAAGGCCCCCTTCGCCCGCGACAAGCTGGTGCGCTCGTTCCAGATCGCGCTGCGCAAGCGGCCGGTCGACAACGAGCGTATCGAGCGTGCCGTCTCGGGCATCGTCCGTCGCCTCGAAAGCTCGGGTGAAACGGAAATCTCCTCGGAAGAAATCGGTCTGCAGGTGCTCGAGGCGCTGAAGACTCTCGATGACGTGGCGTTCGTGCGCTACGCGTCAGTCTATCGCGATTTCTCCCATGCCGAGGATTTCGAAAACGTCATTGCCGAGATCAATGCCAAGATCTCGCGCGACAGCATCGCGGACTGAGGACGTGTCGATCACGGCCCGCGACGAGCTTTTCATGCGCGAGGCAATCGCACTGTCGCTCACCCATGTGGGACAGACCGCTTCAAATCCGTCCGTTGGCTGCCTGATCGTCAAGGATGGCGAGGTCGTCGGCCGCGGCGTGACTGCTGTCGGCGGCAGACCCCATGCCGAACCGCAGGCGCTCGCCGAAGCCGGCGACAAGGCGCGCGGCGCTACCGCCTACGTGACGCTCGAACCCTGTTCCCATCACGGCAAGACCCCGCCCTGCGCCAACGCCATGGTTGCCGCCGGGCTCGCCCGTGTGGTTGTCGCTGTGGCAGACCCGGATCCGCGTGTTTCGGGGCAGGGGCTGAAGATCTTGGCCGATGCCGACATCGAAGTGACCATCGGCATCCTCCAGAAGGAAGCCCGTCGTGCCATGGGCGGCTATCTGACACGCCAGACGAAAGGCCGGCCGCAAGTGACTCTGAAGCTTGCTGTTTCTGGCGATGGAATGCTGGGGAGGCTAGGCCACGGGCAGGTGGCGATCACCGGACCGGACTCGAAGATCGAAGTTCATCGCCTGCGTGCAGAGAGCGACGCGATCATGGTTGGGATCGGGACGGCGAATGCTGACGACCCGGAACTGACCGTGCGTCTGCCCGGCCTCGAAAACGCCTCACCGCTTCGGATCGTGCTCGACCGCCGCGCCGAATTGTCACCGTCCTCAAAGCTTGCCGTTACAGCCCGGGAGGTGCCGGTACTGTTGGCAGTTG
>JARXAQ010000113.1 GCA_029865825.1 Rhizobium sp.
GACGATGCCGCCGACCGAGATGCCGCCGAAATTGACGCCGTGATAGCCGCGTTCGCGACCGATCAGACGGGTGCGCGAGCCCTGTCCCTTCACGCGCTGATAGGCAAGCGCGACCTTCAGCGCCGTCTCGACCGATTCCGAACCGGAATTGGTGTAGAGCACATGCGCCATGTTGTCGGGGGCGATATCGATCAGGCGGTTGGCCAGCTCGAAGGCCTTGGGGTGGCCGAGCTGGAAGGCCGGGGCATAGTCGAGTTCGCCAGCCTGCTCGCGGATCGCTTCGGTGATCAGCGGGCGGCAGTGGCCGGCGTTCACACACCAGAGGCCGGCGGTGCCGTCGAGCACCTGGCGGCCGTCATGGGTGGTGTAATGCATGTCCTTTGCGCCGACGAAAAGGCGCGGCTCCTTCTTGTACTGGCGGTTCGCGGTGAACGGCATCCAGAAGGCGCGCAGGTCGTTCGGCGTGGAATTGAGACGGTTCGACATAATGTTCTCCATGGCCCTTTCGGTCGCGGGCGGCCATTTTCCCGGCCATCGGCTCTTGCGCCGCGGCTGTCGTTTGCGCCGTCACGTTAGCAGCCATCGAAAGGCCGTCAAGGCGCTGCGAGAGCGGCATCAACAAAGGTCATGGATCAGACAGTCTGTGTGATGTGCGGACTTGGGTCGCTGCGGGGAGAACGATCACATCCTACCGTCGAGCTGCGATTGCAGGGAGGTGGCGGGACTGAGGTCAACGTCCAGCCGTGCGCGCGTCCTGGCACCGCCGGGGTCTCACGTCCCCTGACGCGAAGAAGCCCCGGCGCGATCGCGGCCAGGGCTTCCTCTTCAGTTGTTCTGTGCGTCTGCCGTTGTTCGGTCCAGCGGCGTCACCCCGGTTCGCGACGCGATCGAGGTGCACTCCTCCCAAGCCGATGCCACCGGTCTGGCAGCGCTGTCATCAAGCAGCAGACTTGCTCGCGGCCATGGGCGGGCAGTAGATGCTTTCCAGCGTCGACAGGATCTTGATCACCGATTCCGACGTGGAAGAGTAGTAGATTGTCTGGGCGTCGCGGCGGGTCTTCACCAGCTTCTGCGCGCGCAGCTTGGACAGGTGCTGGGACAGAGCCGACTGGCTGAGACCCACCTGGGCTGCCAGAACACCAACCGGTACTTCACCCTCTACGAGACTGCAGAGGATCATGAGGCGCTTCGGGTTTGCCATGGCGGATAGCAAGCCTGCAGCGACGGCTGATTGTTCGGACAAAGCTCTAGTTTTCATCGGTTTAACTTTCCTTGGTCGAGCGCCTTGGGGGAGGGGCAGTCGTTAAAAATCCGTGCCTTAGGTATAACCAGAAGTCTATCAACGGGAATAAAATTGTATATGCCTAAATTTAAGGTACTGCGTATTCTGATTTAGGTAACACTAATCCTATCTCGGACTTTTCTGTGACGGGCGTCACAAATTCGTGACGAATCAGTAAGTCCTTGAAAGTTAAGTCTAATCCTTGGGAGTCGATACCGCAGACAGCCCAGTCTCCGGCTGGTGCATGGTAAACGTCCACCGCAAGTCGGCTGGCGAGCCCCGGATGCCGCACCCCTAAATCTCGTAGGAGCATTTCCTGATCCCCCCAAAAATTGTCACTTGGAAGGGCGATCAGGAAGTCCTCTCTGCTCAAATGATAGGCGCGTCCAAATCCGCCGTTCAGGCTCGCTCTTTCTGGGACGAGACGGAAGAAGCGGAAATCGGGAAAGTCGATGTAGAGCTGCGATTTGGGATGTCGGGCGAGGAAGCGGCCGCGCAGGCGCGCATGGCTCGGACTGTCCCGGTCAACGCTTTCGGCCAGGCATTGCAGCGTCAGGCGCGGATGGGCGAGCGGATCGCCCTTGGCCGGTTCTCCGGTCAAAAGCGAGGCACGGGGATCGGCGAGCAGGGCCCCGGTATGAGCCGAGAGATTGGAGACAAGGATCACGGCCGCGCCGTCGATGTCGGTGCCGAGCAGCACGCGGCTAACCACGGGAAAGCCTGTTTCCGGATCGAGGACGCCGATGGCTGCAAAGCGCGCGCCGCGCAGCAAGACGCGCGCCTGGCGTCGCGCATCGTCATCGGTGTCGCGAATCACCTTCGGCTTGTCTGTCGCCAAGTCCGTCTTCAAGTCGTCCGTCATTTCCATCGTCTCCGGCCACCGCATGCTGCTGTTGCGGATGTGTGGCCGGGCATCAGGCCTTGCGTCGGTGCTTTGTCAGGCCGGTCACGACATCCTGTGCGTTGATCGTGCCGATGACGACGCCGTTGTCAACGACGCCGATCGTCCCGGGCTGACGTGCCAGTGCATCAAGCACGTCGACCAGCGGCGTGCGCGGTGCCGTCGTGCCGGTGACCTGGCCTTGTTCGCCTGTCACCCCGTGCCGCATCACGTCGGAAGCGGTCAGCATGTTGATCGGGTTCATGTTCTGGACGAAATCCGCGACATACTGGTTGGTCGGGTTCTGGACGATCTCCTGCGGCGTGCCGCACTGGATGATCCGGCCGCCTTCCATGATGGCGATGCGGTTGCCGATGCGGAAGGCCTCGTCGAGATCGTGGCTGACGAAAAGGATCGTCTTCTTCAACCGCGCCTGGAATTCGAGAAGCTCATCCTGCAATCGGGTGCGAATCAAGGGGTCGAGGGCGGAGAAGGGCTCGTCCATCAACAGGATCGGCGCGCCGGTGGCAAAGGCGCGGGCGAGGCCCACGCGCTGCTGCATGCCGCCCGAGAGTTCGTTGACCTTGCGGTCGGCCCATTTCGACAGATTGACCAGTTCGAGCTGGGTCGCCACCGTCTTTTCGCGCTCGGCATCCGGCACGCCGGCGAGCTCGAGGCCGAAGCCGACATTTTCGGCGACCGTGCGCCAGGGCAGCAGGCCGAATTGTTGGAAAACCATGGAGACGGTGTGCATACGCAGGCCGCGCAGCACGTTTGCCGAGGTCTTGTAGGGATCGACGAAGCCGGCATCGGTCTTGACGCCGACCGTGCCGCGAACCACCGGCGCGAGCCCGTTGACGGCGCGCAGCAGCGTCGACTTGCCGGAGCCGGACAGCCCCATCAGAACGAGGATCTCGCCTTCCTGGACGGCGAGTGATGCGCCGGCGACACCAAGAACGAGCCCTGTCTCCGCGCCAATTTCGTCGCGGGTCTTGCCCTGGTCGACCATGGCGAGCGCCCGCTGCGGATTGTCGCCGAAGACGATGTCGACATTGCCGAAGATTACTGCGTCGCTCATGACTCTTCTCCGGGAATGCGGAAGATGCGGTCGAGGATAATGGCGAGGATGACGATGCACAGGCCTGCCTCGAAACCGCGGGCGATGTTGACGGTGTTCAGCGCGCGCACGACGGGCACGCCGAGGCCGCTGGCACCGACGAGGGCGGCGATGACCACCATGGACAACGACAGCATGATGGTCTGGGTGAGGCCCGCCATGATCTGCGGCGTGGCAAACGGCAGTTCGACCTTGCGCAGCACCTGGGACGGAGTGGCGCCGAAGGCGATCGCGGCTTCCACCAGCGATGGCGGGGTGGAGATGATGCCGAGCCGGGTCAGGCGGATCGGCGCGGGAATGGCGAAGATCACGGTGGCGATCAGGCCTGGCACCATGCCGAGGCCGAAGAGAATGAGCGCCGGGATGAGATAGACGAAGGTCGGGATCGTCTGCATCAGGTCGAGAACGGGCCGCACGGCGGTGTAGAGCCAGGGGCGGCGGGCACAGGCGATGCCGACCGGCACGCCGATCACCATCGATACACCGGCTGCTGCGAGCACGAGCGCCAGCGTTTCCATCGTCTCTTTCCAGTAGCCCTGATTGTAGATCAGCAGCAGACCGAGAAAGGTGAAGATTACCACGCCGAAGGAACGACGCATGAACCAGGCAAAAAGGGAGAAGAGCACGATCATCAGCAGTGGATAGAAGGGCTCATAGGGCGTGTCTTTGAGAAACGGGCCCTGCAGCACGAACAGCATCGCGTTGATCGAGGCGCTCAATATGGTCGCGATCAGATCGAAGACCACGTCGACATTGGTGGTCAGCCAGTCGACGACGCTCTTCGACATGGCCCCGATGGGCAATTTGTAGTCGGTGAGAAAATTCATTGATGTCCCCGAACAGCCTCAAGTGCATTGCCTGGAGACCGCGCGGACGGCTCTCCCTTCCGTCCGCGCGGTCTCCATTTCGTCGGACTGGATATCAGAGGCCGAGGGCCGTCTTGACTGCAGGCAGGCCTTCGGCGCCGTCCTTGGTGGTCACGCCGGCAAGCCAGGGTTCGATCACGGCCGGGTTGGCCTTGAGCCATTCGGAGGCTGCCGCTTCGGCGTCAGCGCCGTCGTTGAGGATCTTGCCCATGATCTCGTTCTCCATAGCGAGCGAGAACTTGAGATTGGTGACGAACTTGCCGACATTCGGGCACTCGGTGGTGTAGCCGGCGCGGGTGTTGGTGAAGATCGTGGCGCCGCCGAAGTTCGGGCCGAAGACGTCATCGCCGCCCGACAGATAGGTCAACTTGAAGTTGGCATTCATCGGATGCGGTTCCCAGCCGAGGAAGACCACCGGTTCGCCATCCTTTTCGGCGCGGGCGACCTGAGCGAGCATGCCCTGTTCGGAGGATTCGACGATTTCGAATTCGCCGAGCTCGAACTTGTTGGCGTCGAGCATGTCGAGGATCAAGCGGTTGCCGTCATTGCCCGGCTCGATGCCGTAGATCTTGCCGCCGAGGGCGTCTGCATTCTTGGCGATATCGGCGAAATCCTTGATGCCGAGTTCGGCGCCCTTGGCGTTGGTCGCGAGCGTGTATTTTGCGCCTTCGAGGTTGGGGCCGAAGGTCTCGACCGACTTGTCGTCGCGGTAGGGGGCGATGTCGGCTTCCATCGTCGGCATCCAGTTGCCGAGGAAGACGTCGATGTCCTTATTCTTCAACGAAGAGTAGGTGACCGGCACGGACAGGACAGTCGTGGTCGGCTCATAGCCGAGCGCCTTCAGAAGAACAGAGGCGGTCGCCGTGGTGGCGGTGATGTCTGTCCAGCCGACATCGGAGAATCGGACGGTGGAGCAGCTCTCGGCTTCTGCCGCCGCGAGCGGCATGGCGGAGATCGCCAGCAGCGAGACGGTAGCGACGAGGGTGCGGCGACAAGCAAGCAAGGTGTTCATTTCAGGCTCCCGTTTTTTTATTGAAGTTCCCAAGTCAACATTCAATACCGGAGAATTGCAAGGATGCCCGTGCGTTTGCGTCGCAGCAGGCACCCTGTTTGCGACCTCTTTCCCCTTAAACCGTCGCATTGCGGTTTTTCGAACCATCACGGGCGGAAAAATCGGCCAGCTTGACACGCGTCAATGCGCACACTTGTCGTGTCGTGCGATCGGGTGTGATGATCCGGCAGCGTCTTCGGGCGCGCTATCGAAACGGTTGAAGAGGAATTTCGATGAAGACGTCATCCATGCTCGTGCTGCTTGCCATCGCCTTGCCCGGTCCCGCGCTGGCCGCAGGCGACCCCGTTGCCGGGGCCAAGGCCTTCAAGGTCTGTTCCGCCTGTCACATTGCCACCGAAGCCAAGAACAAGGTCGGCCCGACGCTTCAAGGCATCGTCGGTCGGCCGGTGGCATCGGTCGCCGACTACAAGTATTCGCCTGCGATGACCGCGTTCGGCGCCGGCAAGGTCTGGGACGAGGCTCTGCTCGGTGAGTATCTGAAGGCCCCGAAGACCGTGGTCAAGGGCACGAAGATGGCCTATGCGGGCGTCAAGAAGGACGATGATCTCGCCAATATCATCGCCTATCTGAAGGACCCGGCGGCCGGCGGCCAGTAAGATCCGCGGTTTCGCCCCTGGATTGGGACAGCCCGCAAAACGGCTGTCGCATTTCTCTGCCATGGCCTCTTGTGTCGCCGCGCGGGCCATCCATATCGGTTAAGCGGGGCGTCGTGTGCGAAGCATCGCTTTCGTCGGGAAAAAATCCCGCTATGCTGGTGGAAGAGAGGTCGGCGCGTGCCGATCGCAGAGACAGGGGACGACATGGCGACTTTGCAATCCTTCGACACGGAAATCGAGAAGACCCGTCAGATCGTGGCCGACATGCGCGGCAAGATCGAGCAGTCCGGCTCGGTGCTCGACACGCTGGCGAAGAGCGACAGCAAGCTGACGGACCCCAATTTCGACATCGAGAATGCGCGGATCTCGGATGTCTTGAACCAGCAGAAGGTGATGGAGGCGAATATCGCCGACCTGATCATCGGACTGGAAGACGCGACCAATGTCTTCGGCTCCGAATTCGAGAGCATGAAGAGCTTTTCCGGCATGGAAAAATTCATCGGCATCTTCTCCAAGCAGAAGGCGCAGCGGATGCGCACCGAGCGCGTGCGCAACATGTCGCTCGCCGGCAATCTGCAGGAACTGCTCGCCAAGTCCGACAGCATTGTCGGCATCCTGAAGGAACAGAAGTCGGTTCTCGACGAGCGCTACAAGAGCTCTGAGGCAAGCCTCATCCAGGTGATCGAGCGTCGCAAGCAGACGATCGCCAATCTGGAAACGACGCAGACGCGGATCGAACAGTTGAACCCGATGCTGCTCGACATCGAAAACAAGATCGCTGCCTCGACCGACACCGGCGCGCGCACCGATCTCGAAGCCGAGCGCTCCAAGCTCGCGACCGAATACAACCAGGCGCAGGCGCGCGAGCAGGAATTGCTCGCCGAAAGCCAGACGCTGGAACGCTACACCTCGATGTTCCAGACTTTCGTCGATTCGCTGAACAACCAGATCGCGGCGCAGAACACGCTGATCAACAAGCTGACCATCGATACCGAGCAGCGCATCGTGCTCTACAAGGCGCTGGAAGACTCGCTGAAGACGGCAGCCCAGCAGGAGGTCGCGCACCGGATCAACACGCTTGGTTCCCAGGTGGATACGGCGGCCGAGGAAACCATGGCCGGCATCGGTGCCGCCGCCCAGCGGCATATCGGCGATCTGCTCGAACTGCACGAGAAGAACATGCTGTCGACGCAGGACATCCAGCGCCGCAAGAAGCTGGCCGACGAGGCCTTTGCCCGGCGCTTCCAGGGCGTGCTCGACAAGCACAATTCGGCCAACTACGTGAAGCCGTGATGACCGAATGCTCCAGCCTCAGGGGCCACTCTTGAACGCCATGGATCGCTCAAGCGCCGTCTCCTCCTATTTCGCTACGATTGCGGCGGCGCTGTCCGGCCTCGGGCTGTTCTTCGGTCAACCGGATCGCCGCATACTCGAGACCGGACCGCCGGGGATGCATCTGCTTCCCTATCTCGACCGGCTGCGCAATTCCTTCGCGTCCTGGCAGAACCGCGTCGCGTTCAGTGAACAGTTCCGGATCTCCCGGGCCGAAAGCGGCTTTCCGGTCTTCCAGAACGTGCTGGAGCTTGAAAACGACCGGGCCGGAGCCGACCAGCGGCTGGCGGCGATCCCGGTGGCTCAGGTGCTGCGCGAGGAGATGGTGGATTTCATCCTGCGGCAAAAGGAGTTTCCGCAGGCGCTGCAACGGCAGATGGCCGAGCGCCTTTATCTGGAGCAGGTCGGGGCAGGCGAGGTGTTTTCCCCCTTCGTCCTGCCGACCACTGTCGCCGTCAGTGTCAACGCGCAAACCAAGCGGCCGAGTTACCTCGTCTCTTGGGCGGCCTTTGACGGTCCCAGCACGCTGCCGATGATCTATCTGGCGACCATCGAGGATTCGTCCGACAGCGTGGCGAAAATCCTTGTCACGCCGGATGGCCGGCTCGACGACACGGTCGACATCCCGTTGCCGGTTGGTGGCCTGCTCAATCCGGAGCTGGCGCGCCTTTTCGACGATTTCTGCGCCAAGAACTCGGCCTTTTCGCTCACCCCTGCGACGATCGCCACCAATATGGATCGGGACTTCCCCACGCTCCATCCGAAGTCGATCCGGCGCGTCGTGCTCGGGCCGCTCTATTCGACCGGCATTACCGAAAACACCGGTCGGGTGAACGAGATCCTCAGCCGCGTGCGCAAACCGGAAAACGCCTGGGTGATGACCTGGACGGTGCAGGAGGTGTTTTCCAAACGCGAGCAGCCGGCGGTGAAGGGCTTCTTCTCCTCGACGCCGGCTACCCAGGAATTCCACATCGAGACGCACGACCTCGAAGCGGCCCGTATGGGCGTCTCGACGTACGAGAAACATGCGCTTGTGCCGCATGACGCCTATCAGGCGCTCTATGCGGCCGGCGAAGTGGCGGCCGTTTTCGGCAATTACAAGGTCCACGTCATTTCCGGCGACCAGATCGTCAGCGAGGTTTGAGAGATGAGCGAGTTGACGGCCGGACTGACCACGCTGCACGAGGCGGACATTGCCAAACATCTTGTTGTCGCCCAGGGCCTCGTCACGCGCTTCGTCATGCTGGATGCCGGCGATGGCGGCAGTGATGGGGCAGCACTTGCCGGGACGGGACGGCGCTTCGTCTCGACGGTCTCGACCGGTTCGGTGCGCAAGACCCGCGAGGTGGAACTGACCAAGACTGTTCAGGCGAGCGGGCAGGGCGATCCGCTGCTCACCCCCGCTCAGCATACGGTGCTTTACCGGGTGCGGCGCGGGGCGCAGGTGGCGCTGGCGGTCACCGAGGTGTTCGCCCGCCAGACCGATCTTGAGAGCCTGCAGGCCCGCAACATCAGTGCCCCCTTGCAGGGCGAGGAGGCTGGCCGCTTCAAGGGGCTGCTCGCTTCCTCGTCTTATGTTTGCGCCTTCGCCTTTTCAGCCTATCTGCTGTCGACCGTGGCCGGCGAGAGCGAACAGCTTGACGGTCTGCGCGAGCCGGACTTCCTCTTCGATACGGCGCAGGATGCCCTGAAAAGTCTAGTCGGCGGGCTTGATGCAGCCTTGAAGGGATCGGCCGACGACGCGACCGTGGTCGGCCGCACCCGTGCCTTTGCCGAACTCGCACTTCAGGGACTTCTTACGCGCAAGGCGCGGTTCGAGCATCTCGGCGCCTTCGAGAATGCCCATATCCGCGTCGATCAGGACGACTTTACCCTCGACGGTTTCGACGCTGTGCCGAGCGCGAAGTCCAAGCCGCTCTCGATGAACTTCAAAAAGCCGGAAGAGATCATCGGCAACCACATCGCCAAATATCAGGCGCTGAAGCTTGCCAAGATGCTGATGGCCTATGACTTTGATCGGCAGATGAACCCCTTCGTCGAGCTTGGCGGCTTTCTCTTCACCTTCATCGGCGACGGCATGCCGGGCACCGGCAAGACGATACTCATCCAGATGCTGGCGGGCCTCCTCAACGACTACTGCAAGATGGCGGGGTATGCCTTCCACTACGAAAATTTCGGCGTCGACCAGATCTCGTCCTATCAGGGCAAATCAGGCCAGAATGCCAAGGTTTTCGTCAACAACGTGCTCAATCCGCGCGTCATCGGCTTCGGCACGATCGACGATGTCGACCAGGTAACGGCCAAGCGCTCCGACGACCGGGCGTCATCAGGCCAGCACGAGGTGACGGCCGTGCTGATGGAGAGCTTTGCCGGTGCTTCCACTGTGGTGCGTGGCAATGCGACCTTCGGCATGTTCTCCAACTATCCTGAAAATGTCGACGATGCGCTGCGCCAGCGCGCCGGCGCCCGCTGGCTGGTCGATGGGCCGCAGAGCCGCGAGGATTATATCGACATCTTCTCGCTGCTCGTTGGCAAGAACCATTCGATCCCGCTCGGGGAACACCAGCTGTTTGCCGGGCAGGAGATCCAGAAGGCTGTCAGCCGCTCCTATGGCGAGCATGACCGGCCGAAAGAGGATGGACTTGTCGCGGTCTGGGAACGCTACGAGAAAACCGAGGGCAGAATAGAGACGCTGGCCGATGTCGGCGCCTATCTGCATGCGATCAAGCTCGCCGAGCCGCGCTTCACCGGCCGCGCGATCAAGAACATCACCGATGCGGTGAAGATGCGGGCGATGGATGTCGAGCTGCCGGATGCCTGGTTCGAGACGCCGGAGGCCTTCGTGCACAAGAGCTACGACGAGAAGCGCGCGATGATCGAAGACCTGCGCGGTCCCGTCACGATGGAGATGATCCTGCAGGAGATCAACCGCTACGCCGATAGCGAATTCCGCTATGCCGACAAGTCGGATGAGGCGGCTGTGGACGAGATTGTCAGGCGGGAGAGGCAGCGGGAGCGGGCGATTGGGGAGATCGAGCGGCTGAAGGGGGACGGTGGGTGGTAGAATTCGCTATTAGCGAATTCAGTTGTCTGGCTGTGGGTTGAGGGATAAACTGTGCGGGACGTTGTTTACAGCAAAGACGCAATCCGGGCTCTGAACCGGATGCTGGCGAACGAGGCCCGACGTATTAGGGCGAAGGTTCTTCAGTATGCCGCCGATCCGGCTTCTCTTGCTAACAACGTCAAGACGTTGCGGGACAGCCGCTATCGTCGCTTAAGGATTGGGGACTGGCGCGTGATCTTTCGCGAAGATGGGGTCTTCGTTGACGTAGTCCGCGTGGCGGCACGCGGCGAAGCCTATGAAGGAGAGCTTTGATGACAATCGCATCATCCTTTACAGCGCCTGATGGCGAGGAAATGATTGTGCTTCGTCGCAAGGACTATGAGGCGCTGATCGAGCGTATCGAGGATCTGGAAGACAATCTAGCTGTTGCGGATTTCGAGAGGAAACTGGCCGCTGGCGAGGAAGAGTTCATTGCTGTCGAATATGTCAATCGGATGAGTGAAGGCGAAAGTCCGATCCGCGTCTGGCGCGATGTTCGGGGCATGACGGCCAAGGACTTGGCTGCTGCTTCCGGCATCAGCACTGCTTATCTCTCTGAAATCGAAAACGGCAAGAAGGACGGCAGCGTCGCGACGTTGAAGGCGATTGCCGATGTCCTGAAGATCGACCTCGATGACCTCTATTGGCGACACGACGACAGGAAGGTCACTGATATCGCATGAACCGCCTCCTCGAAGCCGAACTCATCTACGGCCGCCTGCTGACCATTCGCGAGCCGCATCTGATTGCCCGCTACAACAAGGCCCTCAAAGGCTTCGGCCTGCCGGAAACTGCGCTTGGCGAATTCGACATCGACATCACCGGCTTTTCGCCCCAGGTGGCGGCCGAACTCGGTGACCCTGATTATCTCGACCCGAAGAAGGTAAACCGCCGTTTCATCATCATGACGCCGGAGCAGGACAGCCTGCCGGTCGTTCATACCAGCTTTTCCAACACTGCCGGCCTGATGCACGAGTTCTTCGCGGCCAATGCCCGTGCCATCCATGCGATCACGCTCAAGGATGCGCTTTACGGCGAGATCGAGGATTCGGTCGCCGAGGTGAAGACGCTCGAAGACCTGCTGTCGATCAACGAGGTGAAATTCCGGGTGCTGTCGGCCGAAGACCTGCTCGGCAAGGCCGGCGAGCTGCGCCAGCTCTGCGACCAGCTCTTGACCAGCCCGAGCGCCTGGCGCGACGATCCGATGCTGAACCGGATGGTCGAGCTCTCACGGCAGACGGGTGATATCAGGCAGAACACCCTGGTGCCGGACAAGGTGATTTTTCGTCACGACGCCTTCTGGGCGGATCATTTCGGCGGCGTCTTCGTGTTTGCCGATGACAAGCAGGCGACCGTGATCTGCTATCCCGATGCTCCGGGCTTTCGCCGGTCGCGGCCGTGGCAGGTCAGCTACATCTCGATCCTCGATCATGCCCAGGTCTTCGACTTTCTCGCCCGCACCGGCCGCATCGAGCTTCCCCGGGCAAGCTGGGTCGAGGCGTCCGGCCTGCTCGCCCACCGGGCGGAAATGGCGCTGCTCTCGGTCGCCGCCGGCCAGGTGCCGCTGCCGGATTTTTCGAGGGTCGACGTGGTCTGGCAGCAAACCTTCCAACACACGCATGGGCGCGCGATTGGCGAACATGGCGCCTATCCCTTCCTGCAGGAAGCGATGCGCATGCTCGCCCGGACCGGCACGCTCCGCATCGCGGACTTCGAGCCGAAACTGCGGCTCTGGCTGGTCAGGGCGCAGCCCGCGCATCCGGACCAGTGGCTGACCAACCGGCTGATTTCACATTTTACGCCCGCGGATTTCGTCTCGCGCTTCGTCTTCGACAAACAAGGCTTTTATCGCGATTACGAGACCTATCCTTCGGCTTATTCCGATTATGTTGTAACCCGTCTGACGCAGACCTATCTGCAGGACAAAGCGCAATTTCGCAGACGCCTCTATGGCATAGGAGATGACCATGCTTGATCCGATCATCGCGTTTTTCCAGCGCGTCTTTGCCGCGATCGGCCGCGGCGTCGGCCTGGTCGTCGCCTGGCTGCTGTGGCCGTTTCTCGCCGCGCATGGCTGGTACCGGGACCGCAGCTGGATCATCAAGGGACCGATCCTCGGCATCCTCGTGCTGCTCATTCTCGCCTATGGCCAGTTCTTCTATCGCACCCAGTTCTGGCACGGCTTCGACCCGGCTTTCGTGGCGAGCTACAAGCTGGAGAGCCGCACAGTTCCGGCCGGCGGGGCCTTGCCCGACCAGGCCAATCGCTGCCAGGATTCGGCGATCGTGACGCTGTCGGCGGCGCTGACGGACCAGAATGTCAACCAGAACAGCTGGGTTTCTTCGACGCTGATCTACAAGCTCGGGCTTTTCGGCGTTGACTGGGACAACACGCCCTTCTTCGACAACAAGGCGTCGTTCCAGCGCGGTGTGAACCAGGTGGTGCGCCGCACCGCCATTCAGCTTGCTGACAATCTTGGCCGTGTGCGTGGCACGTCCGGCATCAACAACGACCTGCAGGATGCGCGCGGCAATATCCAGTTCGACGAAAGCACCTGGTATTTCGGCACCGACCCCTTCGGCTTCAAGACGCCGACACCGAGCTACTATCGCGCCGCGATCGACAGCTGGAACCGGTTCAACACCTCGCTTGGCACCTGTGAGGCAGTCTTCGATACCCGCGCCGACAATCTGCTGCAGCTGCTCGACGGCATGGCAAGTGATCTCGGCAACACGTCGGACATTCTTCGCCGCCGCTCGGAGGAGTTCAATGCCGGCTGGTTCGACACCCGCGCGGACGATCGCTACTGGTTCGCCTTCGGTCAGCTCTACGCGCAGTATGCGCTGTTGAAGGCCGCCCATGCCGACTTCGGCAACGTGATCCGCGAGCGCAACCTCACCGCCATCTGGGCCGAGATGGAGCGTCAGCTGCAGGGCGCCCTGAAGATCCAGCCGGCGATCATCTCCAATGGCAGCGAAGACGGCTGGATCATGCCGACCCATCTCGCCACCATGGGCTTCTACATCCTGCGCGTCCGCTCCAATATGGTCGAGATCCGGGCGGTCCTCGATCGCTGATGGGCTCTAGGCTCTAACAAAAAAGGCCCGGTCGCGAGACCGGGCCTTTTGCGTTCTACCTAAGAAGGAAAGAGGTTAGCTGATGATCTTCATCCGGATCGCCTTGGCGACCAGCTGGGTTCGATTGACGCAGTCGAGCTTGCGGATGGCATTGGTCATGTAGGCGTTGACCGTGTGATCCGAGAGCGACAGGATCTGGCCGATCTCCAGCGAGGTCTTGCCCTGCGCCGTCCAGCGCAGCACTTCCAGTTCGCGGGCCGATAGCTCGTTGACGTTGCTGGCCTAGCGTCGCAGCCGGTCGAAGACGTCGAAGGCCTGGGTCGTCAGCATCGACAGTTCGTTGACGTCCTGCTGCGGCAGGGGCGCGCGTTTGCCGTCATACCGCACCACATATCGTGTGCCGTCGATGGCGTTCAGAGAAAAGAGGATGCCCACCAACAATCCATGCTGGCGCATCAGATCCGCCATCTCGACCGGGCATTCGAAATCAGGCGACTTCCCGTCCGGACCGAGCCACCAGGTGTTGTGCATGATCGAGCGGGAAATATGCGGAACCGTCGGGCAGTAGCGCAACAATCCCTGGCGGTCGAATTCGCGGCAATAATCCAACGGGAGCGTCGTTTCGCGGATCAGCGGGCCGATGATCTTGTCCTGAACCGTCGGAGCGATGGCCAGCGTGACATGATCGAGACCGAACTCCCGGGCCGCCTGTTTCCAGCACTCCAACAGCTCCGCACGGCTTTGGCAGCTCCCGATTTCCTGGCTCAAGAGCGTCTGTCGTTGTGGCAGCATTTTTCTTGTTTCGAAAGTTGACAAATAATCGTAAGTTTCAACAAATATATCACTTCCGACGAAAAGCTAGGGGTTTTTCCGCTCTGCCCATCATTAATATGACTAATTTCTGACCCGTGCCACTCAAAATGGCAGTCTGTCGTTACCTCGATATTCACACGGGCAAAGCGGATCCTGTCTTGACCTCTTCCATTACGGCATAGGTATGGGTTTCCCGGACGCCCGGCAGCGGCAGGATGACTTCCGACAGAAATTGGCGGTACGCTTCCATCCCGGCGACCCGCGCCTTGACCAGATAGTCGAAGCCGCCGGCGACCATGTGGCACTCCATCACGTCGTCGGACCGTTTCACCGCCGCAGCGAAGGTATCGAAGACATCGGCGGTCGTCCGGTCGAGCTTCACCTGGATGAAAACGAGCAGGTTGCGTCCGAGTTTCTGCGGCGACAGGATGGCGGCGTAGCCGGTGATGTAGCCCTCGCGGGTCAGGCGGCGGACCCGTTCGGCCGTGGCCGTCGCCGAAAGGTTCACCCGATCGGCGAGCTCGATATTGCTCAGGCGACCCTCTGTCTGCAGGGCGCGGAGAATCTTGCGGTCCAGTCGGTCGAGTTCCTTCATCATTCTCTGCCTTTTGCCGTAATCATAGTGAAAGTCTCTGAAGCGTGACTTAAGAATAGTGGGAAAATCGGTAAAAGCGAAGATATGTTGCCGATCACACGGAGGTGACCATGACCAAGACAGCCACGACCGATTTCTCGCGTTTCGAAGCGCCTTACGCCGGCGACGACGACCAGCTCATCCGCCATTTCGCCGCCCGGTTGTCGCTGTCCGACAGCCAGAACACTGCGATCGACCGCCGCGCCACGACCTATATCGAGGCGATCAGGGGTAATTCCGGCTCGATCGGCGGCGTGGAAGACTTCTTGCGCGAATATGGTTTGTCGACCCGTGAGGGTCTGGCCCTGATGGTGCTTGCCGAGGCACTGCTGCGTGTGCCTGACGCGTTGACCCAGGATCGGCTCATCGAGGACAAGCTGAAAGAGGGCGGCTGGAGCGAACACGAGGCGCATGGTGACAGCTGGTTCGTCTCGGCCTCTGCCTGGGCGCTCGGCCTGTCGGCGCGCGTCATCCGTCCGGGCGAAACGCCCGAGGGTGTCATGCGCGGTCTCGTCAAGCGTCTCGGCCTTCCCACCGTGCGTTCCGCCACCAAGCAGGCGATGCGCTTCCTCGGTCATCACTTCGTGCTCGGCGAGACGATCAAGGACGCGCTGTCGCGGGCGGCCAAGAGCGAAGAGCGTGGCTATCGCCATTCCTTCGACATGCTGGGTGAGGGGGCTCGTACCGCCGAAGACGCCAAGCGCTACTTCCAGTCTTATGCCAGCGCGATCGAGGCGATCGGCGCGCATATGGCCAAACATGGCAAGAGCCAGCAGCTGCCGAACCGCATGGGCATTTCCGTCAAGCTCTCGGCGCTCCATCCGCGTTATCTTGCCACCCATCACGACCGGGTCATGCGCGAACTCGTGCCTGATCTCTTGAAGCTTGCCCAGATGGCCAAGGCCCATCAGCTGAATTTCACCGTCGATGCCGAAGAGGCCGATCGCCTGGAGCTCTCGCTCGACGTTGTCGCTGCCGTCTTCGCCGATCCCTCGCTGGCTGGCTGGGACGGGTTCGGTCTCGCCATCCAGGCCTATCAGAAGCGCTCGCCTCAGGTGATCGACTTCATCGACGGCCTTTGCCAGCAATATGGCCGGCGGATGATGGTGCGCCTGGTCAAGGGCGCCTATTGGGATACGGAAGTGAAGCGCGCCCAGGAGCGTGGTCTCGACGACTATCCCGTCTGGACCCGCAAGCCCGCGACCGATCTCGCCTATCTGCATTGCGCGGCCAAGATGATGGAGAAGCGCGCGCGCATCTTCCCGCAGTTCGCCACCCACAATGCGCTTACCGTCTCGACGATCATCGAGCTTGCCGGTGCCGACCGCTCCGGTTTCGAATTCCAGCGCCTGCATGGCATGGGCGAGGCGCTTTACGACAGCCTGCTCTCTGGCAATGACCGGATCGCCTGCCGCATCTATGCGCCTGTTGGCGGTTACCGCGATCTGCTCGCCTATCTCGTCCGTCGCCTCCTCGAAAACGGCGCGAACTCCTCCTTTGTCGCGGTTGCCGGCGACAAGAACATTCCCGTCACGGCGCTGCTTGAACGCCCGACCGAAAAGCTCGGAATCGGTAAGGGCCAGAGCGCCCGCCACAGCCAGATCCCCATGCCGTCAGGAATTTATGAAGACCGCCAGAACAGTGCCGGCTTCGAATTCGGCCATCGCGACAATCTGGACCAGTTGATGGCGCGCATTGCCCAGCCGCTGGCCGAGATCGCCGCGCGTCCGCTGGTGCCCGGCGCGACCGGTGCCACCGCAGACGAGCCGGTGCTGTCGCCGGCGGACCGTTCCCGCAAGGTCGGCACGGTGCGCAACGCCACGCCGGCCGATGTCGACCGCGCCTTTGTGGCCGGCCGCCAGGGTTTTGCCCGCTGGTCGCGGCTTCCCGTGGAGGAGCGTGCAGCGACCCTCGACAAAATGGCCGACCTGATGGAGGCCGACCGCGACCGGCTCTTGTCTTTGCTGGCCCTCGAAGCCGGCAAGACGCTGGATGACGGTGTCGCCGAAATCCGCGAGGCCGTCGACTTTTGCCGCTACTATGCCAATCAGGCGCGCAAGCAGTTCGGCGAGGCGGAAGTCATGCCCGGCCCGACCGGCGAGCTCAACCGTCTCTCCTGGCGCGGCCGGGGCGTTTTCGCCTGCATCTCGCCGTGGAATTTCCCGCTTGCGATCTTCCTCGGCCAAGTGTCCGCGGCCCTCATCGCCGGCAATGCTGTCGTTGCCAAGCCCGCGCCACAGACGCCGCTGATCGCCTTTGAAGCCGTCAAGTTGTTCCATAAGGCGGGCGTTCCCGAGGACGTGCTGATGTTGCTGCCCGGTGCCGGGGACGTGGGCGCCGCGATCGCCGCCCATCCGAAGCTGGCCGGCATCGCCTTCACCGGCTCGACGGGCACCGCCCAGGCGATCAACCGGACGTTGGCTGCCAAGGATGGCCCAATCGTGCCGCTGATTGCTGAAACCGGCGGACTCAATGCGATGATCGTTGATGCCACGGCCCTTGCCGAACAGGTGGCCGACGATGTTGTGCTCTCGGCCTTCCGCTCGGCCGGCCAGCGATGCTCGGCGCTGCGCATCCTCTATCTGCAGGAAGACATCGCCGACGGCATGCTGGAGATGATCGAAGGGGCGGCGCGCGAGCTCAATCTCGGCAATCCCTTGGAGATCACCACCGATATCGGCCCCGTCATCGACGAGAAGCAGAAAGCGATGCTTGATGCCCATATCGTCGAGATGAAGCGGACACAGAAGGTGCGTTATGCCGGCAAGGTGCCCTCGACCGGCAATTTCTTCGCGCCCCATATCGTCGAGCTCGATCGTTCCGATGCGCTCACCAAGGAGATCTTCGGCCCCGTCCTGCATGTCGTGCGCTGGAAGGCGAAGGCGCTTGACCAGGTTATCGCCTCGATCGACGCCACCGGTTACGGCCTGACGCTCGGCGTGCACAGCCGGATTGAATCGACGATCCGTACGGTCACGGAAGCGCTCGACACGGGTAACATCTACGTCAATCGCAACATGATCGGCGCTG
>JARXAQ010000148.1 GCA_029865825.1 Rhizobium sp.
AGCGCCAGCAGCGCGCCTTCTTCAGGGTTGTTCAGCTCAAGGCGCGTCGTGCGAGCACCGGCGACGACGAGCCTCGATGCACTGGCGCCAAACAGGCCGGCCGCATCTTCATAGCAGCTGGCGCCGGGAACGAAGACCTGATCGCCAACCTTGCGGCCCGAGGCGCTGCCGGCTTCCACAACCCGCGCAACCGTTTCATAGCCGGGAACCAGAGGATAACGCATGCCGGGGAAGGCGGGCATGGTGCCCTGGAACAACATCTTCTCCGTGCCGGTCGAAATGCCGCTGAACATTGTCTCGACGACTACGTCGGCGGGCGACGGCGCGCGCAACGACAGGCTCTTCAGCGCAAGTGCGCCGGGCTGTTCGAAGACGATGGCTGATGTTTGCATCTGTGTGCCCTCCCAGGACACGGAAGCTCCCCTGCTTCCATCTGTCATCTTAGTTTTACGATTTATAGTGTCAATCAAAATTTACACTTAGCCACAGATGGGCTTTAACGGCGGGCTGTGACAAGGGTTGCGAGGAGAGGGTTTGTGGTGGCGATCGTCTGCGTCTTCTGGAAACCGGCGGCAGCCAAAAGCTCCTTGATCTCATCTGCGGAACGGCAGCGTCCTGACCCCATGGCGAGGAAATAGACGCCGAAATAGGTGGCTGCCAAACGGGCGCCTTCGGATGGTCCGTCCATCGCTTCAGCCACCACAATAGTGGTCCCTGGAGCCAGATGGCGGTGGAGATTGGAGAGGATATTTGCGACCCGCGCATCGTCATGGTCGCAGAGGATTCGCAGCAGGGTGACGCAGTCGGAACCGGAGGGCAGCGGATCGGTTGCGAAATCGCCGGAGTGGATTCGGCTGCGGGTCAACAGTCCTGTTTCGGCAAGGTGGACCTGTGCGCGTACGGCTACCGCCGGAAGATCGAAGAGGGCGAGATCCAAGTTCAAATGCTTCCGGCCAACGGCCATCAGGAAAGCACCATCGCCGCCGCCGACATCGAGCAATGCCGTGTGGCGGCCGAAGTCATAGGAGGCAAGGATGCAGTCGGCGAACATCGCCTGGCTCTCGCGCATCAGCAGCGAATAGGGGGCCGCCTGCTCGGCCGTCACAGTGTTCGGTGCGTCGCCACGCACATAGGCCCAATAGCGGCGGAGTTCTGTGTCCGGCTTTTCCGAGCGCCAAAGGCTCTCCGGATCGGTGAGGTCGCGATAGAGCGCATCATGATGCAGGATCATGGCGCGCAGGCCGGCATCAGCTGCAACGACCGCGCCGGCATCGTCGAGCATCCAAAGCCCTGGTTTCGGCTGGACGACGAGGCCGAGGCGCCCAGCTTGGTCGAGCAGGAGCCGCATGCGCTCGTGCGTCAACTGGCATGCCGCTGCGAGTTGTGCGGTGGAGAGTGTCCGGTCGATCAGATGTTCGAGAATGCCGAACCGGACGCAGGCCGAGAGAATCTGGGAATGGACGAAACCCGCCGTCAGTTGAAACAGCTGGTTTGCCTTGCGCTGTGCGATCCAGCGCGTCAGCGGCAGGCGTGCCATCAGGCTGCGAAAGCGGGCGGATGCGATCTGTCGATTGCGCCACAGACGCCAGCGCATGCTAATCGTCTCTTGGTGGGCCTCGCGATCGTCCACGCCGTCGGCAGCCCAGGGCAGCCCTGGCGTGCCGATGTCGTGTCCCTGGTCGGCATGGCTTGCCATCGCCGTCAGGCTGCGCTGGTGGCCAGCGTCTTCGGCATCAGCCGGGTCGCTTCCTGGCGGATCATGCTGCGGAAGGCCTCGGCGCCCTGGCAGTCCGGCACGCAGTCGACGGCCTCTGTGACCAGGTTCTTCAAGCGCTTCAGCGCTCCGTCCAGGCCGAGCGATGCAACGATGTTGGGCTTGGCATTGCGGCTGTCCTGACCTGCCGGCTTGCCGGCGCCGTCGCCCTGGCCCACAGCGTCGTAGAGGTCATCGGCGACCTGGTAGGCTGCACCCAGCGAATCCGCGAGGCCAAGCCAGTCCAGCGGATTGCCGCCGGACGCAATGGCTCCGGTCGAGACGGCGCCGCTGAACAGCGAGGCTGTCTTGGCGCGGTGATAGATGGCGATGTTAATTTCCGGTTCGCTTTCCCAGGCCTGGCCGGCGACGAGGCCATAGGGTGCGCCGACGGATTTGGCGATGGTGGCGATGATCGGTGCGGTCAGGTCCGGCCGGTTCAGTGTTTCGCGGGCGATCGTCTCGAAGGCCGTGACGATCAGACCGTCACCGGTCAGAAGCGCGATTTCCTCGCCGAATTCCGCATGCACGCTGGGCTTTCCGCGCCGCATCATGGCGTTGTCGAAGCAGGGCATGTCATCATGCACCAGAGAGGCGCAATGGAGCAGTTCGATCGCGGTCGCGGCGGCATCGGCGACGGATGGCTCGCGATCGCCGCAGGCGGCGGCGACCGCGAGGCAGAGGCGGGGCCGTATCCGGGCGCCTCCGGGGAAGACAGAGTGTCGCAATGCCTTGGCAAGGATCGGCGGACAGCCATTGGCCGTCGCGTAACGCAGCGCGCGCTGCATGCCACTTTCGATGCGGTCAGGGAATTCCATGAGGGTCACCTTCCGGGCTGGCGCAGTTGTAAATCTTTTATTACGCGCTATTGTGTCAACAAAGATTGACACAAGTCGTGCAGAAGTCAACGCGGGCGGGAGACATTCTTGACAGCACCTACCAAGGAAACCGTCGCGATCATTGGTGCCGGTATCGGCGGTCTGGCCGCTGCCATCCGGCTCGCCGCGGCGGGCCTGTCCGTTGCCGTCATCGAGGCGCAGGCCGTGCCCGGGGGCAAACTGCGATCCGTCACAGTCGGTGGCCGATCCTTCGATGCCGGCCCGACAGTTCTGACTATGAAATGGGTGTTCGACGATCTGATGCAGGCCTGCGGGCGGCGGCTGGATGACGAGGTGACGCTCACCCGCGCCGGTGTGCTCGCCCGTCACTATTGGGAAGGTGGCGCAAGCCTCGATCTACATGGTGATGTCGCAGAAAGCCGACGCGCGATTGGCGAGTTCGCGGGCGCGCGTGAGGCCGACGGGTTCCGGCGCTTTGCCGAGGATGGCGAGCGGTTCTACCTTGTTCTCAAGGACAGTTTCATCGCGGCCTCCCGCCCCAACCCCTATTCCCTGTCTCGGCGGATTGGCCTGTCGCGTCCGGGCGATCTGCTCGCCATCAAGCCCTTCTCGACCCTCTGGTCGGCCATCAGCGGTTATTTTGCCGATCCACGCCTGCGCCAATTGTTCGGGCGCTATGCCACCTATTGCGGATCGTCTCCCTTCGCCGCTCCGGCAACCTTGATGCTCGTTGCCCATGTCGAGCAGGAGGGGGTGTGGATGGTCGAGGGGGGGCTTCATGGGCTCGCTGCCAAGCTGGCGGAGATCGCTCAAAGTCTGGGCGTTACCTTTCTTTACGGCGATCCGGTGAAGACGATCACGCTTGATCGACTGCGCGATCGGGTGACGGGCGTCGAGACACAGAGCGGTCGCCGGATCGAGGCGAGACAGGTACTATACAACGGAGATGTCGCGGCGCTTCCGACCCTGCTCGGGAGATCGTCACAACAGCCTGCGAAACCACCTGCACGTTCTCTCTCGGCGCTCATTCGTTGCAGCCTCGCCGTTCCCAACGGGGTGCCTCTTGCCCATCATACAGTGTTCTTTTCGGACGATTACGAACGCGAGTTTTCCGCGATCTTTCGGGGCGGTCAGCCGCCGGATGATCCGACCATCTATCTGTGTGCGCAGGACCGCACCGATCGCGGGCGGTTGCAGTCCGGCCTGGTGACGGGACAAGTCGAACGCATCTATGGACTGATGAACCTGCCGGCCAATGGCGATCGGCATCGGTATGACGAAAGCGAGGTCCGGACATGTCTTCACGCGATGGAGCAACGTTTGGCGCGGAACGGACTGGACTTGCAGCAGAGCCAGGATCCTCCGCACCTGACGACGCCGGAGGACTTCGCCCGGCTTTATCCGGGCAGCGGGGGCGGGCTCTACGGGATGCCGTCGCATGGGTGGATGGCGTCGTTCCAGCGGCCGGGCTCGCAGGGGTCGGTGCCGGGGCTTTATCTGGCGGGAGGCAGCGTGCATCCGGGGCCGGGGGTGCCGATGGCGGCGCTGTCGGGCATGCTGGCGGCAGCGCGGATCCAGGAGGATACGGCTTCGACCAGTTTGTTCCGTCGGGGGGCTATCGCTGGTGGTATGCCGACGGCACCAGCGACTGCGGGCGGTTCGCCTTCACGGTGATTGCCTTCATTGGATCGGTGTTTTCGCCCTATTATCATTGGTCGGGCCGGACCGAACCCGAAAACCACGTGGCCTTCAATATCGCCTTGTACGGACCCGACGGAAACGCCTGGGCGATGACCGAGCGGGGGCGGGCGGCGCTTCATCGCAGTTCAGACCGGTTGCAGATCGGAAAGAGCAGTCTTGTGCTCGATGGCGGCGCCCTGCAGATCGACTTCGACGAGGTCTTTTTACCCTGGCCCGGCCAGCGGTTGTCGCCCAAGCGCATGCGTGGGCAGATGGTTCTCACGCCGCGCTTTTCCGCCGAGCAAGTGTTTGCCCTGGACGGAGAGGCTCGCCATCACTGGTCGCCGATCATGCCGTCTGGACGGGTGATGGTGGTGGGTGACGCCTTTGTGGGTGGGGGCTGGTCGGGCGAAGGTTATCACGACAGCAATTGGGGCGACCGTCCCGTCGAGCATGATTTCATTGGTTGGGATTGGGCGCGGGGTCCAGCACCCGATGGTGGTGCCGTTTTAGTCTATGATGCCTTGCTTGCAGGGGGCGCCATAAAACGCCTCGGCCTTCGCTTTTCGGGCGATGGTCGGGTGCAGCCCTTCGACTTGCCCGAGCGACAGGTCCTGCCGCGGGGGTTCTGGGGTGTCGGAGGTGGGATCGCCTCGCTGGCGGGTGTCGCTCCCCGGCTTTTGCGTCGGCTGGAGGATAGCCCGTTTTATCGACGGTCCCTCGTCGAGACCTGCCTCACAGGCGAGACGATCCTCATGATACATGAGACGCTCGATTGTCGGCGGCTGGCCATGCCGGTGGTCCGGCTGATGCTGCCGTTCCGAATGCCGCGTCGCGGTTAGGACCCGCGTGTTCGGCAAAGTTGCGCGCTCCGTATCAAGGGGCGTCTGCCGTCTGGTCGCCGGCCTTCGTGGCCTCGGCCTTTGCCTTTGCCTTCTCGTTTTCCCGTTTCAGATCGCGCATCTGCCAGACATAAAAGGCGATCGCCAGTCCGAAGACGAAGACGGCTTCGATCAATCCAAAATAGTGCTCAAACAAGGCTCGCCGCTTTCTCCCGGGCCGCGAGGCGGCGCAGGTCGCGCTCCTCATTGGTCTGGGCCTGGAGGCGCAGCAGGATCATCGTCAGCCGACCTGTGGGGCTCTCCGAGCGCTCTGGGACCTGGGGCCGCGCGATCGAGGCGGCCGCCAGGCTGGCGAGAGAGACGAGGTGTTCTGTGGCCCGATCGGCTGGAGTATGTAACGCGTGTGCCGAGCCATCCTGACGTATGAGGCGCGGAGCGCGGGCGCTCACCAGCAGCGAGAGCTTGCGCGCCAGCGTGGTTCGAGCGCGGCGGCTGACGCTGTCGAAGCCATTCGCGGCAATGCCGGCACCGATATCCTCATAAACGAGCGCTGCCGTGCGGATTGCGTGACGACAGGCGGGGGGAAGACTTTCGATGCCTGCGTGACCGAGCCGGTAGTGATGGTCGGCTTCGTGCAGCAACTGCCTGATGACATCGCCGAGCGCAGGCGAAAAGCGTGGAGCGCCCAGGAAGCGTTCGGGGTCGATGCCGCGCTCTGTGAGCCAGTCGAGAGGCAGGTAGAGCCGACCATTGCGGGCGTCTTCGCCGACGTCGCGGGCGATGTTGGTGAGTTGCATGGCGAGGCCGAGATCGGCGGCACGCGCGAGCGCAAAGCGATCGCTGACACCCATGACGGCGGCCATCATTAGGCCGACGCTGGCGGCGACGCAGGTCGCATAGGTCTTCAGGTCGTCGAGGCTCTGATAGCGGCGGCCGTCGAGATCCATGGCGAAGCCGTCGAGAAGCGCTTCGACGACGGGCTTCGGGATCGCATGCTCCTGCACGGCGCGGGCAAAGGCGCGGTCGCAGGCGAAGGGGGCCGGATCGCCGGCGTAGATCTGGTCAAGTCTTTGTCGTAGGCGCTCAAGCGCCGGCAGGCCGCTTCTCGGCGCGTCGATGAGATCGTCGGAATGGCGGCAGAAGGCATAAAGGGCGCGGGCCGCCTGACGGGTGGGCGAGGGCAGCATCAACGAGGCGAGATGGAAGGATTTCGAGCCGCGACGGATCGCGGCAGAGCAGGCCTTTTCGTCCTCCGCCTCACCGGAGAAACCGTAGTTGAGCATCACTGGGCGACGGGCGAGTGGTCGGGCAAGATGCCCACCTTCCGCGCCGAGGTAAGGGACGATCTCGGTTGTCGTCATGATGCGCTCCCCCGCGTGATGCCGCTTGCGCCTATAATGAAGGATGCCGGATCCGGCACGAGATCGGCAACGATGCGCGCCGAGGAGACGACGCCCGGTAGGCCGGCGCCCGGATGGGTCCCCGCGCCACAGAGATAAAGATTGTCCAATTCCTCGCTCTTGTTGTGCGGCCGGAACCAGGCGCTCTGGAAGAGCTTCGGCTCGAGCGCGAAGGCGGCGCCCTGCCAGGAGAGGAGACGATCGCGGAAATCGAGCGGGGTGGCGATCCGCGAGGAGACGATGTGGCGGGAGAGGCCCGGCAGCATGGTGTCCTCCAGACGTTTTTCGATCCGTTGCCGGTAGCGTTCGGCTTCCACCGTCCAGTCTGCATCGCCGTCGAGATTGGGCACGGGGCTCAGCACATAGAAGGCATCGCCGCCTTCGGGCGCCAGCGAGGGGTCGCTTGCCGTCGGGCGGTGGAGATAGAGGCTGAAATCATCCGCCAGCCGGCGCTTGCGGAAGATGTCGTCGAGCAGGCCCTTGTAGCGGGGGCCGAAAATCATCGTGTGATGCTCAACGTCGTCATAGCGGCGGTTTGTGCCGAAGTACCAGACGAAGAGGCTCATGGAATAGTCGCCGCGCTTGATCTTGGCATCGGTCCAGCGGCGGCGCGGATGGGCCTTCAACAGTTTGCCATAGGTGGTCGCCGGGTCGGCATTGGAGATGACGATGTCGGCGGAGATCCGTTCGCCGGAGGTCAGCCGCACGCCGGTGGCATGTTGTCCCTCCGTCTCGATTTCGACGACCGTTTCCCCGAGCCGGATGCGCCCGCCGTTGCGGGTGACGAGGCTGGCTATTCCCCGGACAAGCGCATTGGTGCCGCCGATTGCATGATGCACACCGTATTTCCCCTCAAGATGCGCAATCAGGCAATAGAAGGAGGTGGCGGAGAAGGGATTGCCGCCGATCAACAGCGGATGGAAGGAGAAGAGCGTGCGCAGCTTGTCGCTGCGGAAATGGCTGGAGACGACGGTATAGACTGAGCGGTAACCGCCGAGTTTGACGAGACGCGCCAGCGTCTTTGCGGTGAACACCAGGCTGTGGAACGGCTTGTGGGCCAGTTGCTCGAAGGCGACTTCGTAGATGCGCCGGCTTTCGTCGAGGAAGCTGCGGTAGCCCACCACGTCGCGCGGTTCGATGCGGGCGATCTGGGCTTCCATGGCGGCTTTGTCGCCGGAATAGTCGAAGATCGTGCCGTCATCGAAGCGGACGCGGTAGAAAGGCGTGTTGGGCCTCAGTTCGACATCGTCTTCGAGGCGGCCGCCGCAATCGCGCCAGAGGTTTTCGAACAGCCAGGGAGCGGTGATGATAGTCGGGCCGGCATCGAAGGTGAAGCCATCCTGACGGTGGGCATAGGCGCGGCCGCCGGGCTGGTCGAGCGGGTCGAGGATCGTGACGCGGTAGCCCTTTGCGCCAAGCAGGGCGCCGGTGGTGAGCCCGCCGACGCCGGCACCGATGATCACGGCATGGGGGCGGGTATCGGCCGGTGGTCTTGCTGGTCTCGGGAAACGGCTGGCGACGTTCATGCTGCATCCACTCCGTCAGATCGTTGTTCGCCGATCGCCTCGTCGATCCACTGGACCACCCGCTCGGCCTGGCATTCATGCAGGAGATGGCCGCCGTTCGGGCTCACAACGAGCCGGCTGCCCTGCGCCAGCCTTGCTGCGTGATTCGAGTTTTCTGGCGGCACCATGGGGTCGTCCTTGGCGGCGATCAGCGTCATGGGAAAAGGCAGGCGGCGGAGCGTCGCATCGAAACGGGTGAGGTCCCAGGCGGCCATCATGCCCAGCGCCCCGTGCACATGGCCGGAGGAGCCGAGCAGCATGCGATAGATCGCCTTGCCCTCCTCGTCGATCGGGGAACCGGTGGCCGACAGCAGATTGCCGCCGAGTGGCGTCACGCGCGACAGCAGCGAAAACATCGAGGCGGAAAAGGGGTTGGCGAACAGGGCTTTGGCCATGGGCGAAAACAGCGCATTGCCACGGATCGGGAGATAGGCGCCATTGATGCCGATGACATGACGGGGCAAGGTCGTCGCCTGTCGGGCGGCGAGTGTGACGGCGATGGCCGCACCGGCGGAATGTCCGAGAATGACGGCCGGGCCGCGATGGAGTTTGGCCAGCATATCCGACAGCGCCTGCACCATGCCCGGCAAAGACAGATCGGCATGAACACGCGGGCGGGTGAAGCCATGGCAGGGCAGGTCGGGTGCGACGACGCAGAAACGATCCGATAGTCTCGGCAGCAGGTCACGCCAGGAATGCGAGGACGCGCCCGTCCCATGCAGCATCAGGATGACAGGGGCATTTTCGGGCCCCGCGATTTGCACATGCCAGTCGAAGCCGGCGGTGCTGACGAACTGGCTGGCCGACCGGTTCGGCCAGTTGCGTCCATCCGTTTCCCAGTCCAGCCATTCGCGCCTGTGGTTCATCGACTGGCCTCCTTCATCGAGGCGTCGACGAGGTCGGACATGCCCTTGGCTTCCGCCTGGCGCAGGAGATGCAGGTCGGCACCGAGTGCTGCGGCGAGTGCCGCGACGCTGTCGCGCGGGCGCCTCGCGATGTCGATGCAGATGGTTTTCAGGTCGTTCGACTTGTAGAGGCGCGCAAGGCGGGCCAGTTCCTCGGCAGCTTGGGCCCGGTTGGGCGTGCCGTCGAGCGCGATATTGCCGCTGCCGTCGGTGAGGAAAACGATCACGGGCGTGCTGCCGCTCCGCCGGACGGAGAGCGCGAGCTCCAAACCCTTTTGCAGGCCGGAAGCAAGCGGCGTCGGTCCGCCGCCGGGAAGGGCCGCGAGCTTGCGCTTGGCGGCAACCAGCGAGCGGGTCGGCGGCAAAAGGATGTCGGCGCTGGTGCCGCGAAAGGCGATGAGGGCGACTTCGTCTCGCCGGACATAACAGCGCGCTAGCAATTGTTCGATGGCGCCCTTCGTCTCGCCCAGCCGTTCCAGGGCGGTGGAGCCGGAGGCGTCGACGACGAAGATGGCGGTGGAGGGGGCGGCATGGCGCAGGCGCTGATAGCGGAAATCGTCGCGGGTGACGAAGGCTCTTGGAGCTGGCGCGCTGAGTGCCGGGGTTGAGGCGTGCACGAGGCCTGTCGGAAGTGCCCCGCCTGCCTTCGCCAGCATCTTTGTTCGTTGCGCAGCGCGTGTCCGCTGCCAGGGGGCCGCGGCGCGCAGCGTTGCCACGATGTCGGGCCGGGCGTCGGGAAATGGGGGTGACAGGCCTATTCCGAACGGGCGGCCACGCCGGGAATTCTTGCGCTCGGTGCCGGATTTGCCGGAGCGGCCCTTGTCGCGCGAGGGGCGCTCGGATGAGAGAAGCAGCGGATTGCCGGCAAGGGCACCGGCCTGGACGGCGGCAAGCAACTCCGTCAGAGCATCGAGGCGGGGCGGCGCAGGCTCGGTCTGGTCCTCCGGAGGAGGGGTGTCGCGCTCGGATGTTTCCGGCGGGGCCTGTGGCGGGTCTTGTGTCTCATCCGGCATCTGGGGCGGCGGCGGGGTGTCTTCGGCTGAGGCCGTTTCCTGGTTTTCCGGCGGCTGAGCGAGCCGGAGACCGAGACACAGCCGTAGCGCCGCCACGGCATCGGCATCGCTGACTGATGTTCGGCCGGCGCGATGTGCGAGGATCTTCGCCACCTGCACCAGGTTGCGCAGGATGCGCAGCGAGCCATGGCGGCTGGACTGCGCGAGGGCGCTCAGGGAGGTCAGCGTGGTATCGCTTATGCCGACCGACAGCCAGTCGGTGGTTCTGCCCGGAGGTGCGGTCTTTGCCGGCCTTTGAAGTGCCGCAAATCCTTCCGCCACGTGATGCCAGGCGACGGCATGCAACTCTATGCGCAAAGCCAGCCGATCGCCGATCGCGGCCGGTAGGCGGTCGTCGTCCTCGATCGATTCGTCGAGCGCGACAACGCAGATGCCGTCTCCGGCCGTCCGGTCGAGCGCGGTGCCGACGGTGGCTGCAATCGTCGTGTCCAAGCGTTCGGCCATCGGGATCAGCAGGACATTGCCGCTGGCCCTGGCCAGAAGACCAGGCTGGCGGACCAGCGTGCCGAGAGCGGCGGTTGCGGCGATATCGACGCCGCCGACGAGATTGCTGAGCGAACTTCCCGGTGGCAGGCGGGTCCAGCGGTCCTGCGGGCCCAGCAATCGGCCGAGATGGGTGAGGAAGGCGTCACGAACGCCGCCGGCGCGGGCCGTCAGCCATAAGCCACCAATCCGGTAACCGCCGCAGCGAAGCACGTCCGCGGCGAGAAGTGCATCGGCCCATTGCTCGGCGCCGTGTCTTTCCAATGCCTGGTCGAAGGCTTCGTGGGGGGCGAGTTCAGCCATGGCCGTAGCCGGCGTCGACGGTGGCGAGCGCACGCTCGATGCGCGGCGTGGACCCCGCATCGTCGAGCGGATCGCGGCGCAGGCGATGGCAGAGCACCATCGGCGCGATCTCGGCCACATCGTTCCAGGTGACGGTTCGGCTTCCCGCGAGGGCGGCCGCGGCCCGGCAGGCGCGCATCAGCGTGAGTTCGCCGCGCATGCCGTCGATGCCGAGCCTGAGACAGAGCTGCGACATGCGCATGACGACGTGATCGGGGATCTCGACCTCGCGCAGGATCTTGCGGGCGGCCGTAACGCTGCTGCCGATCGCGGCATCCCGCTTCGCCCAAGTCTTGCAGAAGGCGATAGGGTCGGTTTCATAGGCATCGCGACGGCGGATGACGTCGATGCGTTGCGGCAGATCCTCGATGGTGCGGACCTCGACCGAGAGGCCGAAACGGTCGAGAAGCTGCGGGCGCAGATCCCCCTCTTCAGGGTTGCCGGAACCGACCAGAACAAACCGGGCGGCGTGGCGGATGCTCAGACCCTCGCGCTCGACGACATTGACGCCGGAGGCGGCTGCGTCGAGCAGGAGATCGACGAGGTGATCCTCCAGCAGGTTGACCTCATCGATGTAGAGGAAACCGCGATTGGCGGCAGCCAGCAGCCCGGGTTCGAAATGCTTTTCGCCTGCGACAAGCGCCTTTTCGATGTCGAGCGCGCCGCAGATCCGGTCTTCGGTCGCGCCGAGCGGCAGGTCGATCATCGGCGCACGGCGTTTGGTGATCGGCGGGCGTTTGCCGTCGCTGCCAGGAGAACAGACGGGGCAGGAGGCTTGCGGTTCCGCCGGCAGGCAGTTGTAGCGGCAGCCGGTCCGCGTCTCGATGCGCGGCAGGAGTTCGGCCAGAGCTCGCACTGCCGTCGACTTTCCCGTGCCGCGATCGCCGAAAATGAGGACACCGCCGAGCAGCGGCTCGACCGCTGCCATGAGGAGGGCCTTCTTCATGTCGTCTTGCGCAACGATGGCGGCGAATGGAAAGGGTTGAGCCAACGGGTCTGCCTCAGCTTTGAGTGTCAACTAATGTTTACACTTTTTTGAGGCGTGTTGAAGAGGGCTAGGTGAATTTATTGGTGGAGGGCTTCAATCGCTTGCCTTCCCGGGTCATCGAAGGCGCGGGCAGTTGGCGCCTTCGATCAAGTCTCGAGTTTCTGTCAGGTTCTTAAGACACGGTAGATGGCCGGAATGACCAGGACCGTCAGCAGCGTCGAGGAGATCAGGCCGAAAAGCAGCGAGATCGCAAGCCCCTGGAAGATGGGATCGGTCAGGATCACGGCCGCCCCGATGATCGCGGCGAGCGCCGTCAGCAGGATCGGTTTGAAGCGCACCGCGCCGGCCTCGATCAGCACGTCGGTCAGCGTCCGTCCCTCGTGATCGGCATGCCTAATGAAGTCGACAAGCAGGATGGAGTTGCGGACGATAATGCCGGCCAGCGCGATGAAGCCGATCATCGAGGTTGCCGAGAAGGGCGCGCCGAACAGCCAGTGGCCGCCGAGGATGCCGATGAAGGTCAGCGGCACCGGGATGAGGATCACCAGAGGGATCTTGAAAGATCCGAACTGGGCGACGACGAGGATGTAGATGCCGAGCAGCGCGATCATGAAGGCGGCGCCCATGTCGCGGAAAGTCACCCAGGTCACTTCCCATTCGCCGTCCCAGAGCAGCGTCGGAGATACTTCGCTCTGTGGCTGGCCATGCAGGGCAATGACGGGCTTCGGCAAGCCGGTCCAGTCCTGTGCGTCGATCGCTTGTTGGACCGCGAGCATGCCATAGAGCGGGGCTTCGAAGCTGCCGGCCAGTTCGGCCGTCACCATTTCGGCATTCGTGCCGTTGTGGCGGAAGATCGGCAGCGAGGTCATCTCGTCGGTGACGCGCACGACATCGCCGAGTTCGACCACACCCTTGTCGCCGGGTAGCACATTGGCTGGCATCGGGGTCGAGAGGAACCGTTCGTCGATCACCTTGTCGCTGCGGGCGCGTTCCAGGCGGATCGGGATCGGGGGATGCCCCTCGCCGCGATGCGAATAGCCGATGGTCTTGCCGTTCGAGAGGATCGAGATCGTGTCGAAAACGTCGCTCTCTTCGACGTGGTAGAACTCCGCATCGTCGGTCGAGATCGTCAGCCGCTTGCGCGGGGCCTCGACACCATAGGAATTGTCGATGTCGACAATGAAAGGCACCGAACGGAAGGCGTCTTCGACCTTGGCGGCCACCGCGCGGCGGATGTCGGCTGTGGGGCCATAGATTTCGGCCAAAAGCGTCGACATGACCGGTGGTCCCGGTGGGGGTTCAACGACCTTGAGGCTCGTGCCCTCAGGCGTGGCGATCCCCTTGATGCGCTCTCTGATGTTGAGGGCAATCTCGTGGCTGGTCCGTTCGCGCTCGTCCTTCGGCGTCAGGTTGACGGCGACGTCGCCCTGATAGGAGGCCGAGCGCATGTAGGACTGACGCACCAGGCCGTTGAAGTTGTAAGGTGCTGCGGTTGCCGCATGGGTCTGTACGGAGGTGACCTCGGGCATGTCGAGCACCAGGCGCGCGACGGATTGGGCGACTGCGTCCGTCGTCTCCATGGTCGAGCCTTCGGGCAGGTCGATGGTCACCTGCAGTTCCGACTTGTTGTC
>JARXAQ010000159.1 GCA_029865825.1 Rhizobium sp.
GCCCTTCGTCTTCTTCGCCGCCCAGATGGCCATCATCAGTGTTGTCGCGATCTTCCTCGGCTTCCAGCTGGCCACCTATCGCGGCCTGCCGAACGTTCTGGTCGTCATGGGCGTTCTAATCGCCCTCTACGCCTTCGTCACCACCCGCACGACCATCGGCCGCCGCATCTATGCACTCGGCGGCAACGAAAAGGCAGCCAAGCTCTCCGGTATCAACACCGAGCGCCTGGTCTTCCTCACCTTCGTCAACATGGGTGTGCTCGCCGCACTGGCCGGCATGATCATCGCCGCCCGCCTCAATTCGGCAACCCCGAAGGCTGGCGTCGGCTTCGAACTCGATGTCATCGCGGCCTGCTTCATCGGCGGCGCCTCGGCATCCGGCGGCGTCGGCAAGATCACCGGTGCGGTCATCGGCGCCTTCATCATGGGCGTCATGAACAACGGCATGTCGATCATGGGTATCGGCATCGACTACCAGCAGCTCATCAAGGGCCTCGTGCTTTTGGCTGCTGTCTTCTTCGACGTTTACAACAAGAACAAAGCAGTCTGAGGATAGGCTTATGTTTCTCTCGCAATTGAAGACTGGCGGCGTCATTTGCCGCCAGGGTGAGGCCGCGCGCCTTGTCCCAGGTTACAACACCACCTACGATCTCGCTAAGGCGGCAATTGCTGCTGGAACGACCGTCGCGGGCCTGATCGAAAAGCAGGGCGCCGGCGAAGCCGTTGACCTCCTGTCGCTTGCCGCAGACGGCAAGCTCGATTGCCCGGTCCGTCATCCGGATCCGGCCCATATGTACCTGACGGGTACGGGCCTGACCCACACGGGTTCTGCATCGGCACGCGACAGCATGCATGCAGACACCGCCGGCATGAGCGACTCCATGAAGATGTTCCGCATGGGCATGGAAGGCGGCAAGCCGAAGCCGGGCGAAATCGGCGTCCAGCCGGAATGGTTCTACAAGGGCAACGGCTTCAACGCGGTCGCCCCGAACGACGACCTGGTCTCGCCCTCCTTCGCTCTCGACGGTGGCGAAGAGCCTGAAATGGCCGGTTACTATATCGTTGGCGAAGACGGCACCGCGCATCGCCTCGGTTTCTCGATCGCCAACGAGTTCTCCGACCACGTAACGGAAAAACTCAACTACCTCTTCCTCGCCCATTCGAAGCTGCGCCCCGCCTCCTTCGGCCCAGAACTGCGCGTCGGCGCCCTGCCTGATCACGTCGAGGGCACTTCGCGCATCATCCGCGCGGGCAAGACCGTCTGGGAAAAGCCGTTCCTGTCGGGTGAGGCGAACATGTCCCACACGATCGCAAACCTGGAATACCACCACTTCAAATATGCGCTGTTCTGCCAGCCGGGCGATCTGCACGTGCACATGTACGGCACGGCGACGCTCTCGGTCGCGGACGGTTTCGTCACAGAAGAAGGTGACGTTTTCGAAATCGTGTCCCCGCAATTCGGTCTTCCCCTGCGCAACCGCCTGGCAAAGGCTGCCGCAGAGACCGTCAAGGTGAAGATGCTCTGAGCGGATCGGTCAACCGACCCGCCCATTTTTCCAGAGACAGGACAAAAGCCATGAGCAAGTTCAAACCGGCGGCCTGGCCGCGCCAACTGAGATCCCAGCACTGGTACGGCGGGACGTCCCGCGACACCATCTACCATCGCGGCTGGATGAAGAACCAGGGACACCCGCACGACCTGTTCGACGGACGCCCTGTCATCGGCATCCTCAACACCTGGTCGGACCTCACCCCCTGCAACGGCCATCTCCGCGAGCTGGCCGAAAAGGTGAAGGCCGGCGTTTGGGAGGCCGGCGGCTTCCCGGTTGAGGTTCCGGTCTTCTCGGCGTCGGAAAACACCTTCCGCCCGACAGCGATGATGTATCGCAACCTGGCTGCCCTTGCCGTCGAGGAGGCCATGCGCGGCCAGCCTATCGATGGCGCAGTCCTGCTCGTCGGCTGTGACAAAACCACGCCGTCGCTCGTCATGGGCGCTGCATCGACCGACATTCCCTCGATCGTCGTCACCGGCGGCCCGATGCTGAATGGCTACTTCCGCGGCGAGCGCGTCGGTTCCGGCACGCATCTGTGGAAATTCTCCGAAGCCGTGAAGGCTGGCGAGATGACACAGGAAGAGTTCGTCGAAGCAGAAGCCTCGATGTCCCGCTCCAGCGGCACCTGCAACACCATGGGCACCGCTTCCACCATGGCCTCCATGGTCGAAGCACTCGGCATGGCACTGTCCGGCAATGCCGCGATCCCGGCCGTCGACAGCCGCCGCAAGGTGATGGCACAGCTCTCCGGTCGCCGTATCGTGCAGATGGTCAAGGACGACCTGAAGCCCTCCGACATCATGACCAAGGAAGCCTTCGAAAACGCGATCCGTGTCAACGGCGCAATCGGCGGCTCCACAAATGCCGTGGTGCACCTGCTCGCCATGGCCGGCCGCGTCGGCATCGACCTGACGCTGGATGATTGGGATCGCCTCGGCCGCGATATCCCGACGATCGTCAACCTGATGCCGTCGGGCAAGTACCTGATGGAAGAGTTCTTCTATGCCGGCGGCCTGCCCGTCGTCATCAAGCGCCTCGGCGAAGCCGGCAAGCTCAACAAGGATGCGTTGACCGTTTCGGGCGAAAGCATCTGGGACGAAGTCAAAGACGTTCGCAACTGGAACGAGGACGTCATCCTCCCGGTCGAGAAGGCGCTCACCCAGCAGGGCGGCATCGTCGTTCTGCGCGGCAATCTCGCGCCGAAGGGCTGCGTCCTGAAGCCGTCGGCAGCTTCCGCGCACCTGATGAAGCATCGCGGGCGCGCCGTGGTCTTCGAAGACATCGACGACTACAAGGCCAAGATCAATGACGAGGCGCTCGACATCGACGAGACCTGCGTCATGGTTCTGAAGAACTGTGGCCCGCGCGGTTATCCGGGCATGGCCGAAGTCGGCAATATGGGCCTGCCGCCCAAGGTGCTGCGTAAGGGCATCACCGACATGGTCCGCATTTCGGATGCCCGCATGTCCGGCACCGCTTACGGGACCGTGCTCTTGCACACCTCGCCGGAAGCAGCCCGTGGCGGTCCGCTCGCGATCGTTCGTGACGGCGACTTCATCGAGATCGACGTCGATGCCCGCAAGGTGCATCTCGACATCTCGGAAGAGGAAATGCAGCACCGTCTGGCCGATTGGCGACCCTCGGTCGAGCCGCCGACAAGCGGTTATGCCCGTCTCTTCCACGATCACGTCGAGGGAGCCGATACCGGCGCCGACTTCGACTTCCTGAAGGGTTGCCGCGGTTCGCCGGTCGGCAAGGACGCACACTAAGGATCGGACGATGGCAGATCGTATCCCGCTCGCACTTGTCGGCATCGGCAAGATCGCCCGCGACCAACACATTCCGTCAATCGCCGGCGGTGACGACTTCGTCGTTGCCGCCGGCGTCAGCCGTCATGGCAAGGTCGAAGGCGCCGAGAACTTTACTGATTTCGACGCCTTCCTGGCCGCTCGCCCGGACATCAAAGTCGTGTCGCTCTGCACGCCGCCGGAAGTGCGATTCGACATGGCAAAGGCTGCGATTGCAGCCGGTCGCCATGTTTTGATGGAAAAGCCGCCGGCGACCACGCTGGGTGAAGCAGAAGCATTGGCAGAAATCGCTGCCAAGGCAGGGGTCACTCTTTTTGCGACCTGGCATTCGCGCTTTGCCCTTGGCGTCGAGCCGGCAAAGCAGTGGCTATCGGACAAGATCATCCAGTCGATTTCCATCGTCTGGAAGGAAGACGTGCGCCGCTGGCATCCCGGCCAGGCATGGATCTGGGAGCCGGGTGGCTTCGGCGTGTTCGATCCGGGCATCAATGCCCTGTCGATCCTCACCGAGATCGTCCCTGGCCACATCATGGTCCAGAAGTCCGTTATCGAATTCCCCGAGAACAAGAAGCAGCCGATCGCCGCTTCCCTCGCCATGCGGACCGTCGAAGGCGCGCCTATTACGGCCGAATTCGACTGGCGACAGGAAGGCCCCCAGACCTGGGATATCACCGTTCAGACAAATGAAGGCGAGCTGCGCCTTTCAAAGGGCGGTTCGGAACTCTATATCGGAGGCAAGGAGCAGGCGTCGGGCCCGGATCGCGAATATGCCGGGATCTACGAGCGCTTCGCCAAGCTTATCCGAGCTCGCCAGAGCGACACCGATTATCAGCCGCTGCGCATCGTGGCGGACTCGTTCCTCTGTGGGGAGCGCAAGGTCGTCGCTTCCTTCGAAGACTGACATCAAAAGGAGGCCCTCCCATGGCCTATACACCGACTGGAAAACACCTCATTGCCGGCAACTGGGTTGCCAGCACGGACACCTTTACTTCGTCGCCGGCGACCGGCAGCGCGCACACCTTCTCGAAGGGCACACCCGCACTGGTC
This sequence comes from Rhizobium sp., assembly GCA_029865825.1. Taxonomy (GTDB): domain Bacteria; phylum Pseudomonadota; class Alphaproteobacteria; order Rhizobiales; family Rhizobiaceae; genus Allorhizobium. The sequence continues at coordinate 4,409 of JARXAQ010000159.1, forward strand.
GACCAGGCCGTGAAGGCTGCGGAAGAAGCGTTCGAAACCTATGCCTATTCGACGCGTGAAGAACGCGCCGCCTTCCTCGACGCAATCGCCGAGGAAATCGACGCACGCGGCGATGCCATCACCGAGATCGGCTCTCAGGAAACCGGCCTGCCGGAAGCCCGCCTGATCGGCGAGCGCGGTCGCACCGTCGGCCAGCTCCGCCTCTTCGCAGCCCATATCCGCAAGGGCGACTATCTCGACCGTCGTCACGACGAAGCGCTGCCGGATCGCAAGCCCCTGCCGCGCTCGGACCTGAGGATGGTCCAGCGCCCGATCGGCCCCGTTGCCGTCTTCGGCGCCTCCAACTTCCCGCTGGCCTTTTCGACGGCCGGTGGTGACACCGCAGCGGCTCTCGCTGCCGGTTGCCCAGTCGTCGTCAAGGCGCATGACGCCCATCCCGGCACCGGCGAAATCGTCGCCTCGGCCATCGATGCTGCAATCAAGCGCACCGGTGTTCATCCGGGCGTCTTCTCGCTCGTCCATGGCGGCAGCCGTGACGTAGGCCAAGCCCTCGTCCAGCACCCGCTGATCAAGGCCGTCGGCTTCACCGGCTCGCTCGGTGGTGGACGCGCCCTCTTCGACCTCTGCGCCCAGCGCCCCGAGCCGATCCCCTTCTTCGGGGAACTGGGTTCGGTCAATCCGATGTTCATGCTGCCAGCAGCAGTGGCCGCTCGCGGCGAGGCGATCGCCAAGGGCTGGGTGGGTTCGCTCACCATGGGTGCTGGCCAGTTCTGCACCAACCCTGGCATCGTCGTCCTCCTCAAGGGCGCAGATGCTGACAAGTATGTGGCAACAGCAACTGAGGCGCTCTCGGCCGTTGGTCCGCAGACCATGCTGACCGATGGTATCGCCGACGCCTACCGCAAGGGTGCCACCCAGATCGCCGCCACAGAGGGTGTACGTTCGGTAATCACCTCTACCTGCGACCTGCGCAATGCCACCCCTTACCTCTTCCAGACGACGGCGAAGGATTGGCTCGACAATCACGTCCTCGGCGAAGAAGTCTTCGGCCCACTTGGCCTGATTGTCATCGCCGATAGCGAAGACGAAATGGTCGCCCTGGCCCGCAGCCTCTCTGGCCAGTTGACTGCATCGCTGCATGTCGATGCTGGTGACGAAGCGCTTGGCAAGCGCCTGATGCCGATCCTGGAACGCAAGGCCGGTCGTGTGCTGGCCAACGGCTTCCCGACGGGCGTCGAAGTGGCTGATTCCATGGTCCATGGTGGCCCCTACCCGGCCTCCACCAACTTCGGCGCCACCTCGGTCGGCACGCTGTCGATCCGCCGCTTCCTGCGGCCGGTCTGCTTCCAGGATATTCCGGCTGCCTTGCTGCCGGTCGATCTCGCCTGAAGGAAAACGCAGTGACCGCAAAGCCGTTTGCCGTCCTGGTCGACTGGGGCACCAGCAATCTCCGCCTCTGGCTGACAGACAGCCAGGGCGGGGTCCTCGCCGAGCGGCAATCGGCAGAAGGCATGGGCAGCCTCGATCGCTCAGCCTACCCCGCAGTGATCGAGGGCCATCTATCGGCCCTCGGCGCAGACGCCGACTTGCCGGTCGTGATCGCCGGCATGGCGGGCGCCCGCACGGGCTGGCGGGAAGCGCCGTATGTGGAGACGCCGGCACCACTGGTCGGCCTTTTCCAGCACGCCGTCATCCCGGAAGGTGTCAACCGTCCCGTTTACATCCTGCCTGGCGTCTGCCAGCGCGAGGATGGCCGCTACGACGTGATGCGGGGCGAGGAAACGCAGCTTGCCGGGGCTCTGGAACAGGGCTTGGACAACGCGCTCTTCTGCCTGCCGGGCACGCATTCCAAATGGGCCCTCGTCGAAGACGGGCACATCCGTCGGTTCTCCACGGTGATGACGGGCGAACTCTTCCACCTCATTAGCCGGCAATCGATATTGCGCCTGTCGGTTCCGGAAGATGCGGATGCCGAAGCCGATCCGGAGATTTTCGATGCGGCGGTGGACGCCGCTTTGGTTCCGGGCTTTGCCCTGACATCGACGCTCTTTTCCATCCGTGCCGAAGGCCTGCTCGCGCAGGGCAGTAAAATCAACGCCGCGGCACGCCTGTCCGGCCTGTTGATTGGCGCCGAAATCGCCGCCATCCGAGCAGATCTCACCCGCTACGGCAAAGCCTATCTGATCGGGACCGGCAAACTCACGCGCCTTTACGCCCGCGCCATCACGCGCGCCGGTGGTGAAGCCGTCATGCTCGATGGTGGGCTTCTCGTCCGCCGCGGCCTGCTTGCGTCCGCACTTTCGCTGTTTGACCACGAATTCAAGGAATAGACCGATGACATCCTCCGTCGCCTGGCCCGCCCTCCGCCGCAACCTTGTGGCCATCCTGCGTGGCATCAAGCCCGAGGAAATCGAAGCGGCGGTCGAAGCGCTAATCTCTGCCGGCTTCGAAGCGATCGAGGTGCCGCTCAATTCGCCCGAGCCATTCGTATCCATCGAGAAGGCCCGCAAACTGGCGCCATCCAGCGTCCTAATCGGCGCCGGCACCGTGCTCGAAGTCGCGCAGGTGGATCGTCTGCATGATGTGGGCGGCAACCTGCTCGTTACCCCCAATGTCGAGCCGGATGTCATTCGTCGCGCGGTCGTCCATGGCATGGCGACCATGCCGGGCGTTTTCACCGCCACCGAAGCTCTGCTGGCTGCGAAGAGCGGTGCAGCGGCTTTGAAGTTTTTCCCGGCCAGCGTGCTGGGTCCAAGCGGCATCTCGGCGATCAAAGCCATTCTGCCTCCGAACCTTCCTATCGGCGCCGTCGGCGGAGTTTCCGAGGCCAACTTCGCCGAATACTGGAAGGTTGGCGTCCGCGCATTCGGCCTCGGCTCCAGCCTCTACAAGCCTGGTGATTCGGCAGCAGTCATTGGTGAGAAGGCAAAAAGAGCCGTTGCAGCTTACGATCTGCTTGCAGATTGACGGCACAAATCAGCAACTCCTAGGACGCCACCGGTCATCCGGTGGCGTTTTTCGTGGGCGACAGCGCTCAGGCTGTGACATATGTCACTCAGCAAACCGCAGAATGCGCCCCGCGCCGCATTTTGAACAAACCACCGCCAATTTTTGAGATATAGTATAACTAACTTGGTTGGCGCGATGCGCCAAAACGGTCCGGTCAGGCGCATTGACCCCTTACCCCCAGCCCCCCAGTGCTTCGGGCCGGACCACACCAGGTTTTCCCAGACATCACAGACTGCTAGGACGCCCCATCATGACGGTGGCGCCGACTATCCCTGTTGGGTTTCCGTCTGCATCGGCGCCCTGTAGGAGAACTGCACATCCATCGCTCTTGTCGGAGCTGATCGCGCGGGCCGGCAAGGTGATGTCGATCGGCTCGCCAGTCCAGACCCCGACGGTCTGCACATCGGTTACGCTGTGCCAATAATCGACGCTCTGGCCGACATTTTCACCCTTCAACATTTCCACTGTCTGGTGCTCGCGAAAGTAGACAACGAGAACATTGGCCTTCCCGGTCCCGCTGCCGACCGAGATCGACAGCTGATCGTCGTTCTGCGCGGCCTTGACCGGCACGATCAGTCCCTTGCCGTGGTCACGCATTCCGTCCAGGCGCCGGTTGATCTCGGTCGCGTCGGTACCCTTCAAGTGATCGCGACCATTGAGAACCGCCTGCGGTGTATAAACACCGCTACGGCCAAAGGCCTTCGCATAGGCGTATTGGCGATCCGTGTTTTCGGCAGTTCCGAGCGTGTCAGCCCAGCCGAGATAATTCCAATAGTCGACGTGATAAGAGAGAGCGACGACATCACCCTGGCGCACCAGTTGTTGAAAGGCCCGATCGGCGGGCGGGCAGGACCGGCAGCCTTGCGAGGTGAAGAGTTCGATGACGCCCCTGGGCTCCACGAAAGGCTCGGCCTCAACCGGGAAGGGCAACAGCGAAAGCAGCAGCGCCATGCAACTGGTGGACTGGCCGATCCATCGGCGTTTTAAAACGGCTTGCATGTTCACCTGCTGCAGCATTCGTCTGATTTTTGCCTCACCCTTGATGGTGCACTTGATAGCTCCTCGAGCCGTGTGCGCAAAGTCACGATGGGGTGAAACTTTCGTCACCGCCGGATCTGGAAGGATCAGCACAAAAAAGGCCGCCGATTGCTCGGCGGCCTCGTATCTTCATGAAGGCGATATCAGGCTGCGAGGTCGCGCAGAACCGTCTGGAGAATGCCGCCGTTGTTGACGTAAGTGACCTCATCGAGCGTATCGATCCGGCAGACCAGCGGGACGTCCTTCACAGTACCGTCGCTGTAGCTGATCTTGGCGATCTTCTTCTCGCGCGGCTTGATCTCGCCGTCGAGCCCTTCGATCGTCACGGTCTCGTCACCCTTCAGGTTGAGCGAGGCCCAAGTGGTGCCTTCCTCGAAGCAGAACGGGATCACGCCCATGCCGACCAGGTTCGAGCGGTGGATGCGCTCGAACGACTGGGCAACGACGGCGCGAACGCCAAGCAGGTTGGTGCCCTTGGCCGCCCAGTCACGCGACGAACCGTTGCCGTATTCGACGCCGGCAAAGATCACCAGCGGGGTGCCTTCGGCCTTGTACTGCATGGCCGCATCGTAAATCGACATCTCTTCCTTGGACGGATAGTGGATGGTGTAGCCACCTTCCTTGCCGTTCGGGCCGAGCATGTGGTTGCGGATGCGGATATTGGCGAAGGTGCCGCGCATCATCACTTCGTGGTTGCCGCGACGCGTGCCGTACTGGTTGAAGTCGGCGACACCGACGCCGTGCTCAATCAGATACGCACCTGCCGGAGAGGCAGCCTTGATCGAACCAGCCGGCGAAATGTGGTCGGTGGTGATCTTGTCGCCGAAGAGGCCCAGAACGCGCGCACCGACGATGTTGGTAACGCCCGAACCGGTCTTGCCCATGCCGACGAAGTAGGGCGGGTTCTGCACATAGGTCGACGCGTCTTCCCAGGCATAGGTCTGGCCCGGCGGGATCTGCACGGCCTGCCAGTTCTCGTCACCCTTGAACACGTCGGCATACTTCGATTCGTAAAGTTCGCGGGTGACGTATTTCAGGATGAATTCCTGGATTTCCTTCGAGGTCGGCCAGATGTCCTTGAGGAACACCGGATTGCCGTCCTGATCTTCGCCGAGAGGCTCCGTGGTCAGATCCTTCTGGACCGAACCGGCCAGCGCATAGGCGACGACGAGCGGCGGGGAAGCCAGGTAGTTGGCCTGAACGTCCGGCGAGATACGGCCTTCGAAGTTGCGGTTGCCCGACAACACGCCAGCGGTGATCAGACCCTTGTCGTTGATGGTCTTGGAGATCGGCGCCGGCAGCGGGCCGGAGTTGCCGATGCAAGTCGTGCAGCCGAAGCCGACGAGGTTGAAACCGAGTGCATCCAGCGATACCTGCAGGCCGGACTTGGCCAGATATTCGCCGACAACCTGCGATCCGGGAGCAAGCGAAGTCTTGACCCACGGCTTGGACTTCAGGCCCTTGGCAACGGCATTGCGGGCGAGCAGACCAGCTGCAATCAACACGCTCGGGTTGGAGGTGTTGGTGCAGGACGTGATCGCGGCAATCGCCACATCGCCATGGCCGAGATCGAAGTCAGTGCCTTCAACAGCGTAGCGGTTGTTCAACTGACCGGGCTTCTTGTAGTCGCCTTCCAGAGCCGTTGCGAAGTTCGGAGCAATGGTTTCGAGCGGCAGGCGGCCTTCCGGACGCTTCGGGCCGGCCATGGACGGCACAACGTCGCCAAGGTCGAGTTCCAGCGTATCGGTGAAGACGAGATCCGCGCCGTCGCTATCGCGCCACATGCCCTGCGCCTTGGAATAGGCTTCAACCAGAGCAATCCGGTCCTTGGTGCGGCCCGACATGGTGAGGTAGTTGATCGTTTCGCCGTCGACCGGGAAGAAGCCACAGGTTGCCCCGTATTCCGGGCCCATGTTGCCGATGGTCGCACGGTCTGCCAGCGACATCGAATCCAGGCCAGGGCCGAAGAATTCGACGAACTTGGAAACAACGCCCTTCTTGCGCAGCATCTGCACAACGGTGAGCACGAGGTCGGTGGCGGTGACGCCTTCCTTGACCTTGCCGGTCAGCTTGAAGCCGATGACCTCAGGCAGCAGCATGGACACCGGCTGGCCGAGCATTGCAGCTTCGGCTTCGATGCCGCCGACGCCCCAGCCGAGAACACCAAGACCATTGATCATGGTCGTGTGCGAATCGGTGCCGACGCAGGTGTCGGGATAAGCGGTGGTTTCGCCGTCCTCGTCCTTGGTCCAGACGGTCTGGCCGAGGTATTCGAGGTTCACCTGGTGACAGATGCCGGTGCCCGGAGGAACGACGCGGAAGTTCTTGAAGGCCTGCTGGCCCCACTTCAGGAAGCGGTAGCGCTCGCCGTTGCGCTGGTATTCCAGCTCCACGTTGCGGGCGAAGGCCTGCGGCGTGCCGAATTCATCAACGATAACAGAGTGGTCGATGACGAGGTCGACGGGAACCAGCGGGTTGATCTTTTCCGGATCGCCGCCCAGGTTCTTGATGCCGTCACGCATGGCAGCCAGGTCAACAACGGCGGGAACGCCGGTGAAGTCC
>JARXAQ010000309.1 GCA_029865825.1 Rhizobium sp.
TGGGCTTCGTCTCCGATTGCGACCCCTTCAAGGTGGGCGACAATCTCGATCTTGCCTCCTGGGACAGCTATCCGATCGGCTTCGTCGAGAAGTTTCCCTTCTCGGAGGTCGAGCGCAATCGCTGGGCGGAGACCTCGCATCCGGATATTGCGCCTTACCACCACGATCTCTACCGCGCCGTCGGCAAGGGTCGTTTCTGGGTGATGGAGCAACAACCGGGGCCGGTGAACTGGGCCCCTTGGAACCCGGTGCCGAAACCCGGCATGGTGCGGCTCTGGACCTGGGAAGCCTTGGCACATGGTGCGGATGTCGTCAGCTACTTCCGCTGGCGCCAGGCGACCTTCGCGCAAGAGCAGATGCATGCCGGTCTGAATATGGCCGGCCTCGATGAGCTTTCGCCGGGCGGCCTCGAGGCACAGCAGGTTGCCAGGGAATTGGCGGCACTTGGACCGCTGCCGGAAACGCAAAAGGCCTCGGTGGCCCTCGTCTTCGACTACCAGAGCTACTGGACGACGATGATCCAGCCGCAAGGCAAGGACTTCCGCTACGAGGAATTGTGCTTCCGCTGGTATGAGGCTCTTCGACGCCTTGGTCTCGACGTGGATTTCGTCCGTCCGGGTGCCTCGCTTGAAGGCTATGCCCTCGTTGTCGTGCCATGCATGACCGAGGTGACCGAAGAGGCGCGCGCGGCGATCGAAGCGGCGACGGGAACGGTGTTGATCGGCGCTCGCACGGGATCGCGCGACCGCAATTTTGTGATCCCTGGTAACCTGCCGCCCGGGCCGCTCGGTGCGGCAACCGGCAACCGGGTGATCCAGGTGTCGACGCTGCGACCTGGCCTCTCAGACAAGGTGTCTGGCGCGGTCTCAGGGTCTGGCATCCGCTGGCGTGAGACGATCCAGGCTTCGGCCGAGGTCCTCGCCCGCTTCGAGAACGGGGATCCGGCACTGACACAGAAGGGCCAGATGCTTTATCTCGCCTGCTGGGCCGATGAGGATCTGCTCGCAAGCGTGCTGTCGCTGGCTGCCGACGAGGCAAAACTCGACACGCTGCCGGTCCCGGATTTCATCCGTATCCGCCGGCGTGGCGAGCTGACCTTCGCCTTCAACTACGGAACGGAAGACTGGCCTTTGCCGCAAGGGGCAACCCCCGTTACCGGCGAGACGGTGCTGAAACCGCAGGCCGTCGCTGTCTGGCGCGGTTGACCAAAACTCGATTGGGAAGGCCGGCGTTCAGCTGGCCTTTTGCTTCTGCGGCATGCAATCGTTCTGCGGAACCTCTGCCCTCCTGACCGGTTTGTCCCAGGACCCCAGACAAGGAGAAACATCATGGCAGACTATCCCACACCGCCGTTCGACCAGCCGAAAGTTCCCATACCGGGCCAGACGCGCGACATGAACCCGAGGCCTGACCATGGCGAAACGAGCTACAAGGGCTCGGGAAAACTTGCCGGACTGAAAGCCATCATCACCGGTGGCGACAGCGGCATCGGGCGGGCGGTTGCGATAGCCTATGCCCGTGAAGGTGCCGACGTTCTGATATCCTATATCGATGAGCAGGAAGACGCCGAGGAAACCAAGCGTCTGGTCGAGGACGCCGGCCGCAAGGCCGTCCTCGTATCCGGCGATATCCAGAATGCTGATCATTGCCGTCTGATCGTCGATACCGCTGTTCGGGAACTCGGTGGCGTGGATATCCTCGTCAACAATGCCGCCCATCAGGCGACCTTCGACGACATTACCCAAATCCCGGACGAGGAATGGGAACTGACCTTCCGGGTCAATATCCATGCGATGTTCTACCTCACCAAGGCCGCCGTGCCGCACATGAAGCAGGGCGGATCGATCATCAACACGGCTTCGATCAATTCGGACAATCCCAATCCCTCACTGCTCGCCTATGCGACGACGAAGGGCGCGATCCAGAATTTCACCGCCGGGCTTGCGCAGATGCTGGCGGAGAAAGGCATCCGCGCCAACTCGGTCGCGCCGGGGCCGATCTGGACACCGCTCATCCCGTCGACCATGCCGGAGGAGTCCGTAAAGAATTTCGGTAAACAGGTGCCGATGGGGCGCCCTGGTCAGCCGGCGGAATTGCAGACCGCCTATGTCATGCTGGCCGACCCCCTTTCGAGCTATGTCTCGGGTGCTACCATCGCGGTCACCGGCGGCAAGCCGATCCTGTAATCATCGCGCACTAGGCTTGCCTTTCGCGGATCGCATGGCAAGTTGCGCCCCATGACAAAGGTTATTCTCATCGTTCTCGACGGGCTGCGTTACGACGCGGCCCGAACCTGTCTGGGCTATCTCGAAGGTCTGGTGGCTGAAGACCGAGCGGAGGTTCGCAAAGTAGCCTGCGAACTGCCTGCGATGTCGACGCCGCTTTACGAGACGCTTCTCACGGGGCGAAAACCTGTCGATCATGGTGTTGTCAGCAATGGTGTCGTGCGGCGATCGGAAGGGGACAATCTCTTTGCCCGATGCCGGCTCGAGGGTAATGTTACGGCTGCCGCAGCCTATCATTGGGTCTCCGAGCTCTATGTCTCCTGCCCCTTTGATCGCCATCGCGATCGGATCCTGATCGACGGCTCTGGCGATATCACCCACGGGCTGTTCTATTGGGACGATCAGTATCCCGACAGCCATCTGTTTGCCGATGCCGAATGGCTGATCCGCGCCAAGGCGCCGGATTTCCTGCTGCTGCATCCGATGAATGTCGATGACGCCGGCCATAAACACGGCGGTGACAGCATTGGTTATCGCAATGCTGCCCGAGCCCAAGGGGACCTGCTCGCGCGCCATCTCCCCGGATGGATCGATTCCGGATACCGTATCATCGTCACGGCCGACCATGGCATGGGCGATGACGGTAATCATGCCGGACCGACGCCGGACGAGACCGAGGTTCCTTTTTATGCCCTCGGCTTTCGCCTCGGGCCGGACGTGGTCCTGAAGCAAACCTTGATAGCGGGCCTGATCTGCCGACTGCTGGATGTCGATCCGGGCACGATACCGATCTATGACGGTGCGCTTTTCATCAGCTGAGACAATTTGCGCCTGATCCGGTCACTGCCTTGCTGACGTAGTCGAGGCGTAACTGTCGTTCAGGAGCCTCCTATGCCAGACATTGCCGCAATGACCTCACTTGGACAGAGCTACCGCGCCCTCGTTCTCGGATCGAGCGGTGGGATCGGTGGTGCTTTCGTGGATCTCCTGCGGTCCGACCCTGCCTGCGCAGAGGTTGTCGGCCTGTCGCGCAGCGGCGATGGCTTTGATGTCACCGACGAGGACAGCGTGGCAGCTGCGGCCGCGCGATTGGCGGAAGCCGAACATCGCTTCGACCTCGTGCTCGTGGCCACCGGCGCCCTGGTGATCGAGGGCAATGGGCCCGAGAAAACGATCAAGGCGATCAAGGCGGATGTGATGGCAGCGCAATTCGCGCTGAATGCCATCGGACCCGCACTCGTTATGAAGTATTTCGCGCCGCTGTTGTCCCACGAGGGCAAGAGCATTCTGGCCGTGCTGTCGGCGCGCGTTGGTTCGATCGGCGACAACAGGCTCGGCGGCTGGATTTCTTACCGGTCCGCCAAGGCAGCACTGAACCAGATCACCCGTACGTCCGCGATCGAAATCGCCCGGCTGCGGCCGAAGTCGATCGTTGTCAGCTTGCATCCCGGTTCGGTTGATACTGGCTTTTCCGGCGGATTCTCCAAGAACCATGACCGCGTCTCGCCGAGCGAAAGCGTCGCGAACATGCTCTCGGTGCTGGACCGGCTGGAGCCGGCGCAAACGGGGGGCTTCTTTGCCTATGACGGGCAGCCGATCGAATGGTGACGTCCGACATGCGGCTGCATCTGGTTCTCGGCGACCAGCTCAGCCATTCGCTCTCGGCCCTGCGCGACCTCGATGCGGAGCGCTCGGTCATCCTGATGGCCGAGGTCATGCAGGAGGCCACCTATGTCCGCCACCACAAGAAGAAGATCGCCTTTCTGTTTTCGGCCATGCGGCATTTCGCGGAGGAACTGCGCGAGCGCAGGTTCAACGTTCGTTATGTGCCGCTCGACGATCCCGCGAATACGCAGGACCTGTTTGGTGAGGTGCAGCGTGCGCTGAGCGAGACCGGGGCACGGCGTGTCGTTACGACCGAATGCGGCGAGTGGCGGCTTGCGTCCGAGATCGGCACCTGGTCGGAGGCGCTCGGCCTTCCCGTCGCAATTTTGCCGGACGACCGTTTCCTCTGTTCGATCGATGACTTTCGGGACTGGCGACGGGATCGCAAGCAGCTGCGCATGGAGTATTTCTATCGCGAGATGCGTCGGCGGCACCGGGTGTTGCTCGAGGAGGGTGATCTGCCGGTCGGCGGGCAGTGGAATTTCGATGCGGAGAACCGCAAGCCGCCGGTCGCGGGCCTCAAGGGTCCCAAACGCCTCAGCCATCCGAAGGAAGCTATCACCAAGACGGTGCTGGCTTTGGTCGAGGACCGGTTTCCGGATCACATCGGCACACTGTTGCCCTTCCACTTCGCGGTGACGGCCAAGCAGGCTGAGGCCGAGCTCCAGCAGTTCATCGACGAGATTCTCCCCGATTTCGGCGACTACCAGGACGCTATGGTCAAGGGTGAGCCCTATCTCTACCACTCCATGATCGCGGCCTATCTGAACGCGGGGCTTCTGCTTCCGCTGGACGTCGTTCGCCGTGCCGAAGCTGCGTGGTACGAAGGGCGCGCGCCGCTGAATGCGGTCGAAGGTTTTATTCGGCAGATCCTCGGCTGGCGCGAATATGTGCGGGGTGTCTACTGGACCGAGATGCCTGATTATGCCGGGCGCAATCACCTTGAGGCCAGCCGCAGCCTGCCGCAGATGTATTGGACGGGGAAGACTGCGATGCAATGCATGGCCGCGGCGATCGGCGACACCATCGAGCATGCCTATTCCCACCATATCCAGCGGCTGATGGTGACAGGCAATTTTGCACTTCTGGCCGGCATCGATCCGGCAGAAGTCTGCGAGTGGTATCTCGCTGTTTATGCCGACGCCTATGAATGGGTGGAATTGCCCAACACGCTTGGGATGGCGCTGTACGGCGACGGCGGGATCATGGCCAGCAAGCCCTATGCGGCGAGTGGCAAATATATCGATCGGATGAGCAATTTCTGCGGCGGATGTCGGTACGATCCGAAGATCACGACCGGCCCGTCTGCCTGTCCGTTCAACGCGCTTTACTGGGATTTTATCGACCGGAACAGCGAGAAACTGTCGCGCAATCCGCGCATGGCCAATATGTATGCGACGTGGCGGCGGATGGACCCGTTCAAGCAGCAGGCCATCCGACAACATGCCGAAGGCCTGCTCAATGCGCTCGATATGTTGTAGGTCGGCCCGCCGTCATCAGATAGCCGGGCTTGGTTCTTCCTTCAGAAGGCCGCTGGTCCGCAACAGCGAACTGAAACGTCCGCCCAGCGCACTCAGCTGATCATAATTGCCCATCTCGATGACCTGCCCATGGTCGAGGAAAACCACGAGATCGGCCTCGCGAATGGTCGAGAGCCGGTGGGCGATGATGAAGGTGGTGCGATTTTTCCGCAGCCGGTCGATCGCTTCCTTCACGCGTGCCTCGGTCTCGACATCGAGCGCACTGGTCGCTTCGTCCAACACAAGGATCGGCGCATTCTTCAGGATGGCGCGGGCGATCGCGATGCGCTGACGCTCGCCGCCCGAGAGGCGGTTGCCGCGTTCGCCGACATGGGTGTCGTAGCCGATCATGCGGCTTTCGATGAAGTCGGTCGCAGCCGCTGCTTCTGCGGCCTGAATAATCTCCTCTTCGGTCGCATCCTCGCGGCCGAGACGGATATTGTCCTTGATCGACCGGTTGAGCAGACCAGCATCCTGGAAGACGGTCGCAATGGCGTGACGAAGCGATTTACGCGTGACCTTGGAAATATCCTGTCCATCGACGAAGATTTGGCCCGATTGCGGATCATAGACCCGCTGCAATAGGTTGATCAGGGTCGTCTTGCCTGCGCCAGTTGGGCCAACAATGGCGACGGTCTGGCCGGCCTTTGCGGCAAAGGACACATTGCGGACGCCTTGCGTGGTCGAGGCGAAATCGAAGCAGACATCCCGGAATTCCACGTCGCCCCGAACAGCCTGGAGCTCGGTCGAGCCGGCGCGCTCTTCGCGTTCCTGAACGGCATCTTCCAGCTGATAGAAATCCTCGAGCTTCGAGCGGGCCTCGAAGATCTGGTTGATGAAGGTGATCATCTGGTCGAGCCGGGCGATCAGCAGGCCGGCAAAACCTGTAAAGGCGATAATATCGCCCACCTTCAACTCCCCGCGCTGGACCAGCAGCGTGCCGATGACGAGGATGACGAGCATCGAAAGCGTCGAGGCGATACGGTTCAGCGCGCCGGCCAGCGCCCACCAGTCGAGCACCGGATACTGGGCGGAAAGCAGCTTGGCGGTGTATTCCTTGAGAGCCTGGGTTTCTGTCTCGATTCGGTTGTAGCTGTGCAGTACGGAGACGTTGCTGATCGAATCGCTGACATGGGAAAAGACGGTGTGATAATGCCCCTCGACCGAGGCTTGCCCTTCCTTGGTCTTCACCATCACAGTGCGGCCGATGATGACATAGAGTATGGCCAGCACGACCAGAACCGAGGTCAGGCGCATGTCCATCGAGAAGGCCGTCGGCAGCAGCAGCGTGAGCGCCACGGCTGTCGCCAGATGGGTGCGCATGAATTCCAGCCACAGGCCAAACAGGGTTTCGCCGGCACGCAGCAACGTATGCAGGGCATTCGAGGTGCCGCGCTTCTGGTGCCAGCTCAGCGGCATCGAGATGATCTTTGCAAAGGACTCCGTCAGCAAGTCGGCGCGACGCCCATGGGCCAGCCGGTCGGCCTGACGCGCGACCAATACATAGGCGACGGTGTTGAAGACACCGAAGCAGCCCCACAGGATCAAAATCTGTGTCGCATCGCGCTTTTCCGATATCGCGTCGATAATACGCCCGAACAGAATGGGTTCGATGATCGTGATGGCGGCCAGCACGATGTTGGCGATGACGACGAGCGAAACACGCAGCCGGTAGGTGGCGAGATATTTCAGGGCCTTGAGATAGACCTGGAGCAGGGACACGAGCGATTACCTCTGGCTGGCACGGCAGGTGCCAATGCTTGGGATTTACCATGTTGCCACCGGATCGGGTAGGCAAGCCTCAACTGCCTAATGCGGAGGCAGTCCGTGCGCAAGATCCTGTCCGACCGCGCCGAATTCGACACTCCGACGGTTGCAAGATTCCAGCGCTCAGTCTTAAACTTCCCCTAACGGAAATTGGCAATAAGCGTTCATATTGCTTCATGCGTTTCAACATGCGGCCGCTCGTGGCTTTTTAATGATTTTTAATCGCAGATCTTTTGGGGGGATTGGTGAATATAAACCAGTTACTACATTTTTTGGTTGTCATCGACGAATGCCGATCCGCTGCCGACGTGGTGTCGGAACTCGAGAAACTCGTTCGTTCCTATGGTTTTGACTATTACGGTGTCGTGCGGCAACCCAAGCCGGATGAAAATCCCATGCAGCTGGTGTTGGCCGGTCATTGGCCCGAGGGTTGGCCTCAGCTTTATATCACCAAAAAATACGTCCTGATCGATCCCACCATCCGCTATCTTGGTCAGGCGCGGGCGGGATTTCGCTGGCGTGAAGCGCTGCACGCCTTTCGTGCCGATCCGCATCGCAAGCGCATGGAGCGCATGCTGGCCGACAGTATGCGCTTTGGCCTGACGGACGGCTATATCTTCCCGGTCCATGGGCGAGGTGGCTTGATGGGGAACATGACTGTCGGCGGTAAGCCTATCGATCTGTCGCCCATCGAGATCAGTCTCTTCGATGCGGTCGCAAAGAAGGCATTCTGGCGGCTCGTCGAATACAAGCATGGCGACCTGACGGCGCCTGGCAAGCCGATCGACACACGCATGACGCGGCGCGAGATGGAGGTGTTGAATTATCTCGCAGACGGACTGACGTCGAACGAAATCAGCCGCATCCTGAAGATTTCGACCCATACCGTCGACTGGTACATGAACGGCATTCAGGACAAGCTGAACGCCAAGAATCGTCAGCACGTCGTGGCGCTGTCTTTCAGGCTCGGTCTGGTTACCTGACGAAAAGGGATTCTTTCTGGCTTCGATGAAGGGAAATTGAACTTCCTAAAACAACGCGCTATGACTTTTGTTCGCAGGTGCACAATGCCCTGGCATGTCGTTTGGGGAGATCGAATTGCCAATATCCAAGATCCTTGTCGCCAACCGTTCCGAAATCGCCATCCGAGTCTTTCGCGCGGCCAATGAACTGGGCCTGAAAACGGTCGCTATCTGGGCCGAGGAAGACAAGCTGGCGCTGCATCGGTTCAAGGCGGACGAAAGCTACCAGGTTGGGCGCGGTCCGCATCTGGCACGGGATCTCGGGCCGATCGAAAGCTATCTGTCGATCGAGGAAATCATTCGCGTCGCAAAACTCTCCGGCGCGGATGCGATCCATCCGGGTTACGGTCTGCTGTCGGAAAGCCCTGAATTTGTAGAGGCCTGCAACGATGCAGGTATTATTTTCATCGGCCCACGTGCCGAGACGATGCGGCAGCTGGGCAACAAGGTCGCGGCGCGCAATCTGGCGATCAGCGTCGGCGTGCCGGTGGTCCCTGCGACCAACCCGCTGCCGGATGACGAGGCCGAGATCCACCGGCTGGCGGAAGAGATCGGTTATCCGGTCATGCTCAAGGCCTCCTGGGGCGGTGGCGGGCGTGGCATGCGCGCTATCCGCGATCCCAAGGACCTGCTGCGCGACGTGACCGAAGGCAAGCGCGAGGCGATGGCCGCCTTCGGCAAGGACGAGGTCTATCTCGAGAAGCTGGTCGAGCGGGCTCGTCACGTCGAAAGCCAGATCCTGGGCGATACTCATGGCAATGCCGTTCACCTGTTCGAGCGTGACTGCTCCATCCAGCGGCGAAACCAGAAGGTGGTCGAGCGGGCACCTGCTCCCTACCTGTCTGAAGCGCAGCGCCAGGAACTGGCCGAGTATTCGCTCCGGATCGCCCAGGCGACTAATTATGTTGGCGCCGGTACCGTCGAATATCTGATGGATGCCGACACGAACAAATTCTACTTCATCGAAGTCAATCCGCGCATCCAGGTCGAGCATACCGTTACCGAAGTCGTGACCGGTATCGATATCGTCAAGGCGCAGATCCATATCCTGGATGGCTTTGCGATCGGGACACCGGAATCCGGCGTTCCGCAGCAGTCGGATATCCGGCTCAATGGCCATGCCCTGCAGTGCCGCATTACGACGGAAGATCCTGAGCAGAACTTCATTCCGGATTATGGTCGCATCACGGCCTATCGCTCGGCTGCCGGCTTCGGTATCCGCCTCGATGGCGGCACGGCCTATTCGGGTGCGATCATCACGCGCTACTACGATCCGCTCCTGGTCAAGGTTACGGCTTCGGGCAGCACCCCGCAGGAGGCAATCAGCCGTATGGACCGCGCCTTGCGCGAATTCCGTATCCGCGGCGTGGCGACCAATCTGACCTTCCTCGAAGCGATCATCGGTCACCCGAAGTTCCGGGACAACACCTATACGACCCGCTTCATCGACACGACGCCGGAGCTCTTCCAGCAGGTCAAGCGCCAGGACCGCGCTACGAAGCTGCTCACCTATCTTGCCGATGTGACGGTCAATGGGCATCCGGAGGTGAAGGGGCGTCCGAAGCCGTCGGCGGATGCGGCAAAGCCGGTCATTCCGTTCATCGACAAGCAGATCCCGTCGGGCACCAAGCAGTTGCTCGACGAGCTCGGTCCGAAGAAGTTCGGCGAATGGATGCGCAGCCAGACGCGTGTGTTGATGACCGACACAACGATGCGCGATGGCCACCAGTCATTGCTGGCGACCCGCATGCGCACGCATGACATTGCGCAAATCGCTGGCACCTATGCCCGGGCTCTGCCGGAGCTTTTGTCGTTGGAATGCTGGGGTGGCGCTACCTTCGACGTGTCCATGCGCTTCCTGACGGAAGATCCGTGGGAACGTCTGGCGCTGGTGCGCGAGAGTGCGCCTAACCTATTGTTGCAGATGCTGCTGCGCGGTGCGAACGGCGTCGGCTATAAGAACTATCCCGACAATGTTGTGAAGTATTTCGTCCGTCAGGCGGCGAAGGGTGGGATCGATCTGTTCCGCGTCTTCGACTGCCTGAACTGGGTCGACAACATGCGCGTGTCGATGGATGCGGTGGCCGAGGAGAACAAGCTCTGCGAGGCAGCGATCTGCTACACCGGCGATCTGCTGAATTCGGCGCGTCCGAAATACGACCTGAAATACTACACGGCGCTTGCCGCCGACCTCGAAAAGGCCGGTGCCCACATCTTCGCCGTCAAGGATATGGCCGGTCTGTTGAAGCCGGCGGCCGCCAAGGTGCTGTTCAAGGCGCTTCGCGAGGCAACCAGCCTGCCGATCCACTTCCACACGCACGACACGTCCGGCATCGCCGCTGCGACCGTTCTTGCGGCCGTTGACGCCGGCGTCGATGCCGTGGATGCAGCGATGGATGCCTTCTCCGGCAATACGTCGCAGCCCTGCCTCGGTTCCATCGTGGAAGCGCTGCGTGGATCCGAGCGTGATCCGGGTCTCGACCCGCACTGGATTCGTCGCTTGTCGTTCTACTGGGAAGCCGTGCGCACCCAGTATGCTGCGTTCGAAAGCGATCTGAAGGGTCCGGCCTCGGAAGTCTACCTGCATGAAATGCCAGGCGGGCAGTTCACCAACCTCAAGGAACAGGCCCGCTCGCTCGGTCTGGAGACCCGCTGGCACGAGGTGGCGCAAGCCTATGCCGACGCCAACCAGATGTTCGGCGATATCGTCAAGGTGACGCCGTCTTCCAAGGTTGTTGGCGACATGGCGCTGATGATGGTAAGCCAGGACCTGTCCGTGGCCGATGTCGAGAACCCGGCCAAGGACATTGCCTTCCCGGATTCGGTCGTGTCGATGCTGAAGGGCGATCTGGGTCAACCTCCGGGCGGCTGGCCCGAGGCACTGCAGAAGAAGGCGCTGAAGGGTGAGGCGGCCTATACTGCTGTGCCGGGTTCGCTTCTGCCGGATGCGGATCTCGACGCCGAGCGCAAGATGATCGAGGAGAAGATTGGTCGCGAGGTCTCCGACTTCGAATTCGCCTCCTATCTGATGTATCCGAAGGTCTTCACGGACTATGCGCTGGCGGCCGATACCTATGGTCCGGTCTCGGTCATTCCGACGCCGCAGTATTTCTACGGCCTGCCGGCCGGCGAAGAGCTGTTCCTCGACCTGGAGAAGGGCAAGACCCTTGTGATCGTCAATCAGGCGATTGGACATACGGATGACAAGGGCATGGTCACCGTGTTCTTCGAGCTGAACGGTCAGCCGCGCCGTATCAAGGTGCCGGATCGCGTCCATGGTGCCTCGGGCACTGCCGTCCGTCGCAAGGCAGATCTCGTCAATGCGGCGCATCTGGGCGCCCCGATGCCGGGCGTCATCTCGGCCGTTTCCGTTGCCGTAGGCCAGGCCGTGAAGTCCGGGGATGTCCTGGTGTCGATCGAAGCGATGAAGATGGAGACGGCGCTGCATGCGGATCGCGACGGCACCATTTCGGAAGTTCTGGTGAAGATTGGTGACCAGATCGACGCGAAGGACCTGCTGATCGTCTATTCGGCCTGACCCTCCGGGTTATTGAGCCTAAAAGTCGAAACGAAAAAGGCCTCGCCGGATGATCCCGGCGAGGCCTTTTATTTTCGTCCAATGGTCGGCTTTACGTCGCCTTGGGACGGCGCGTGGCCTTCTTTGGCTTTGCAGGTGTTGCGGCAACCGGTTCTGTCGGCTGCGGCTCACCATCGATGGTGATGTTGTAGCCATTCGCCGTCCGCATGACGTCGATCTCCACCTGACGGCCATCGAAGGCGACCGTCGACTTGTAGCCCGGCCAATGTTCCGGCAGCGCGGGGTCGACATGGATGGCACCTGCCTTGCGGGTGACGCCGAGGATGCCTTCGACCGCGAAGCGGTAAAGCCAACCGGCAGATCCCGTGTACCAGGTCCAACCGCCACGTCCGGCATAGCCGTCACCGCCGTAGATGTCTGCGGCCACGACATACGGCTCGACCCGGTAGCGCTCGGCTGCGTCTGCATCCAGCGCGTGGTTGATCGGGTTGAGCATCGTGAACACGCGCCAGGCATCCGCGATGCGCCCTGCCTTCAACAGGGACAGGCCGAGCCAGATGGCAGCGTGGGTGTACTGGCCACCATTCTCACGCACGGCCGGCGGGTAAGCGCCGATGTAGCCCGGATCGAGCGTCGACTTTTCGAAGGGCGGCGTGAAGAGGCGGACGATGTCATGCTCTTCATCAACGAGACGTTTCACGGCTTCGTCCAGGGCCTTCACCGTGTGTTCCTGGGCACCGAGACCCGACAACACACTCCAGGACTGCGCGAGCGAATCGATCTGGCACTGGAGCGATTCGTTCGAGCCGAGCGGTGCGCCATTGTCGAAATAGCCGCGACGATAATGCGTGCCATCCCAGCCTGCAGTTTCGAGCGCTGCCTTCAGCGTCTCGACATGGGCGGCCCAACGCTGGCGGCGTTCCTTGTCGCGGCGCTTGTCTGCATGCGGCAGGAAGTTGGTGAGCGTGCTGGCGAGGAACCAGCCGAGCCAGACGCTTTCGCCTTTCCCTTCGATGCCCACCCGGTTCATGCCGTCGTTCCAGTCGCCGCCGAGGATCAGCGGAAGATCATGCTGGCCGGTGCGTGCGATCGCGAGATCAAGCGCCTTGGCTGCATGTTCGTAGAGGCTGACCTTCGTTTCCGACGTGCCGGGCTGGAAGAAGGAATCATGTTGTCCAGCTTCAAGGGCTGCACCCTGGATGAAGGCCAGTTCCTCGTCGAGGATGGTCTCGTCGCCGGTCGCCGCGACATACTGGTCGATGGCATAAGCCAACCACACCACATCATCGGAGATCATGGTGCGGACGCCGGCGCCTGTGCGCGGAAGCCACCAATGCTGCACGTCGCCTTCCGGGAACTGCCGGGAGGCCGCGTTGAGGATCTGCCGGCGCGCGAGCTTCGGATCCGTCAGCAGGAAGGCGAGCGTGTCCTGCAGCTGATCGCGGAAGCCATAGGCGCCGCTGGCCTGATAGAAGCCGGCCCGGGCGAAGATGCGGCAGGCGAGTGCCTGATAGGGCAGCCAGCCATTGACCATATGGTCAAAGGCCTTGTCGCCCGTCTGAACAGAGACCTGGCCCGCGACGCCCTTCCAGAAGGTGCTGGTTTCCTCGAGCACGGTCTTGAACCCGGTGGTGCGGACCGACTTGATCAGGTCGACCGCAGCTTCCATGGTGTCGGTTTCGCCGAGGAAAAAGGTCAGCTCGCGCGACTGGCCGGGTGCCAACTCGATGTCGAACGCCAGGGCGGCACACGGGTCGCTCTCGCTGTCGATCGAGTCGGACAGTTTCGACAGGCGGGCGACCGCCTGTGGAAGTTTGATCGTGCCGTTGCGGCCGATGAATTCCCGGCGGCTGGTCGAGTAACCGGCAGGCTGATCAGGACCTACGAGGAAAGCAAAGCGGCCGGGATAGTTGATCTCATAGGGGTTGGAGGCCAGGAGTGCTCCTGTTTCCTCATCATAGGTCGACAGCACAAAGGGCGCCGTCCGGGCCGCGTTGTTGCCCAGGACCCATTCGGCATAGCCGTAGACCCGGAACGTCCGGGCGGTATCGCTGGCGTTCTTCACCCGGATCTTGGCGAGCTTGACCGGCCGGTTGCGATCGACCGTCTGGGTCATTTCGATCTCAAGATCGTCGTGACTGCTCGCGAATGTCGAATACCCCAGGCCATGGCGGGTTTCGAACTGTGCCGATGGATCGGCGTTCAGAGCGCTCACGGTCGCATAGGAGCGGCCGCTTCCGAGATCCGCCACATAGAAGGCCTCACCGGGACGGTTGAGGACCGGGTCGTTGGTCCAGGGCGTCAGCTGGTAGTCGCGCGAATTCTGGCTCCAGGTGAAACCGGCGCCCTCGGCCGAGACGTGGAAACCGAACTGTTCGTTGGTGATCACGTTGATCCAGGGCTGCGGTGTCGCCGTGGTGCCGGACAAGCGGACGACGTATTCGCCGCCATCCTTAGAGAAGCCGCCGGTGCCATTCCAGAAATCAAGATCACTGCCGTCGATCGCCGCTGGCTGCTCAGCCGGTGCGGGGAGCGCGGGCGGCAGACCTACCCAGTCGGTATCGCTGTCGATGGCCCGGGGTGCGGCGAACAGGGAAACGGCGCGGTTGATCTGGTCGACGATCTTGCCGTTGCGGGTATGTAGGACGACACGTGACGCCGCCAGAAGAGACAGGGTCGCTCCTTCATCCATTAGGTCGTCGCGCACGGTGAAGACATGCGGGCGTCCTGGCGGCAGGCGATGCTTCAGGTTCTCGGCCAGATGGTCGAGTGCATGCTGCATGTCCTGCGCGTAGGAGGTGGCGCGCTCGTTGATGATCGCGAGATCCGCGACCACACCGCGACGGCGCAGGTATTCGAGCGCGCTCATCGCTTCGCGGGCGATATCCATGTCCATGTCGTCGTTGATGCGCAGCGCGAAGATCGGGTGGTCACCCGAAATCGCCATGGGCCAGAGCGCCGACTGCGACTTGAGCCCCTTGCGCACCGTTTCCGGATCGGCCCGCAGATGGGTGTCCGGATAAACGAGATAACGGCCGAGATGCTGGAAGGCGGCTGCCTGCTGCGAGGTGATGCCGATGTGGCGGAGCTCAACCTGGGTGCGGGTCCAGGCATGGATCAGTTCATGGCTGAAGGCGTCGGGGTGGCGGTAGCGCTCGATCGCCTTGTCGATTTCCTCGCGGTTCGGGGCTGCCATCGTCCAGAAGATGACCGAGACCTTCTTGCCGGCCGGTACGCGCACAACGCGACGCAGGCTGAGGATCGGATCAAGCGTGAAGCCCTCGGTGCCGGAGAGTGTGGCGCCGGGATCGAAGGCTGCAGCTTCACCGAGGGTGCGGCCACGGCCGAGGAAACGGCGGCGGTCGGTTTCGAATTCGGTCGGGCGGCCCTGTCCTGCGCTGTCGACCACGAGGTGCGCGACGCACATGTCCGCATCACCAGGGCTGCGCTTGTTGCGTTCGGCACGGATCACGTCGCGACGGCGGCCGAACTCGGTCTTGACGAACATGCGCGAGAACAGCGGATGGGCGCTGTCGGTGTCGTCATAACCCAGCACCGGCTCAAGATAGGAGGTCACTTCGATGAAGCGATCTTCGGTGCCGGTGTTGAGAATGGTCAGGCGCCGTCCTTCGGCATCGTGTTCGGTGCCGACGATGCATTCCAAGGTCGTTGCGATATCGCCGACGGTCTTGAAGAACTCCGCCTTGTCATCGCCGAAGATGACCTTGCTCTTCTCGTCCTCGGCACGGCGCGGAGCAGCCGTTGCCGACCACCACTGATTGCTGCCCATGTCGCGGAGGAACAGGAAGGTGCCCCAGCGATCTTCGGTCGGATCCGGCTTCCAGCGGGCGACGGATTGGCCGTTCCAGCGGGAGTAGCCGGAGCCCGTCGCTGTCAGCATGACCGAGTAGTGGCCGTTCGACAGGAAGACGAGTTCCCGGTCCTTTGTGGCCGGGTCGGTAACGGTGCGGATTTCGGCACGCAGCAGGTCTGCCTGGCCCTTGCCCGGTGTTTGCGGCTCGTATTTCGCGCTCATGACCGGGATTTCGCGCGGTGCCTTTTCCTGCAGCAGAAGTTCGGCCGCTTCAATCACGGGATCGGCGTGGAAGAGGGCGCGCAGGCGGCCGTTGAAGGCGACGTTGGCGATGGCTGCGATCGACATGCCATGGTGGTGGGCGTAGTAGTTGTAGACCACCGCACACTTCTTGCCGTCCGGAAGACGGGTCGGCGTGAAGTCGACGGCGTCGTGGAAGCCATAGGCGCCGAGGGCGCCGAGCTTGCGCAGCCGCTGCAGGTTTTCGAGCGAGGCTTCCGGATAATACTGGCTGGCCAGGATCGAGGCATAAGGCGCGATGACGGCGTTCTGGCCGAGGCCGCGCTTCAGGCCGAGCGTTGGTACACCGAAGTTGGTGTACTGGTAGTTCATGTCATGGTCGCGGGCGTTGAAGGCCGCTTCCGAAATGCCCCAGGGGATGTTCAGGCGGCGGCCGTGGTTCATCTGCTCGATGACCACGAGATTGTTGGTCTGGTTCAGAACACCACCCTGACGCTCCTGCATGACCAGCGGCGGCATCAGATATTCGAACATCGAGCCGGACCACGAGATCAGCGCAGCGCGGGCACCGATCGGCACCACCTGGCGGCCGAGGCGATACCAGTGTTCGGTCGGCAGGTCGCCCTTGGCGATGGCAAAAAGGCTGGTCAGGCGGCATTCCGACGCCAACAAGTCGTAGCAGGCTTCGTCCAGTTCCCGGCCGTCGACGCGGTAGCCGATCGACAGCAGGCGCCGTTCGGGGCGGAAGAGGAAGGTGAAGTCCATCGAGAAGGCGATGCCGCGCGCCTTTTCCGAGAGCTGGCTCAGGCGCTGGCGCAGCGGATCGATGTTCGACAGGTCGAAGGTGGTGTCGGCGATGTGTGCTTCGCAGACCGAAACCAGCGATTCCGTCCAACGAACGACTTCGGCGCTGTGGTCCGAGCGCAGTTCATGGTGCAGGTTCGCGGCAAGTTTCTGGACGTCGCGGGCAAGAACCGCGAGATTGATGATGCGGATCGAGGCGAATTCGTGCTCGCGTTTGACAGCGATCAGCGCCGTGTTGAAGCCGATGATACGCTCTTCCAGGCGGCGGCGCAGCGGGCGGACTGTCTTGCGATCGTCCGGCAGATTTTCCAGCATTTCCAGCAGGATGCCGCCGACATCGCCGATGCCGTCGATGTTGCCCTGAAGATGGGCGGAGGGCGCTTCGGCCCATTCGCGGCAGGCCGAGGCAATCGCGATCAGATGGCCGGCGAG
The DNA here is from genome assembly GCA_029865825.1 of Rhizobium sp. GTDB lineage: Bacteria > Pseudomonadota > Alphaproteobacteria > Rhizobiales > Rhizobiaceae > Allorhizobium. The sequence goes on from JARXAQ010000309.1 coordinate 17,028, forward strand.
GTTGCCACTGTCGACGGCTGAGATGT
>JARXAQ010000282.1 GCA_029865825.1 Rhizobium sp.
CGCCGCACCCCTGCCCGATTTTTCCAGCCGCCGGCTGCTGGCGACCGAGGAGATGCGGCGTCTGGCGGCAGCGGCCGTCAAGCTGATCAATTCCGGCCAGACGGTGTTTTTCGACGGCGGCACGACGACGGCGGAGATCGCACGGCAGATCCCGAAGGACCTGCCGCTCACCGTAGTCACCCATGCGCCGACAATCGCGGCCGAATTCGAGCAGCACGACCAGGTCGAGGTGATCCTGATCGGCGGCAGCCTGTTCAAACACTCGATGGTGGCTGTCGGGCCGACGACGATCTCGGCGATCGAGCGTATCCGGCCGGATCTCTTCTTCCTCGGCGCCACCGCCGCTCATCCGGCCGACGGGCTGTCGACCGGGGATTTCGAGGAGGCGGCGCTGAAGCGGCGGATCGTCGAGCGCAGCGTGGCCACTTATTGCCCGCTGACATCCAACAAACTCGACAGCGTCTCACCTTTCGGCATCGCCGCAGTTTCGGACGTGACTGCGCTGATCGTCGCCTGCGACACGCAGGATGCCCGGCTCGAAGGCTATAAGGCAAGCGGTGCGAATCTGATCCTCGCCTGACAAAGCGATCGCAGCCCGTCAGCTTCGGGCCTCAGCCCGCAACGCCTGGCGTCACGCCTTTCCGGCCACCCGTGCGAACGGCCGGACCAGCACCCAATAGCCGGTGTGGCGATGGACCAGAAAGGTGACGACGGCGAGACGCAGGAGCTGGACGAGCACCATGGCGGTGGCAGCTCCGATGATACCCATGCGGGGGACCAGAAGCAGCATTGCCAAGAGACAGGTGGCGACCGAAATCGACACGATGGCGAGGCTCAGGCGATAGCGCCCCTGGACCACGAGCAGTTCGGTCGCCTGGCCGGTCGCGGCGCGGATCACATAGGCGAGGCCGAGCAGGACGAGGCATGGATAGGCGGCCAGGAAAGCCGGGCCGAAGAGGGCGAGCAACGGATAACCGGCGACGAGGGTCAGCGCGACCGAGGGGATGGTGAGCCAGAAGGTGGCGTTGGTCGAGCGGGTGATGCGGGCCTGCAGCCCTGCGCGGTCTGCCGAGGCGAGCGAGAGGGAGAAACCACGGGCAGCGACCAGCATGAAGCCGTATTGCACGAAGGCCGACAGCGAGAGCGACCGCTGGGCGGCGAAATAGAGCGAGGCCTGGTCGGGTGGCACCATAAAGCCGAGGATCAGCACGTCGATCCAGACGAAGAGTTCTTCCGCCGTCATGGCCGGCATCATCAGGACGGAGGCGAGCAGCCAGAAGCGGCGACGCCGTGGCGTGACGGCGAACCGCGGCGCCTTCGGCAGGCGGGCGTGCAGCAGCAGCGCCTGGACCAGCAGCACGAGGATGGAGGCAAGGACGACGATGACGAGCACCGTCACCGCATCGAGAGGCACACCCGCTGCCTGCGCAAGGCCGACACCGACCATGACCAGCACCGGGCGCAGGATGAAACCGGGGATGGTCGACACGGCATACCAGCCATATCCCCGGGCGATGCCGGTCAGATAGGTTTCGAGCGACAGCACGGGAAAGCCGAGTGCCAGAACGCCGAGCGGCAGCAGGAAGGCTGGATCGACCAGACCGGGCAGTACGAGGAGGAAGGCGAGCGCCGAAGCGGCGAGCAGGACCGAGCCTAGGACCACGGCGCAAAAGCCGGTCGCGAGATATCCGGCGAGATGGGCCTCTTTTTCGCGGCGGTCGTAGCGCGGAATGAAGCGCGCGGCGGAATCATAAAAGCCGAGCACGCCGACCTGCCCGACGACGCTGACCCAGGTCCAGAGGATGACATAGACGCCGTAATCCTCGAGTGCCATCAGGCGGGCGAGCAGGATCTGCAGGCCGAGCCCGACGAAGGCGGCGGCAATGCGGACCGAGATGCTGGTGAGCGCGCCGCGCAGGCCGGGATCCAGCAGCACGTCGCGCGCCTTGCGCCGGAGCGTGGCGATCATGGAATGCAGCAGACCATCAGGCTCATCGAGCCGCTGTTGCGGCCGACGACGCGACTGAGCATGCCGACGACCGAGAGGAGGCGCGCACGGGTGGCCGGCGCGATGCGATGATACAGCGCACGGACGCGCGGGCGAAGTCCCGCCATCCAGTGACGGCAATAGAGCTCGCCGAGACGATTGAACGGAATGTAACAGGCGCTCAGCGGCTCTGCGGTGTTCGTCCAGCTCGACTTGTAGGCGGAGGGATCGTTGAGGAAATCGAACCGGCGGATGCCGGTTTCGATCGCCCAGCGCTGCGCGCTTTCCATCTGCACCTTGCCGGGCGAGTATTTCTGAAAGGCCATGTCGATGGCGCCGAGAAAACAATAGTAGTCGCCATGAAAGCGCATGCCGAGTTCCAGCGCGATCGGAACGCCGTCGAGCGTCAAGGCGTGCAGGAAGACGCGGCCTTCGTCCTCGCCCCCGGTGTTGCCCAGATTGCGCATGAACGCCGCAAAACGCGGATCGAACACGTCCCCGCCCAGCCGACCCGTGCTTCTCAGCCATTCCTGCTTGAGGGCAAGGCAAAGATCCACCTGCTCGGCATAACCGTCACTGCCTGGGACCAGAACACGGTAGTCGAGGGTGCCGAGTTTCTCCAGCTTGTTGCGGCGGCTGTTGCGTTGCAGCCGCTGCTTCTTGGGCAAGGCGCGGTGGTGGCTCTCCCAGTCCGGAACCCCCGCGAGGTCGAAAATGGAGGATTGCAGCACGGTTGCGGCGGAATAGCCCTGCCCGTCGATGATCCGGGCCAGCAGCCCGCTGTCCGGCACGTGATCGAGGCAGATGGCGTCCCGACCGGGCCGGTTGCGCACCGTCTCGAAGACGGCACGTCCCAGCGACAGGTCGAAGCGGGCAGGATCGTAAAGCAGGGAGGCATACTGGTTCATCGGCGCGGACAGCGGCACCAGTACCGTGACCGAAGCGGCGACGCGTTTCGTCATCAGCGGCCAGATCATCACACAGTCGGCGCCGTCCCAAAGCGTGTAGACCTTGGGCTGGGCGTCGGTTCTTTCCTCGCCCTCGAGGAAGGCCTCACACCAGCGCATGCACCAGTCGAAACTCTGGAAATAGGTGAAGGGCTCCGGGCAGCGCTGTTCGAGAGCCTGCCACGCCGCCTTCAGGGCTTGGAGTTCACCAACGGTCTCAAGGCATTCGAGGTCGAGCAGTCGGCCATTGCATGCGATGCGTGCGGTCCATGTATCGCCGGAAAAGGCGTCGGAGCTCCGGTCACGCCCCCTCGTCGAAACATCCATGGAATCCGTCCTCGTCGCTTGCTCACTCTCGATCATGCGCCGAGCCTAACCCGCAAGGGTTAAACCACCGTTGCAACCCTGAGCCGCTGTCACTCCCGCAGGCATCCCGGCAAGAAGTGCATTCAGGCGAACAGCACGTCCGTGACCCGCACCTGGCCGACCTCGATGCCGTTCCAGTTGCGCATGCCGTGTTGGGCGAGATGCATCAGGGCGGCATGCTCTTCGCCATCCGTCTCAAAATGGCGGGCGAGAAGGGCGGCGATCATCGCTTCGGCGGCCCGGGTGGCGCCGTCCTCCGCCTTGACGGCGAAGGACAGGCCCTTGTGCGGCAGCACGGCGCAGAAGACACCCTCGGCACCGGTCTTGGCGAAGATCTTTCCGGGCGCCACCTGCATCAGCTTCGTGCAGAAGCGTTTCGTGCCGGCGACATAGAAGGGTTCCGCCATGCAGGCCGCGATCAACCGGCGGGCGGCGGCGGCGCGAATGGGGGGCAGCCCTTGGCCCATGCCGAGCTTGGCAAAGCCGTGGGCGAGACCCTTCAGCGGCACGGCATAGGTGGGGATCGAACAGCCATCGGTGCCGCACGTGTCGGGGCCGAGGGTGGCAGCCGTCATGTCTTCCATGATGGCGCGGATCGACTGCTGCAGCGGGTGGTCATAGGTCGAATAGCCCTTCGGGTCCTCGCCCATATGGGCGCAGGTGCAGACGAAGCCGGAATGTTTGCCCGAGCAGTTGTTGTGAAGTGCTGTGGGGCGGTCGAGGCTGCGGGCCTGAGCGATGATGGTTGCCTGATCGAAAGACCAGTGGGCGCCGCATTCGAGGTCGCTCTCGTCACGGCCCGCAGCTTTCAGCATGGCCGCAGCGGTTGCGACATGCTCCGGCTCGGCGGAATGGGAGGCGCAGGCGAGCGCCAGCTCACGGTTGCCGAAACCAAAGGCGTCCGCCGCCCCGCTTTCGACCAGCGGCAGGGCCTGCATGGCCTTGCAGGCGGAGCGCGGGAAGATGGCGGTGTCGATGTCGCCGGCGGAAAACACGATTTCGCCATCGCCATCGACCACCACGGCCAGGCCGCGATGGCGGCTCTCGACGAGTTGACCGCGCGTGACCTCGACCGTGATCGGATTGTTCATGACTTGCCTCAAATTTCCCGAATTGTCGTTTGTTTCTAACCCAAACGCTTTAGCCGTGCACGAGGTCCCCGCTTGAAATTTACGCTCCGGATCGTCTCCGTCCTGCTGCTGGTCTTCGTTCTGCCGACGCTGGTTTCGGCCGGCCTCTGGGCGACCCGGGAGCATCCTTCGGGATGGAGTTCGGCGAAATGGGGTTCATCCGGCCTGCTGCCGGCGGCGGATGAAAGCCCGGAGGCCGCGATCTACGTGTTTTCCGCCATGACCGGGGGCCTGAAAGGCGCGATCGCCAGTCATGCCTGGATCGTCACCAAGACGAAAGACGGCGCCTATCAGCGTTATGACAAGGTGGGCTGGGGTTCGCCGATCCGGCGCAACCACCGGGCGCCCGATGCCTTCTGGTATTCGAACCCGCCCCGGCTGGTGGTGGAGATCAAGGGGGCCGAGGCCGCGCGGCTGATCCCCAAGGTCGAGGCGGCAATCGAGGGTTACCCCTATGGCCAGCCTGGTGGCTACCGGATCTATCCGGGGCCGAACTCGAACACGTTTGTCGCCCATGTTCTGCGCGAGGTGCCGGATCTCGGCGCCGTGCTGCCGCCGGATGCGGTGGGGCGCGACTACCTCGGAGACGGCACCTTCTACGCGCTCGACGCCGATGGCCGCGACCTGCATGTGAGCCTCGGCGGTCTCGCAGGGCTATCGGTCGGTGTGCGCAGCGGGATCGAAGTGAATTTTCTGGGGCTGGTGGCCGGCATCGACATCACCCGGCCCGCTCTGAAAGTGCCGGGCTTCGGGGCGGTGGGCTTTTAACCCCAGGAGTTGCCGGAGGATAGAATCAAAAGAGCCACCCGCGAGGGTGGCTCCCATGAGTTTAGTCCTTTGTCTGGACCCGGACGGGGAAACCGTCCGAAGGAAGGCTGAGTCAGGCCGAGGGCTGCCCCGTCAAAACCACACCCTTTCCAAAGTCACACACGCAGACCGAAATCTCATTAGACATTGGATCACCTTCCTTTCGTTACGTTGTCGATGATTGAAAGGTAGGGCGGCTCAAGAGATTCGGCAAGGCACGTTATGTGACGATTTGTTTGCATAATTGTGTTGCGTTGCGGCAGGTTTCGTTCAAAATTCGCGCGCCGGTGTCGGGATCACGCCGGTCGAGAGAGCGGCGTCAAAAAAATCCGTTCATAGCCGAGGAAGGGTGGGGCGTCGCCGAAACGCGCATTCGCGTCCACTCCCTCCGGATCCATTGCCACCTGCTCCCGGTATCTCGCGTCAGCTTCCTCGTTCGGGAAGGTGAAAAGCGCGATTGCCACGTCGGCCGCGCCTTCGTTCCCCATGCCCACAAAGCTGAGCTTCGCATCGGCGGGTTTTTCGCGCGGCATGAAATAGCCGTGGTGCAAACCGCCGTGGCGTTCGATGAGTTTGATCCAGATTTGAGCATAAGCCTCAAACTCCGCAATCCTTGTCGGGTCGACGCGATAGCGAATTTCACAGGAGACGGGACTGCTCGACATGCGGGACATCTCCCTTGGCCTCGGACATATCCCCGGATGCCAGCATCCGGCGGGCTGCGACAGCCTATGCCATGCCGCGTGCTGATGAAACAGGTCTCGGCGGCGGCTGCCAGGCCGCTCTGCCGGGACCCGATCGAATTCGTGTTGACCGCCCCCGCTCAGACAGCGACACTCGATCCTGCAACGGGAGGAGACCACCATGGAAGACCCCATCCGCTGGCGCAACATGCGATCGGCGCCTAGGGACGGCAGCCGCATCCTCGTCACCATCCGCGCATCCGAACAGGGACCGGGCGCCGTCGATCTCGTCTATTGGTCGCAAGGGGATCGTTACGGCGCGGACGCCTGGCGCTCGTCGGATTCCGTGCCCGGCATGATCGTCGCCTATGCCGAGCCGGAGCTGAAATGCTGGATGCCGCTGCCAGGCGTCAACACGGATGCGATGGTTCGACCGCCGGCCTGGGAGGGTGAAGACGAAGAGGAGCTCGACGGGTCGGGGATTTGAGGAGGCCGCAACAGGTTGCCACGAGCCCTGCGGATCCCGAAAAGCAACCCCATATGCGATGCCACCGAGTTGCCCAATCCCGTTCCGGCGAACGGGGGGCGGCCGGCTTCACTTCTTTTCAGGTTCCAGACGCTCGGAGATGACCATGTTCACGCACGTG
>JARXAQ010000001.1 GCA_029865825.1 Rhizobium sp.
GGCGTAAGGCATCGAGATGATTGCTGAAACGCGCATCGATCGAGACGGCGAGATCGCCGTCCGACAACCGCTGCAGCCCGCCGGCGAGCGCATCCACGGCAAACTGCACCTCCGCCGCCTCCTGCGCCTTCTGTGCCTCGCGGGCCAGCCGTTCGCTTTCGCTAAGCGAGCGGTTCTGCTCGGCCTGACGCTCCAGCTCGACCCGCTCGATCGCATTCGGCCGGAACACCCCAACGGCCTCGGCCATCTCGCCCAGTTCGTCATGGCGACCACCGAAGGGGATAACCGAGGCGGTATCGCCGGCTGCAAGCGTCCGCATCGATCCCGTGAGCAACCCGATCGGCTTCACGATCCGCGCGAAACTGAACACGGCAGCGGCGAGCGCAATCAGCGCGGCACAGAGCACGGCGGCGCTGGACAGGTGCAGCGCTGCCGCTGCCGCAGCCTTGCCCTCGGCACGTGCCGCCACCGCGATTTCACGGTTGATGGCGGTGATGTCGTGCAGGGTCGCGCCGGCTTCGTCGCCGACGGGTCCCATCTTCGCGATCGTGTCCTTGGCCTGGTAGAGCTTCGAGGCGAGTGCCTGCTCGACGAAGGAGACGCCCAGCGACTCGTACTGTGCGACTTGACCCTTGAACACATCGAACCGCTCGCGCACGGTCGGCAGCGCGACCATCCCGTCGAAGGCAAGCACGGATGCATCCAGGCTTTCGCGCGCCGCAGTCAGCGCATCGACGAGTTTCCGCTTTTCGCCCGCATTGGAGGCGTTGAGGATCATCAGGTTCAGGCGGCGGACTTCGCCGAGCTGCGCCTCGATGTCGGCGATCTGGATCGACCGTTCCATACGGCTGCCGAGCGCCTCCATATGGGTGCTGACGGCATCCACCTGGCGGATGGCAATGCCGCCCTGGACAAGCGAGACGATGACCATGAGGCCGAAAAGGAGCGGTAGGAGAATTCTGATCTTGAGATTTTTCACGACTGAAATCCGCGCTTGAAAGAGAACCTGGATCGAAACGACCCCACCGTTCTCCGTGACAGCACGGCACTGAACAAAACCTTACCCGACACAGGGCATTTCTTGCCCCATCCCCAGTCACTGATCGACAATGAAAAACGAATCCATAACGAAATGGGGGCACTCCTGCCCCCATCCGCTCACGACAGACCTTTGTGGCGCCCGATCATTCCGCCGCTTCGTCGGAGGCTTCGTCGAGCGCCTTGGCGGCCTCCTCGGCGTGCAGCTTCTTGGCCTGCTCCTCCTCCGGATCGATCTGATCCGGCAGGAAGCCGCCGGACTGGCGGGTCCACAGGTCGGCATAAATACCGCCGGTGAGAACCAACTGCTGATGCGTGCCCTCCTCGACGATCCGCCCCTGATCGAGGACGATCAGCCGGTCCATCTGCGTTAGCGTCGACAGCCGGTGCGCGATCGCGATCACCGTCTTGTCTTCGATCAGCTTGAACAGACTCTCCTGGATCGCCGCCTCAACTTCGGAATCGAGCGCCGACGTCGCCTCGTCGAGGATCAGGATCGGTGCATCCTTCAGGAAGACACGGGCAATCGCAATCCGCTGACGCTGGCCACCGGACAGCTTAACGCCGCGTTCACCGACATGCGCGTCGAGACCCGACCGACCCTGCTGGTCGGCCAGCGCCTGGATGAACTCCCAGGCATTCGCCCGCTTCGCGGCTTCGATCACCTCGGCATCGGTCGCATCCGGCCGCCCATAGGCGATGTTGTCGCGGATCGAGCGATGCAAGAGCGACGTGTCCTGCGTCACGACGCCGACCAGGGCCCGGAGGCTGTCCTGGTTCACCTGCGAGATATCCTGTCCGTCGACCAGGATCTTGCCCTTCTCGATGTCGTAGAAGCGCAGGAGCAAGTTCATCAGCGTCGTCTTGCCTGCCCCTGACCGACCGACGAGACCAACCTTCTCGCCGGCCTTGATCGTCAGCGAAAAGCCCTCGATCACGCCCTTCTGCTTGCCATAGTGGAAGCGCACGTCGTCATAGACGATCTCGCCCTTCGGTGCGCTAAGCGCTTTTGACCCCGGCACGTCGACGATGTCGTGCGGCTTGGTCATCATGCCCATGCCGTCATAGACCGTACCGATGTTCTCAAAGAGCGCAGCCACCTCCCACATGATCCATTGGGACATGCCGTTGATGCGCATCGACAGGCCGATCGCGACCGCGATCGCACCGACGGTGACATTGCCGTTCAGCCAGAACCAGATACCGAGGGCGGCGACCGAGAACTGTACGATGGCATTGTTGATGTCGACGCAGATGTTGAGGAGAGAAATCTGCCGCATCTGCCGGTGCACCGTGCCGAGGAAGGCGTCCATGCCCTCGCGCGCATAGGTCTCCTCGCGTCCCGCATGCGAGAACAATTTGACCGTGCCGATGTTCGTATAGCTGTCGACAATCCGTCCCGTCATCATCGAGCGTGCGTCCGCCTGCTCGCTCGACAGCCGCCTCAGCCGCGGAATGAAATAGCGCAGGATCAGCGCATAGATCACCAGCCACACGACGAGCGGCACGCCGAGCCGCCAGTCAACCGAGGCGACCAGCGCCAGCATCGAGATAAAAAATGTCCCCGCATAGATGAAGACATCGATGATCTTCATCACGCTTTCCCGGATGGAAAGTGAGGTCTGCATCACTTTCGTGGAGACGCGTCCGGCGAATTCATTGGCGAAGAAATTCATCGAATGGCGCAGCAGGAAGCGGTGCATCTGCCAGCGCGCAATCATCGGAAAATTGCCGGCCAGCACCTGATGCATGGTGACGGTATGGATCACCCCGATCACCGGCAACCCGATCAGGAGCAGCGCCGCCATCCACATCAGGGTATGCCCCTCCGTCTGCAGGAAGGTGGCGCGGTCGGCATTTGACAGCCAGTCGACGATATTGCCGAGGAACTGGTAGAGGACGACTTCCGCGACCGCGATCAATCCGGAGCAGAGGCCGAGCAGCAGAAGCCAGGGCCAGGCAGGCTTCGTGTAGTGCCAGCAAAAGGCGATGAGTCCCTTCGGCGGCAGGCTCGGCGCGCCCTCCGGATAGGCATTCAGGCGGTTTTCAAACCACGAGAACATGGAATTACTCCAGCTATTGAAGCGCCGGCTGGCGACCGTGGACAGACGCCGCGAATGCGCAATATGTCAATGATTGAGGCCACTTATGGCCACAGGATGAATCGGCTTGAGAAAAGAGGCGAAGAGTTCGCCGTCACGCGCCCGCAAAAGGCTGGCGGGGCCTGGGCAGAATACCGAATTGATCCATCGAAGGCCCTCCCGCTTGCGTGTTGAACATCTTCCTCTTCTATCCCCGGGTGCCGGGCATTTCCAGCCATACCGCGGTCCGTCCCGATGTTCTCCCGCAACTGTTGCACGAGCACCACAGGTGACGACAGGTCTTGCGACAGGGCGACGGTGCGCCCGCTTGAGCGACCGCGAGGGCTGGCGTAAGAACGCCACCATGACCAACCTGCGCATCGCCCTCTACCAGCCCGACATCCCCGGCAATACCGGCACGATCCTGCGGCTCGCCGCCTGCCTGGCGCTGACGGTCGACATCATCGAACCCGCAGGGTTCGTGCTATCAGACAAGAACTTGAAACGCGCGGGCATGGACTACCTCGCCAGCGCCGTCATGGTCCGCCACGTCAACTGGGAACGCTTCGACGCCTGGCGCCGGGGCGAAGGCCGCCGCCTCGTCCTTGCCTCAACACGCGCCGCGGTTGCCTATACCCGGTTCGACTATCGCCCTGATGACATCCTTCTCTTCGGTCGCGAGAGCGCCGGTGTGCCCGATCCGGTCCACGACGCGGCCGATGCCCGTGTCGTCATCCCCATGGTCGAGGGCCAGCGCTCGATCAATGTCGCCATGTCCGCCGCGATGATCGCGGGCGAGGCGCTGCGCCAGACAAGTCCATCCCTCTGAAGGCCCAGCCTCGCCGAAAGATCGCCGAAAACGGGCATCCGTCAAGGCAGCTTTGCCCAAGAGCCGTTATCCTCGTTCAGGCGCCGAACTCGGCACCCGTGGATTACAGCATGATTTGCTAAATCATCCGATCCGCGATATGTTGCAGCGCAGCAAAGCACGGGAGACGGACATGTTTGAAACAGCATTTGCCTTCGGACTGACCCAGTTTGCACGCTCATTGAGCCTGCCCGAACGGGTGCGCCACCGCCCCGCGCGCAACGCGGCGCTCGAACCCTGGCGCCTGCGCAACACCGGCGTCGACGCCCTCTATTATGACGTCAAGTCGCTGACGGCCGATGAGACCTTCTACATCAGCGACAGCCTTGCGTCCGAAGGCCTGATCATGATCGTCCCGCCATCCGGCGGTCCCATGCTGACGCTGTGCGATAGCGTCGAGGAATACCGCCTGCGCGGTGGCCGCGACGTGCATGCGCTCGCTGTCGCCGGCATGGGTGGATCGGCCATCGGTGCCGCCGCCTTTGCCCGCAACGTCGCCAATGCCATTGGTGAGCCCGTGGCCGCCGTCGTCTCCGGCTACGGTCTCGGCGACATCGTCAACGAGGCGATCGGTGGCGCCTTCCTCTTCGGTTGGCTCGGCCATATCAGAAGCAATCTCGAGGTCATCGACGACATGGTCGGTCGGCCCAAGCTCGGCGCCTATGGCAAACGCGATACCGACGCCGACGCCGAAAAAAGCCGGGGACTCGACGCCGACACGGTGGCGAGCCTTCTCGCCGATCCCTCCCTGTCCTTCACCCTGATTGTTGGCCATTCGCGCGGCAACCGCGTGATCGCCGATGGATTGAACAGCCTGAAAGCCAGCGACCCGGCCCGCCTCGAAACGCTCTCGACGGCAGCCCGCATCGTCACCTTCGGCGGCCGCATCAAGATGCCCGACGCCTTTGCCGACATCACCGATGTCGTCGGCGAACTCGACTGGTTTGGCGAACTCAACTCCCGCCCGAAGATTGCGACCGACATCCGCGTCCCATTTTGCGGCCATTCGACCAACACCGACCTGCCCGGCGCGATCAAGGTGACCAGGATCCTCGCCGACCTCCTCGCCGGCCACGAAACACTGGCACCTGAGGACGAGACCGCACCGACAGCATTGATCGCAGAGCCGTTGGCGGACGCCGAAGCCGATCCGGTCACCCCCGTGGAAACGGTCACGGAGGTGGCCTTGGCCCCACCCACCCCAGCACTTGCCGCTCCGGATCAGACCCCGCTTCTGGCTGCAGACGAGCCCCGTGCGGATGCCGGAGCCGAAACGTCCACGGGAGCGCCTTCTCTTCCGGCAGAACCGCTCGTCGTGGAGGCCGCCGCCGTCCCGGACCCATCGGCAGAGACAGAACAGCCGGCCGTTTCAGCCGTCGAGGAGACCGTGCCGGTCCTCGTCAAGCCCACAGATCATCCACCGGCCGCCAGGAAGAAAACCCCGAGCAAAGCTGCCACGAAGAAAAGCCGCGCCCGGCAATAACCGGCGCGGCGCCTTCCTGGAATACACTGGTGTGGCAGCAGCTTACAGGTAGACCTTCAACCAGCCGGCCATCGAGGCATTGGCGATATTGAGCGCCGAACCCTGCAACTGCGTCTGCGCCTCTTTCGCCGCGCGAAGGGCGTCCTCTTGGCCGAGGTCGCCACGCAGCCGGCTGTCGGAGCCGAGATCGCTCGCCTGCGCAAGCCCTTCGATAAAATCGAGATCGTCCGAAATCTGGCTCCGCGCCGCACCGACTTCGGCGCTGGCGCCGACCATATCGATCAGCACCCGGTTGAGGGTCGAGATCATGCCGTCGAGTTGGTCGTTGCTGGTGTCGCCGTCGAGCCGGATCTCCCTCGCACTGGGGCGGTTGGATCTCTCGGACTGCGCATCCATCAGATAGTAATCGTA